>DATMLO010000108.1:0-18355 GCA_035570495.1 Allostellaceae bacterium | reverse complement strand
GCCGAACCCGGTGACGGTGGTCAGGACGATGTCGGGTTTCACCTGGCGCAGGCTGTCGAGATCGAGCGCCAGGGAGCGCAGGACGCGCGGCGGCAGGTTGGCGACAACGATGTCGGCGGTCGCCACCAGCTTTTTCACGATCTCGCGCCCCTTGGGCGCTGCCGGGTCGAGCGTCATGCCGAGCTTGTTGCGGTTCATCGCGATAAACATCGCGCCGCCGCCATCCGGCCCCGTGCCGACCGGGATCATGCCGCGATCCTCGCCGCCTTCGCGGCGTTCGACGCGGATCACCTCGGCGCCGAGATCACCCAACAGTGCCGCGCAAAACGGCCCGGCGATGTAGCGGCCGAAATCGAGGACGCGAATGCCGTCAAGAACGCCGCTTGATCCGCTGGCCACTGGTTCCTCCCCGCGAAGCCGCAGGGGGCTAGCGTAGCGGCTGATTGAACCGGCGCAAGATGCCAGCGACGACGGCGCCCACCGTCACCGCGCCGACGACCGCCAGCCCGACAAAAGCCGCGCTCAACAGGAACAGCATTCCCATTACCGCGACCGCGCCAAAGCCGAGCGCCAGCAAGGTCGCGCCGACCGGGCCGATCCGCGTCGCGTAGACATAATGCGTGCGGTGGGTGTCGGCGCTCGCCCAGATGCCGCGCTCATGCGGCAAAGGCGCTCCGGGCGGGATGATTTCCGGTTCGGGCGGGCGACGCGATGGCTGATCCATGGGGGAGATGTAGGCGTTGCCTACAGCCCGGGCAATGGGGATCAAGTGCGCGTGTTGTCGATACTGTAGGAACCAGAGCCAACGAGGAAGTAGAAGAAGTAGATGAGACAGTAAAGGATCGCGGCCGTCCCGCCGTTGACGATCGGGAAGAAGCCGTGGGGAAAGTGCCCGATGAAATAGGCGAACGCCATCTCGCCGGACAGGACAAAGGCGACACAGCGAGTCCACAAGCCGATCATGAAAAGCGCGCCGCCGATCAACTCGATCATTCCGGCGAACCAGATCAGCTGGAACGCCTGCACGTTCTCAAACATCGCGACATGCGGCCAGCCAAATAGCTTTGCCAGACCGGTCTGGAAGAACAGCAACCCAATGACGATACGCATGATCCCGAGAAAGCGCGGCGCCCATAGCGCCCGGCCGGTTGCTGTCGTCTGCATTCCGCGTCCCTCTTTTGTCGCACGCGTTAGGTTGCGTATTTCGTTCGGAAGATGCGCGGTTTGCAATCGGCGAGCAAGGCGATGGCGGGTTGCCCTCACTGCCGCGCCCGCATGATGATGGCGCACTTGCAGCGTCACACGGGGAGTTTTGAGCGATGGCGACGCCAGGACAAATTGCCGTGATCACCGGGGCCGGGAGCGGCATTGGCCGCGCCTCGGCGCATGCGCTGCTGGAGGACGGCTGGACCGTCGTGCTTGCTGGCCGCCGCAAGGATAGGCTCGAGGAAGCGGTGGCCTCATCGAACGCCCCTGACCGCACGCTCGCCGTGCCGACCGATGTCACCGACAAGTCGTCGATCGACGCGCTTTTCGCCAAGGTCAAGGAGGTCTACGGCCGGATCGACCTGCTCTTCAACAATGCCGGCACCAGCACGCGCGGCGTGCCCTTCGAGGATTTGACCTACGAGCAGTGGATGAACGTGGTGCAGACCAACCTCACCGGCTCGTTCCTCTGCGCCCAGCACGCGTTTCGCATGATGAAGGAGCAGGACCCGCGCGGCGGCCGCATCATCAACAACGGCTCGGTGTCGGCGCATGTGCCCAGGCGGAATTCGACACCCTATGTCGCGACCAAGCACGCGCTGACCGGCCTCACCCGGTCGCTGTCATTGGACGGGCGGCATCTCGACATCGCCGCCGGCCAGATCGACATCGGCAACGCCGCGACCGAGCGCAACACCGACACCTCGGTCGGCCGTCTGCAGGCGTCTGGCAAGACCGAGGCCGAGGCGCGCATCGATGTGCGCATCGTCGCCAACGGCGTGCGCTATATGGCGAGCCTGCCGCTGGAGGCGAACGTCCAGTTCATGACGGTGATGGCGACCAAGATGCCCTATATCGGGCGGGGATGAGATGCCCACGTTTGCATCAGTAACCACGACACCCTGTACCTGCGTATTTCTAACGCGGGCGGCGCAGAGCCCAATGTATCCCATAAAATTTGACGAGGAGCTAAACGAGTACTCGTTCGAAGACAAAGTACTAAACGGCTCTCTGATGATTTATCACTGCCCGTTCTGCGGAGGAGTGGCGTCCGAATCCAGAAGAGACAGTCTTTTTGCAAAGGTTTCGGGTAAGGAGGCGGTTCGCCTCCGGGCCTTAGTCGCAAATCTCCACACGAAGGAAGCTATCGAGGCAGCTTTAGGAGAGCCGGACAAAGCGCAAATTCATCATAGGCCGCCCGAAGAAATAGCTTTGTTTCGGAAGTTGGCATCATCGCCCGTCGAGCAATGGACATTCACCGGACTGTCTCGAACCGCAAATGTCGATTTCTCGATCTATCCAGATGGCAAAATTGAATGCGGTATCTTGCCGAAGCCCAAGCGGCGGCGGCGAGCTCCTGAGCAATGAAAACCCCGGGACTCTATCTGTCCCGAGGTTTTAGTTCCGCCGAACCCTACGTCGGCATCGGGCCGAGATAGTCGCGCTTGGCGATGTTGACGCCGGTGCTGCGGATAATGTCGTACGCCGTCGTCGCGTGGAACTGCACCTGCAGCATCGCGAAATGGTAGAGGTAGTTCTGGCACTTGAACTCACGCGGCTGGCCACCCATCGGCACGGTGATGACCGTATCCTCCTTGCCGTCGATCTGATCGGCCTTCAGCCCCTTGAGGAAGTCGACGGTCTTGTCGATGCGCGCCTGCATCTCGGCAAAGCTGTTGTCCTGGTCAGGGAAGGACGGCAGCGTGACCCCGGCGACCCGGCCGGCCCCGGATGAATGCGTACAGACCTGCCGCACTTGCCGCTCGAGCGTAAACATGTCGGGGTAGAGCCGCAGGTTCAGCACGACGGCGGTGTCCCACTTTTGCGCGGTCGCGTGCTCTTCGGCCTTCTGGAGGACGGTCTTTAGGCCCGTCAAAAGCTGCACGCAAACCGGCACGAAGCCGCTATACAACGTGACTGCCATCTTACGCTCCTGGTCGTTGGGGGGATCGTTCCGCCGCCGATCTTAGTCGGCCCGCCGCTTGAGACAAGCTGGATGAGCGGCGCGGTGTCCTTCGAGGCCTCGCTGCGCGAGGCGCCTCAGGATGAGGAACGTTTGTGAGGCCATCCGACAATTTCCCTCATCCTGAGGTGCGACCACCGGCTTGACCGGTGGGAGCCTCGAAGGACGCAGGATCGTCCTTGCAGCTATCCGACCTGCGGCAACGGCATCCGCACCGCGATCGCGGCGCTGGCGACGACCGCGGTGTCGTGGCCCTCGTCGCTCGGGATGTCGAGCCCGCCCTTGACGACGTTCACCGTGACCTGGCCGTGCGGCAGGGTTGCCTTGACCGCGGCGGCATCGACCTTGTCGGGCTGCTGCGCGCCGATCGTGACCTCGACCTGCATCTGTTTCGAGTCGAGCCCGAACGAGCGGAGAAAAGTCAGCGATGAGTGATGCAGCGCGTCCTGCACCGCGCGGATTGCCGCCTTGGTGTAGTCGCCGCCGTGCAGATCATTGCCCGACCCCATTTCGAGGATGATGCGTTTCGCCGCCATTTTCGCGCTCCTCACACGTCCAGCCGCACGATGGCGCAGGCATGCGCCAGCACGGTCGAGTTGGTGCCGGCGTCGTTGGGGATTTCGAGCCCGCCCTCGACCAGGGTCACCGTGCCGGTGCCATGCGGCAGGATCGCCAGCACCGCCTCCTTGTCGACCTTCTCGGGGTGCGGCACGCCGATCCGCACCTCGACCTGCATCGAGTCGACCGGCAGCCCGACCGCGTCGGCGATGCTGAGCGAGTTGTGCCACAGCGCGTCGCGCAGTGCCCGCACCGCTGCCTTGGTGTAATCCGCGCCGCGAATATCCGTGCCCATGCCCAATTCGAGGCACATGCGTTTCAGGGCCATTGCTTTTCCTTCGTCATTGCGAGCGCAGCGAAGCAATCTCAATCCGCCGCGGCCACCTTAGCACGAGATTGCCGCGTCGCGCCGACGCGCTCCTCGCAATGACAACGATCACGCTGCCCGCGCGTCCTCCTTGATCATGTCGGCGGCTTTTTCGGCGATCATGATCGTCGGCGCGTTGGTGTTGCCGGCCGGGACGCAGGGCATCACCGAGGCGTCAACCACGCGCAACCCGCCGACCCCAGTCACCCGTAGGCGTGGGTCGCACACGGCGTTCATGTCGACCCCCATATGGCAGGTGCCGACCGGGTGCAGGTTGGAAAGGCCGTTGGCGCGGATCGACGCTTCGTATTCGTCGTCCGTGCTGACCGACGGCCCCGGCAGAATCTCCGAATGGACGAGCGGCGCGATCGCCGGCTGCTCGGTGATCTTGCGCACGAGGCGCATCCCCGAGCGCAGCGCGTCGAGGTCGTATTGCGTCTTGAGGAAATTGAAGAGGATCGACGGCGCCACCGCCGGATCGGGGCTCTTGATGCGCACATGGCCGCGCGCGTCGGGGCGCAGATGCACCGCGCTGACGCTAAAACCCGGCCACGGATGCGGCCGCACCCCGCTATTGTCGCGCGCCTGAAAACTCCAGGTGCTGAAATTGAGCTGAATGTCCGGCCGCGACAGCCGCTCGTCGCTTTTGGCGAAGCCGCCGGCGCAGATGCCGTTGCTGGCGAGCGGGCCGCTATGGGTGAGGAAATACTGGATGCCCGCCACCGTCCGCCGCACAAAGCTGTTGCCGACATCGTTGAGGGTCATCGGCTTGGTGGCGCGATAGGCCATGCGGACATAGAAATGGTCCTGCAGATCGCCGCCGACCGCCGGCATGTCGCGCACCACCGGAATGCCGTGCCGCTGCAAGAGATCGCCCGGTCCGAGCCCCGAGAGCTGCAACAGCTGCGGCGAGTTGTAGACGCCGCCGCACACGACGATTTCGCCCCTCGCATGCGCGATCTTGCCGTTGCCGCGCTGGTTGTAGGCGACGCCCGTCGCCTTGCCGTCCTCGAACAGGATCTTTGTCGCCAGCGCCGCGGTCTCGATCGTCAGGTTGGGGCGGCCCTTCGCCTGACCGAGATAGGCGGCGGCGGTGCTCCAGCGCCGCGCGTCCTTCATCGTGCACTGGAAATGCCCGGCGCCGTCCTGGTGGCCGCTGTTGAAGTCGTCATTGGACGGCAGGCCGGCCTCGACCGCCGCATCGACAAAATGCTCGGCGAGCTTCCAGCGCACCGGGTGCTCGCTGACGCGCAGCGGGCCGCCGACGCCGTGCACCTCGTTTGGGCCGCGCTCCTGGTCCTCGGCCTTCTTGAAGAAGGGGAGGACCGAATCCCAGTCCCAGCCGGTGCAGCCGCGCTGGCGCCATTCGTCGTAATCGGCCGGGTTGCCGCGCATATAGACCATGCCGTTGATCGAGCTGGTGCCGCCCAGCACCTTGCCGCGCGGCTGGTACATGGTGCGGTTGTTGAGCTCGGGCTCGGGCTCGCTCTCGTACATCCAGTTGAGCTTCGGGTGCGCGAAGAGCTTGGCGTAGCCCATCGGCATGTGGATCCACGGGCTGGTGTCCTTCGGCCCCGCCTCGAGCAGCAGCACGCGATGCTTCGGGTTCTCGGAGAGCCGCGCCGCGATGACGCACCCGGCCGAGCCGGCGCCGGCGACGATGTAATCGAAGGTCTCAGGCATTGCGTTTCCCCTATTCCATTCGAAGTTCCCTCTCCGCCCATTGGGGGGAGAGGGTGGCCGCAAAGCGGCGGCCGGGTGAGGTGGGCGAGCGCTGGAGTTTCCCCACCTCACCCCGGCCCTCTCCCCCCAATGGGCGGAGAGGGAGAAAGCTCAACTATTCACCAGCCCGCCATCGACATTATAGGCCTGGCCGGTGATGTTGCGACCGCCGGGCCCGGCGAGGAACACCGCCATCGCCGCGATGTCGTCCGGTGTGTTGGCGCGGCGGATCGGGATGCCGGCGCGCTGCTGAGCCTGCAACTCGGCGACGGTGATGCCGCGCGCCGCGGCGCGCCCGACGGCGTTGCGCTCGCCGAGTTCGGTCATCGTCATGCCCGGGCAGATCGCGTTGACGTTGATGTCGTGCTCTCCGAGCTGGTGCGCCGACAGCATTGTCATCGCCATCACCGCGCCCTTGCTCGCGGCATAGGCGACATTCGACGAGCCGGGATGGCCGCGCCCGGCGATCGAGGCGATGTTGATGATCCGCCCACCGGTGCCCTGGTCGATCATCTGCTTGGCGGCGCGCTGCAGACAGAAGAACACGCCCTTGGCGTTGACCCGGTGGATGCGGTCCCAATCCGCCTCGGTCAGATCCATGACATAGGCATAGCGGGTGACCCCGGCATTGTTGACGATGATGTCGAGCCGGCCGAACTCGGCGACGGTCTTCTCGATCATCGCGTCGATGCCCGCGACATCGCCGCAATCGGCCTCGATCGCCAGCGCCCGGTTGGTGTGCGCGGCCATCGCCTCGACCGTCTTTTGCGCGGCGGCGAAGTCGATATCGGATGCGGCGACCATCGCGCCTTCCGCCGCCATGCCGAGCGCGATCGCCTTGCCGATCCCGTTCCCTGCGCCCGTCACCAGCGCGATCTTGTCCTGCAGGCTCGGCATCGCGTTCCTCCCTCGGTCTATTATGCTAATACCAGCCCACCGGCGCGGGAGAGACAAGAGCATGCGCGCTCATGTGTGGGCGGCGATTATCGCAATGGCGGCGATTGTTCCCGCCGAGGCGCAGCAGGCGCCGGCTGGATCGCGGACAGCAACGGCTGCCGTGTCTGGAACTCGATACCCCATCAGGGAGAGACGATCATCTGGAGCGGCCGGTGCAAAGCCGGTTACGCCGACGGTCACGGCGTGCTGGTGTGGCTGCTGGACGGGAAGCTCTTCGAGACCTACACCGGCGACATGATGGCCGGCCACTATTTCGGTCACGGCACACAGATTTATGTCGATGGCGGCATCTTCACGGGCGATTACATGGACGACAGCAAGGACGGTCCGGGCATCTATCACAGCCCGGACGGCGAGGTTTTTACCGGCGTTTGGGATGCGGGTTGCTTCAAAGGCGTCCGCCGTCGCCCCGGCGAGACCGGCGTGCCGTTCTCGAAATGCGAATAAACATCAAGTCGCCGCCGTCATTGCGAGGAGCGTAGCGACGAAGCAATCTCATCGGCAAGGTGGCTCCCCCGCGGGGGATTGCTTCGCTACGCTCGCAATGACAGCGCAATGAGAGGACAGATGCTCGCCAATATCCCCGCAACCCAGACAGCCATTGAGATCAAGGAGCCCGGCGGACCGGAGGTGCTCGTGCCCGGCACGCGGCCGGTGCCCGAGCCGAAAGCCGGCGAGGTGCTGATCCGCATCGCCGCCGCCGGGATCAACCGCGCCGACACGTTGCAGCGCATGGGGCGCTATCCGATGCCGCCGGGGACAAGCGACATCCCGGGCCTCGAATGCTCGGGGACGATCGTCAAATTGGGTGAGGGGGTCAGCGGCTTCTCGACCGGCGACGAGGTTTGCGCGCTGCTCGTCGCCGACGGCTATGGCGAATACTGCGCGGTGCCGGCGGTGCAATGCCTGCCTGTCCCGAAAGGCGTCAGCCTCGTCGACGCCGGCGGGCTGATGGAGACGTTCTGCACCGTCTGGACCAATGTCTTCGACCGCATTCATTTGAAATCGGGCGAAGTGTTCCTGCAGCAGGGCGGGTCGAGCGGCATCGGCATTACCGCGATCCAGCTCGCGAAAGCCTTTGGCGCCAAGGTGCTGGCGACCGCCGGTTCCGAGGAGAAATGCCAGGCCTGCCGCGATTTCGGCGCCGATGTCGCGATCAACTACAAGACGCAAGATTTCGTGGCCGTCGGCAAGGAGTTCACCCAAGGCCGCGGCGTCGACGCGATCTTCGACATGGTCGGCGGCGACTATATCCCGCGCGAGCTCGACCTCCTGGCGCGCGAGGGACGGCTGTGCTTTGTGGCGCTGATGGGCGGCACCAAGATCGAGGCCGATTTTGGCGCGATCCAGCGGAAGCATCTCACCGTCACCGGCTCGACCTTGCGCTCGCGTTCCATCGAGCAGAAAGCGCAGATCGTCTCCGCGCTCAAGGACAAGGTCTGGCCGCTGTGGGATCAGGGCAAATTGCGCACCTGCACCTACAAGACCTTCCCGCTGGTCGAGGCATCAAAGGCGCACGCGCTGATGGAATCGTCGCAGCATATCGGCAAGATCATCCTGGTGCCGTGAGGCCGGTGACCCGATGCGCCTATTGAAAGCACTTTTGCTGGCCGGCGCGGCCGCAATCCTGGTGACCGGCGATCCCGCGCGCGCCGCCGACGATGTCATGATCGAGCGCCTCGCGACCTGTCAGGATTCGTGGATCGACTGGAAGACCGACCCGGCGCAGATGAAGAAATTGGTCGATCGCTTCCGCACCGATTTCGCCCAAAAGAAAGACACCGACGCGTTCGTTGTGCCGCGCGCTGGCATGACGGTCGCCGGGCTTCCGGTGCTGCAGGTATACCCCGAGAGCATCGGCATGGCGGTCGGCTTCTCGGTAGTGGTCGCCGCGAATTTCGAGACGACCAAGGCCGCTCTCGCAAAGCGGCTCGGCCATCCGATCGAGAAGTGCGAGCCGCCCAGCGACGGCATGCGCACCTGTACGCGCGAGATCGCCGAGAAAAAGACCGTCCTGCTGATGGCTGAGGACAATCCGAAGAGCACCACGGCGCTGTTCGGCTGCTATTATTTCTACGAGAAATGACCCGGAGGATGTCATGACCGCATTGTCGCTGCAGCCGTTGGGCAAGCGCCTCGGCACCGAAGTCGTGGGCGCCGACCTCGCGCGTCTCGACGATGCCACCTTCGTCCACATCGAGAACATCTTCCGCGACCATCCGGTGCTGGTCTTCCGCGATCAGAAACTGGACGCGCACCAGCTCGCGGCGTTCGGCGCGCGCTTTGGCCATCTGCGCGAGCATATCCTCGAAAACTACCGGCACCCGGACGACCCGCGCGTCTCGTTTATCACTAATGTCGCCAAGGATGGCGGGGTCGACAAATTCGGCCAGGTCCGCGCCTCGAGCTGGCATGCCGACGAGACCTATGACCCGCCGGAGAAGCTGCCGCGCCTGGCAATCCTCCACGCGGTCGAGGTGCCGCGCGAGAAGGGCGGCACGCTCTTCGCCGACATGTATGCGGCCTATGAGACGCTCGCCCCGGCGATGCAGGACAAGCTCGCCGGCATGACCGGCCGCCACGGCTATACCGACGGCCCCGACGCCCGCAAGCTCTACACCGCCGAGCACATCGCCCAGCGCAACGCCAACCGGCCGGAATGCCTGCACCCGGCGATCAAGGATCACCCGGTCACCGGCCGCAAGGTGCTGTTCGTCAACCCGACGCATTGCCACGGCTTTGTCGGCATGACCAACGCGGAATCCGACCCGCTGATCGAGGAATTGCGCGACCATTCGATCCAGGACGACAACACCTACTATCACCGCTGGCGGGTCGGCGACGTGGTGATCTGGGACGAAATCGCGACGATGCATCGCGGCGCCGCCGACGCGGCGCCCGAGGAGCGCCGGGTCATGCTGCGCACGATCGTCCACCCGAATTGATGCGGTCGTGGATTTCCGCGCTGGCCGCTCTGGCTGGGCTCGCCGCCTGCGCGCGGATGGGCGTGCTGGAGAATACGCCCACGAGCGTGTCGATCCGTTACGGCGGCACCGTGACGCCGGATGACGTTCTCGCCGAGGCCAACAAGCTGTGCGCCACCCACGGCAAGGTGGCGCAACTGCGCACCGAAGATGAAAAGGGCCTGCTCGAACGCTACGCCAATTTCAAATGCGTCAGCCGCTAGGCCGCCCGCACCTGCGGCATCACTTCGCGTGACAATATCTCGAGCTGCTCCAGCGCCAACGAATTCGGCATGCCGGGCCAATGCACCGAGGCGACGATGTGGTTGACCCCGAGCCGGCGGTTCAATCGCACCATCTGTTCCGCGACCTCGGCCGGCGAACCCATCAGGAAGCGATCCTCCAACAGCTCGGCGAATTCGTGGTCGAAATCGTCGCCCTCGGGCATTACCTTGTCCTGCCCCCAGGCGCGATAGGCGCGGTATTTCTCTTCGAGATAGGGCTGAGCGAGGCGGATCGCCTCGGCGCGCGAGGATGCGACAAACACCTCGCGGCGCATAGGCACCTCTTGCGGAAACGGCTTTCCTTCCTCGTCGAGCGCGCGCTTGTACAAATCCATCTGGCGCTCGATGGTCGCCAGCGTGTTGTGCGGGTTGATGTACCAGCAATCGCCGATCCGCGCCGCGCGCCTGACCGCGATATCGGCATTGGCGCCGATCCACACCGGCACCCCGGGCTTTTGCACGGGCTTGATCGGGCAGGTTGCGTGGTCGAGCTCCCAGTCTTCGCCCTTCATGTCGACAAAATCCGCGGCCCACAGCCGCTTGACCGCGAGCATGACCTCCTCGAACCGTGCTCCCAATTTGCCGCGTGGCACGCCAAACGCCTTGAACTCGACGTCGCGGTAGCCGATCCCGGCGCCAAAGACGAGCCGCCCGCCCGACAGTAGATCGAGCGTCGCCAGCTGCTCGGCGAGGTCGAGCGGCTTGTGCAACGGCGCCAGCACCAGCCCGCAAATGATCCGCAGGCGCGGAGCGATCGCCGCGCAGTACGACAAAAACGGCATTTGCTGCACCGACTGGAACGGATGCGCGCTGAAATGCGAACCCTTGACCACCCCGTCAAAGCCGAGCCGGTCGGCGGCGCGCACCAGGTCGAGATCATCGGCGAGGTGTTTCGCCGGGTCCCCCGGCGGGTGCTGGCCACGGACGATAAGGCTGAGCCTGAAATCGGTCATTCGGCCATGCCCTTATCGGCCAGCTCTTTCTTGGCCTTGTCGTTCTTGGCGAGGTCGAGCCCCATGCCACGCATCACGCCCGGCGTCTTGGAGAACTGGATGTTGGAGTACTCGATGATTTCGAGCCGGTTGCCCCAAGGGTCGAGGAAATCGAGAAACGGCCCCTCGACAAACCGCGCGCCGGCCGCCTTCGCGAGCTCGATGATCTGGCTGCGGTCGTCGACGACAAAGCCGATATGGCGCTTTTCCTCGCCTTCGGGCGCGTGATCCTTGACCAGCGTCATGTTGATGAACTGGTCGCCCATGTCGATAAAGGCGTTGCGCTCGCCCTTGCCGCGCAAGGTGAAGTCGAAGATGCGTGCGTACCATTCGAGTGCCGCATCGATGTCGGCGACCTCGATCGCGACATGATTGATGCCGACGAGCCGGGGCTTCTTTCCCTCCGCCATGACCATCCTCCCGATGTGTCTATTGCCGAGCTTGATCGACTGAGAGATCAGCGGCGGATAAGCGCCGGCATCCAGTTGGCCTCGCGCCGCGCTGATCTGGTCTCGATCGTTTCTTCCTGAAATTCGTGCATCGCCGGCGCCGCCGTAAAGCGGCCGCGATCGTCCAGGCAGTTCGCGTTGACGACCGCGCGCGTTCCACTGGCGAACTCCGATACGGCGGCGATAAAGACACCGCAACGGCGACAGATCAGAAAATCGGAGGTGCGGGTGCCAAAGCGGTAATGCTCGACGAGTGACCAGTCATCGGCCTCGACCTCGAATAATCCTTCCGGGTCCGCCACGATGCGAGGGTTGTGGCTCCGGCAGAACGAGCATGTGCACGCGCGCAACGCTTGATCTTCCGGCGGCTTCGAAAGCCGAAGCCGCACGTGAATATTGCCGCAATGGCAGCCGCCCGTGTGTTCCATGACGGTGAATCTCGGGGTCGCCGGGGGCGCTGTCAATGTCGGTACGAGATGCCGAGCCCCAACCGGGTTGGATTACCGACGGCATCGAACATGGCAATGCGAATATCCTCTGCGTCCTCCGCGCCCACGCGGCATACTCTGCGGTGAAGCGTTCCTCTTTGCGAGGCGAAGCATGGCGATCATCACGACCGCGGTCGGGACGGGTGAGAAGGGCTTTGCCGGCGATGGCGGCCCGGCCGAGAAGGCGCTGCTCAACGGCCCGTTCGACGTGTGCTTCGATCGCGCCGGTAACTTTTATTTCTCCGACACGTTCAACAACCGGATCCGCCGTGTCGATGCGCGCGGAATCATCACCACTATCGCCGGCAACGACGAGAAGGGCTTTTCCGGCGACGGTGGCCCGGCGACCAGAGCATCGCTCAACGAACCCTACGGGGTGGTGGTCGACCGCCCCGGCAATCTTTACATCGCCGACCGGTTGAACCGGCGGGTGCGGCGGGTCAGCGCCGCCTCGGGGATCATCACGACAGTTGCGGGCACCGGTGAGGCGGTCTATGGCGGCGATAGCGGTCCGGCGGCCAGAGCGAGCCTCGCCGAGCCGAACGGCCTCGCCTTCGGACCCGGCGAGACCGCGCTCTACATCACCGATGTCGCGGACAATCGGGTGCGCGTCGTCAATCTTGTGTCGGGGATCATTGCGACCTTTGCCGGCACCGGCGCCGCCGAGCATTCGGGCGATGGCGGCCCGGCGCGCGCGGCTGGGACCTTTGGCGCGCGGGCGGTCAAGGTCGGCCCCGACGGCACCGTCTACATCCTCGAGCGGCAGGGTTCGAGCCTGCGCGCGGTCGATCCGGCGACCGGGATCATCTCGACCATCGCCGGCACCACCGCGCGCGGCTATGCCGGCGATGAAGGACCGGCGATCGTCGCGGTGTTCGACGCCCCCAAGGAGATGGCGATCGACCGCGACGGCTCGCTGCTGATCGTCGACACCGAGAACCACGCGATCCGCCGCATCGACCATCGCGGTATCGTCAGCAATTTTGCCGGCGGACGGCAGGGGCCCGAGGGCGATGGCGGCCCGGCCGAGGCTGCGGGCCTTGACCGGCCGCACGGCGCGGTCGTCGGCCCCAACGGCGCGGTCTATATCGGCGACACCAACAACCACCGCATCCGCAAGGTGACGCGGTAGCTAATTCGCCTTGGTCAAAAACCGTCGCAGTTCGGCGACCAGATCTTTCGGGTTGTCGCCCTGCACGGTGTGCCCGGCCTTGGGCACCGTGACGAACTTCCCGTCGGGCAGCCGCGCCGCCAGCTTGATCCCGTCTTCCTCAGCGAACACGTCGCTCTCACCACCGCGCACGATCAGCGTCGGGCAGGTGATGCGGCTGAGCCCGTCGCCGAGCGCGGCGCGTTCGGCGCGGTGCTTCTCCTGGTCGAGCACCTGAAACCGCCGGCGGTCATATTTCCACCGCCAGGTGCCGTCGGGCTGCTGCCGCAGCGCGTGCATCAGGCTGCGCCGCAGGATTTTCGGGTCGCGTCGCGGGTTGAATTCGAGCGCCTTTTCGATGATCGCCTCGACCGTCACGGTCTCGGCGACGCCGTTGACAAAATCGCGGATACGGCTCGACCCCGGCCGGCGCATCTCCGGCCCGGCATCGATGATCACGAGATTGTTTAGCCGCTCGGGGTGGTTGATCGCGAAGGCCAGCGAATTGATCGCGCCGAGCGACATGCCGACGAGGATGAACTTGTCGAGCCCCAGATGATCGGCAAACCCCTTCGTGTCGGCGAGCTGCGCCCCCATCGTGTAGTCGGCGTCATGCGACCAGTCGCTGTCGCCGTGGCCGCGCTGGTCGAGCGCGACGCAATGGTAGTCGTCGCGCAGCGCCAGGCAGACGAGGTCCCAGGTGTGCGCGTTGAGCGCGCCGCCGTGCAGGAACACGATCGTCGGCTTACCCTTGTTGCCCCAGTCGAGATAATGGAAGCGCATGTCGCCAAGCCGGAATTCGTGGCTCGTCGGCAGCACGACGCCGGGGAAGCTGAAACCGGCGCGCACCGCCGTGGTTTCGAGATGTTCGCGGTATTCTTCGGGCGACAGGCTCATGGCAGGCGCGGGCTCCGGAAGCTCTTAGGTCATCCATCATGACCTGCGTGCCTTGCGGGCTGAAATGTTTTCCGCACCGCGAACTTCGCATGCATTGCATGGCTGATGATCAGCCTGCCTTGCCGGTTCACGCGCGGTATGGGGGTGTTACGCCGGCGCGAACAGCTCATGCGGCGCCGCGAGGCCGCGCAGGTGATGGCGGCCGAGCGAGACGACGTCGTCGCCGAGCAGCCGGGCGAGATCGGCGCTCATGACGATCGGCCGGCTGAGCGTCTTGGCGGCGGCCTCGATGCGGCTCACAAGATTGACCGCCGGCCCTATTACGGTGAAATCGAGCCGGTCGGCGGCGCCGATATTGCCGTAATGCACGGTGCCGGCGTGCAGCGCGACGACGATCTCCAGCGGCGGCTCGCCCGCCATTGCCGCGTGACTACCCAGATCGGCAACCGCGTCGACCGCCTCATGCGCCGCCGCGACCGCTTCCTTCGCGATTGGCGCGAGCAGGCCCGGCTCGGCGATCGGGAAGATCGCGAGCACGCCGTCACCGATGAATTTGAGGATTTCGCCGCCATGCGCGCGGATCGCCGCAGCCTGCGCCTCGAACAGCGCGTTGAGGATCGCGATCATGCGCTCGCTCGGCAACCGGTCGGAGCGCTCGGTGAAACCGCGCAAATCCGATGACCACAAGACGGCGGCCAGCTCCATGCCGTCGCCGCGCCGGATATGACCGGAGAGCACCTTCGGCCCGGTATTCTCGCCGAGATAGGCAGCCAGCAGATTATGGGTGATCGCCCATTGATTATGCCGGTCGGCGACGATCGACATGCGCTGCCCGACGCGTGTGAGATCGGCGATCTCGCCGTCTGTGAACCCGCCGGGCCGGTCGGTGACAAAGGTCAGCATGTAGGCGACGCCGTAAATCCCATCGGCCGGCAGAGCGAGGTAATCGGTGCCGCCGCGATCGCGCAGCTCCTTCAGCACCGCGAAGTCGAACTCTTCGTCCGGCCGGTCGAGGCGCCGCCGCAGCGTCTCCTTGCCATAGCAGACACGAGCCACCGGGTTCTTTTCGTAGGGGAGCGTATCGCGGATCTCATGCGCGATCATGATGCGCACGGTCTCGCCGGTATCGCGCCACCAGGTGACCGTCGTGCCGAGAAATTGCGGGTGCAGCGTGGCAGTGTGAAACGTCGCGCGCAGCAGCGGCATCCCGGCGGCGAGCAGGCGCCAGGCGAATTCGTCAAATGTGAGGATGCCCTCGGAGACATCGGCCGGCGGCTCGAGCAGCCATTCGGCGATATTGTCGATCGTGTCGTGCGCCGGCCGCTCCTCGGGCGGCCGCGTCATCGTTCCGGCGACGCGAATATGCTCGGGCAGCATCTCCACGGGTGGCGCCTCCCGGGGGACGTCCCCCATGGGTTGTGGGTTGGGTCGCGGGTCGGTGCCGGTCATTGCCGACAAGGTGGGACGCGGGCCGGGTCAGCGCAAGCGGCGGAGAAGGGTTGCGCCGAGTAACGCCGCAGCTTGAACTTCTGCTTTCGGACGCGTTCCTGACACTCCCCTTGCCAGGATCAACCGTGCTATTGCCCCATAGCGGACCCGGTTCGGTGCGGCGTGCACCTATTGTTCTCGTTCCCAGCGCGTGTCGTGACCATACTGGTGCCACATCAGGTGGGAAACTTGGCCATTCGGCTCCGTGAAAAACTCCAGTTGGCCATCGACAACTTTTAGAAAGAACTTGCTCGGCGACACCGCGAAGATCGGGAATTTTCGCTCATTGGTGGCCTGCTCCATCAACTCCCCATTCTCCAGCGTGATGGCAATGGAGAGAGTCGGGTTGAGTTTGTAAACGCCGACGTAGGTCGCCAGGATCGCTGGATCGACCGTGATGCTTGTGCGCGTGATCGGCAGGAAATTCGGCCAGCTGTAAACGGAGGCAATGCTGCGGATGATTGCGTCAGCCAGCACCTGTCCGCGTTGCGCATTGGTCATCACCACCGCGCCGTCGCCGGTTCGTTGATAAGCGAAGAGACTGTTCTCGAACCCCGCGTTGATCCCTCCAAGGATAAAAAACGGATTCTCGGGCGACCCGCCGACTTTAGGGCCGAGGCCATAATCACCCTGACCGGCGACCAGCATCTGCTTCGTCATCTCCACGGAAAGCACGTGGTTGGCCTCGCCGCGCAGCGAGCGCTGGATTTCGATCGCGTAGCGCGCAAGGTCGGTGGGCGTCGTCCACAATCCGGCGGCGGCCATTTCGGGGTAGGTGTGAGGGCCGCCCGCGACGGGAGTGCCATCGGCGTTGTAAGGCGTCGCGGCGCCTGCGCGCAGCTCAACCGGCAATGGCTGTTCGTAGGTGCTGCGGGTCATGCCAATGGGAGCTAGCACGGTATCGTGCAAGAGCTTTGGAAACGGCTCACGCGAAACGTCGATCAGCATCTGCTGCGTCACCGCGTAGCCGCCGCCGGAGTATATCCAACGGCTTCCGGGTGGCGTCCCCAGACGGATCGGATCGGTGTTGGCCGGCTTCTCGCCATCCAGGATCTGAACGAGCGTGGGAATTGGCATTCCCGCGGCATAGCCGGGAAAACCTCCCACCGTCAGTCCCGCAGTGTGAGTGAGCAGCTCGCGCAGCGTGACCACGGCTCCCGGAGCCGCTGCGCTCGGGGGAACCTTCCACGAGGTCAGTGTCTGATTGACGTCCGTATCGAGGGATAGCTGGCCTTCTTGCACGAGGCGAAGCGCGGCCATCGCGGCGACCGGTTTGCTGATGCTGCCGGCCTGAAACAGAGTCTCGGTGGTCACCGGCGCCCCACCCGATTGGGCGACGCCAAACCCCTGCGCCCATTCAATCTCGCCATTATGGATGACGGCAACGCTGACGCCTGGCACGCGGTCGGCTGCCATGCGGTCGTGAAGCGTTTGACAAGGGTCGTCCTTCTCGATCACTGGCGTGGTGAGACACGCGCAAACGCGCTCAATGCGATCTTGGATTTCGGGCGAGAGCACAGGTTGCGCCTCAATGCCGCTTGGCTGAAGGACCAGCGCGGCGAGGCAAGACAGCACGACCGACATGTATAGTCGTGGCGCGGTCATCTCCCCTCCGCCGACTTCTGCGCACGTTAACGCCGTTCGATCGTACAGACGAGATCAGAGTCCGTTATCGGCGCGGAGCCGCCATTGGCGAGCCGAGATCGCAACGTCCGTTTCCGCGCGCAAAGGCGAAATTTAAACTGAGGAACCGGCGAGCGCTTCGCTCGGGTTTGCGGCGCCGGTCAACTCCGCTAACGTTGCGCGGCTGATGATAAGCGAGGCCATGCGATGAGCGAGATCAACCTGCGCCACGGCATCTTCCTGCCACCGTTCCACCCGAACGAGGAAGACCCGACGCAATGCCTCGAACGCGATCTCGAGCTGATGACCTGGCTTGACAGGCTGGGCTTTCACGAGGCCTGGATCGGCGAGCACCATTCGGCCGGGTTCGAGATCGTCTCCAGCCCTGAAATCTTCATCGCCTTCGCCGCCGAGCGCACCAAGCACATCCGCTTTGGCACCGGCGTCATCTCGTTGCCCTACCACCATCCGATGATGGTCGCCGACCGCATCGTCCAGCTCGACCACATGACGCGCGGCCGCATCATGTTCGGCGCCGGGCCGGGTCTCCTGGCGTCGGACGCGATCATGATGGGCATCGACCCGATCACCCAGCGCGACCGCATGGCCGAGTCATTGGACGCAATCCTGCGGCTCTTCCGGGGCGAGATCGTCACCGAGAAGACCGAGTGGTACACGATGGACGGCTGCCGGCTGCACCTCTTGCCCTACACCAAGCCCTATCCGGAGGTCGCGGTCGTCAGCGCGGTGACCCCGTCGGGCGGGCGGCTCGCCGGCAAATACGATCTCGGCATGATCTGCGTCGCCGCGACCAACCCGTTCGGCTTTGACGCGCTCGGCTCCAATTGGCAGATCGCCAACGACGTCGCCGCCGAGCAGGGCCGCACGATGGACCCCAACCGGCTGCGCCTCGTCGGCCCGATGCATATCGCCGAGACCCGCGCGCAAGCCTATGAGAACGCGCGCTGGGGCTTCGAGCGCTATCTCGGCTACCTCAACAACAACCAGCCGCGCTTTATTGTGCCGGCGGGCAAGGATCCGCTCGAATGGTTTGTCGAGAGCCGCTATGGCGTCTGCGGCACACCGGACGATGCGATCGCGCTCATTGAGCGGCTGCAGGACAAGCAGGGCCAGTTTGGCGCGATGCTGCACCAGGCGCATAACTGGGCGGATTTCGAGGCGACCAAGCGCTCCTACGAGCTCTACGCGCGTTACGTGATGCCGCATTTCTCAAAGCTCAACCGGAGC
>DATMLO010000107.1:0-16989 GCA_035570495.1 Allostellaceae bacterium | reverse complement strand
GTGATCATGCACGGTGACGCCGAGGGGCTTTCCAGCATTGACGATGTCCTTGGTGACGGCGATGTCGGCTTTTGACGGGGTCGGGTCGCCCGACGGGTGGTTGTGCACCAAGATCAGCGCCGACGCACCCAGCTCCAGCGCCCGCTTCACGACCTCGCGCGTGTAGACCGGCGTGTGGTCGACCGTACCGCGCTGCTGCTGCTCGTGCCTCAACAGCGCGTTCTTGCGGTCGAGGAAGAGGATGTGGAATTCCTCGACCTTTCCGTAGGCGATATGGGCGCGGCAATAGTCGATGAGCCGGTCCCACGAGCCGATCACCGGCCGGTCGCTCAATTCGGCCTTCATCAGACGCAACGCCGCCTCGCGCACCGATTTCAGCGCCGCCGCGCCGGCGGCCCCGAGCCCCGGCACCTGCAACAGATCGTCGGGATCGGCCGATAGCGCCTCGGCGAACCCGCCAAAGCGGTCGATCAGGTCCTTGGCGAGTGGCTTTGTGTCGCCGCGCGGGTTGCCGGCGAAGAGCAGAACTTCCATCAGCTCGTAATCGGGCAGGTTCTCCGCGCCGCCGGCGAGCAACCGCTCACGCAACCGCTGGCGATGGCCGTGGAAATGTGGTGGCGGTGCCATCGCTTCCTTGAGGCCCGGCAAGCCGGCTTGTCCGCCTTGCTTTCCTCTTGCTGCCATCAGCGCGCTTTCCAGCGGGCCTGCATCGCGGCGCGGGCGGCATTGGTCATGCGCCGCGGCTCGTCGGTGGCAAAAGCCTCGACAAACCCGTCGATTCCGCGATCGACCGCGGCGGCGGTGTGCATCTCCTCCCAGTCGAGGATCAGCGACTTCTGCAGCCGCACCGCGTGCGGCCCGGCGGCGAGGATCGAAACGGCGAGCGCCTCGACTGCGGCGTCCAATCCCCCGGCCGGCACGACGCGATCGACAAGGCCCCAGGCCAGCGCCTCGTCAGCGTCGATATTTTCGCCGGTCAGCAGCAGTTTGCGGGTGCGCGCCGGACCGATCAGCCCCGGCAGCAACGCGGCCTCGACCACCGAGGGCAGGCCGATCCTGACCTCCGGCATGCCGAATATCGAGCGGTCGCTGGCGACGCGGAAGTCGCAAGCAGCGGCGAGCTCCAGCCCGGCGCCGAGCGCATAACCATCGATCCGCGCGATCGCCGGCACCGGCAGGTGGCGAAAAGCGTCGCAGCACACATGCACCGCCGTGATAAAGCCGCGCGCGCTGTCGGCGTCGAGCGCCGCCAGCTCGTCGACGTCGGCGCCGCCGACAAAGGCGCGGCCGCCGGCGCCGGTCACCACCGCGAGCCGCAGCGCCTTGTCGTCGGCGAGCCCTGTCATCGCCTCGATAATCTCGGCCAGTGTCGTACGGTCGAGCGCGTTGAGCTTAGCCGCGCGGTCGATCGTGACGCGCGCGACAAACCCGCCTTCTGTCCGTGTCTCGCGAACCACGCTAACCGGCATTCTGGCACCTTGTTCTTTGCTCATGCATACTAGGCCGCAGGACAAGCGGGAGGCGAGCGTGTCGATCATCGAGGACATCGGCCAAATCCGGGAAATCTATGGCCAGCCGGCCGAGCGCACGATCAAGAAACAGCTCCCCAAGCTGGAAAAGCATTCACGCGCCTTTATCGCGATGTCGCCGTTTATCGTCATGGCGACTTGCGATGCTGAGGGTCGCTGCGACGCCTCGCCCAAGGGTGACGGGCCCGGCTTCGTCCAGGTCATCGACGACGAAACGCTGCTGATCCCCGACCGGCTTGGTAACAACCGCGTCGATTCGATCGGCAACATCCTGCAGCACCCGCGCGTCGGTGTCTTGTTCATGGTGCCCGGCATTCGCGAGACGTTGCGGGTCAACGGCCGCGCGCAGATCACCGTCGATCCGGCGTTGCTCGAAGCGGCTGCGGTCAACGGCAAGGCGCCGCGCAGCGCCATCCTGGTAACGGCGGACGAGGTTTATTTCCACTGCGGCAAGGCACTGATCCGCTCCGACCTGTGGAATCCAGAAAAGCACGTCGCGCGCAAGGATTTCCCATCGCTGGGCGTGGTCATCGCCGAGCAGATTGGTCAGGTCGTCGAGCCGAAAGAAGCCGAGCGCATGACCGAAGAAAGCTACGTCGCCCGGCTTTATTGATCGCCCGACGGCGCCAAAAACTTGGCGCAGAATTTCGACCTGATCGTCGTTGGCGCCGGGATGGCCGGCGCCGCGGCGGCGGCGCATTTGGCCGCTGATCGCAAGGTCGCACTGCTCGAGCGAGAAGCGCAGCCGGGCTATCACAGCACCGGCCGTTCGGCGGCGCTGTTCACGAAACCTACGGCAACCGCGCGATCCGCGTGCTGACGAGCGCCAGCCGTGCGTTCTATGAGGCGTGGGCAGACGGCTTCGCCGAGCACCCGATCCTCAAGCCGCGTGGCGCGCTGATGTTCGCAATGCCCGGCCAGGAGGTGTTGCTCGAGGAGGCATGGGCCGATCTGTCGGCGCTCGACCCGCGCGTCCGACGACTTACCGCTGTAGAGGTGTGCGAGATCGTGCCGGCGCTGCGGCCCGATCGCGTGCTCGGCGCGGTCTACGAGCCCGACGCGATGGACATCGACGTCCATGAGCTGCACCAGGGTTATCTGCGGCTGCTGCGCCGGCGCGGCGGGCGCGTCGTCACGGATGCCGAGGTCCTCAGCCTCAGTCCTTCGGCCGGCATTTGGACGGCCGCGACTAAAGCCGGTGATTTTGCGGCGCCGATCATTATCAACGCCGCCGGCGCGTGGTGCGACGTGGTGGCCGGTTTGGCTAGGCTACCGCCCATCGGTCTGGTACCGAAGCGGCGCACCGCACTCACCATCGCGCCGCCGGCCGATGTCGACACGAGCACATGGCCGATGACGGGAGACATCGGCGAGGGCTTCTATTTCAAGCCGGATGCCGGGCGCTTGCTGGTCTCGCCGGCCGACGAGACGCCGATCGAGCCGTGCGATGTCCAGCCCGACGAGCTCGATGTCGCGATCGCCATCGACCGGCTGATGCGGGCGACGACAATCGAGGTGACCCGCGTCGAGCGCAAATGGGCCGGGTTGCGCAGCTTTGTCGCTGACAAGACGACCGTGTGCGGCTTTGACCCGCTCGCGGACGGGTTTTTCTGGCTCGCGGGGCAGGGCGGCTACGGCATCCAGACGGCCGAGGCGATGGCGCGCTGCGCGATGTCGCTGATCGATGGCGCCGGATTACCGGCCGATATCGCCGCCAAGGGGCTCGACGCCGCAGTGCTCAGCCCTACGCGGTTCCGCTAGATTTCGCGTTCGCGCTGTCGCTCCTCCTCGGCAGCGTGGTCGAGGATTTGCTTTGCGTCTTTGAACGCCGCCTCCGCGTCATCGGCCTGGCCGAGCCGTCGCAGCACCGGCACGAGGTCGAGCTCGGCATAGGCGAGCCGTGTCGACTCCTCGCTCGACCCGTTGGTCAGCAGATCGATCGCGTAATACAGCGCCGTCCCGGCGTCGTCGTTGCGGCCGAGCCCGGCATAAATCAGGCCGAGATCGGTAAAGTCGTCGGCGATCAGCGGGTGGTTCGCGCCGAGCCGGTCCTGATCGATGACGATCGCCTGCTCGATGAGCGACAGCGCCTCGGTGAAATGCTGCGCACGCAGCAGCAGGTTGGCGAGCTGCGCCAGGCTGCGCGCCGTCTCCGGGCTGTCGGCCCCGTCGCGTTGCCGGTCGCGCGCGACTGCGGTGCGCAGCACCTTTTCGCCCTCGTCAAAGCGTTGCTCGGCGGCGTAGACCGCACCGAGCGCGCGCAGCGGTTCGCTGGTCGTCAGCGTCGGCCGGCGATCGGCGATCGCGGTCGCGCGTTTCGCCCAGTTCTCGGCCGCGGGGACATCGCCGCGCGCGAGCGCGATACGCGCCAGTCCAGCGAGTGGTCCCGCCAACGCCGGGCTGTCCGTGCCGAACCGTGTCTCGAGCGCCGGCACCGCCGCGATCAGCAGCGGCTCGGCCCGGCTATAGCGATGGCGCAGCAGCTCGACGCTGGCCAGCGCGATCATCGCGTCGGCGGCGTTTACCGAATCGCGACCATAGGAGCGCACGACGATTTTCAGCGCGCGCTTGCGTGAATCCGCGGCATCGGCCAAGGCGCCGTCGTCGAACTGAGCGCCCGCGAGACGATCGAGCAGTGGCAGCAGATGTGGGCTGGCGTCGCCGCTATGGCTTTCCTCGATCGTCAGCGTCTTGCGCAAACCCGCGACCGAGCCCGCTTCGGCCGCGTGCGCGGCGGTCCACAAGGCGCCGGCCGCCGCCAATCCCAGAACAAGCGTCCCCCAGCGAGATGACAAATTCCGATACTCCCGCTTCGCTCCGGCTGTTTGCCGTAATGTCATCCGACGGCTCAACTATGTGGGTGTTCGCTCGGCCGGGCAAAAGTATCCCCGCCGACAGAATTGAGACTTGACCGCCGCAGCGCCGCAACAGAGGTTTCGTCACGACCGACGGGGAGAACGCTGAATGGTCCGCGTCCGCGATATCGCCGCGAGCGAGCTGCCTGGAGAACTTGCGGAAATCTACGAGGCATTTGCAGCCTCGTACGGGCCGTTCCGCAATCAGGTTGCGGTCTTCGCGCATGTCCCGGCGGCGTTGCGTCATCTGATGCCGCTGTTGATGGAGCTGCGCGCCGCGGCGACGCTGCCGAAGCGCTATCTGGAGCTAGCGATCGTCGCGGTGTCGCAGGTCAACGCTTGCGACTATTGCGTCGCGCACCATAAGCCGTTTCTCGCTATCGAGGGCGTATCCCCCGCCGGGGTCGACCGGCTGCTCGAGTGGCATGATCATCCCGAGCTCGACGAGGTCGACCGTCTTGTCGTCGAATACGCGATCGCGGTCACGGAACGAACGAGCCGGCTGCCCGACGTGATGTTTGCGCGATTGCGCCGCCATTTCAGTGAAGCGCAAATCGTCGAGCTCACGTTGCGCATCACACTTTGCGGCTTTTTCAATAAATTCAACGACGCTCTGCAAATCGCGGAGGAAGCAGAGGCGACCGCCAGGGTGGAGGCGCTCGCTGAAGCGGATTAGCAAAAAACGGGAAGGAACACTCGGAGATGGCGCAGGGGACGGGCGGCGGCGCGCCGCCGCGTGAGCGGCGCTCGATTGCGGATAGCGCGGAGGGCCACCGGCTCGAAGAGGCGAGGACCGGCGCTCCGTGGCGGCATTGGGGGCCGTATCTCAGCGACCGGCAATGGGGCACGGTGCGCGAGGATTACAGCGCCACCGGCGAGGCCTGGGACTATTTCCCGCATGATCAGGCGCGCAGCCGCGCCTATCGCTGGGGCGAAGACGGGATCGCCGGCTTTGGCGACGAGCACCTCTTCTTGTGCCTCAGCGTCGCGCTATGGAACGGCAACGATCACATTCTCAAGGAGCGGCTGTTCGGCCTGACCAACGGCGAAGGCAACCACGGTGAGGACGTCAAGGAGATCTACTATCACCTCGACAGCACGCCGACCCATTCCTACATGCGGATGCTGTATAAATACCCGCAGGCCGCTTTTCCCTATCAGCAGCTTGTCGAAGAAAATCGCCGGCGCGGCCAGGGCGATCCCGAGTTCGAGCTGATCGACACCGGCGTCTTTGACGACAACCGTTATTTCGATGTCGTCGTCGAGTACGCGAAGGGCGCGCCGGACGACATCCTCGGTCAGATCACCGTGACGAATTGCGGGCCGGAGACGGCGGCGATTCATGTCCTGCCGCAGCTCTGCGCCCGCAACATCTGGTCATGGTGGACGGTCCCCGAGCGCCCCGGGTTTGCGGGCCACAATGACGGCTCGGTCACGACGCTCCACCCGAACCTCCCGACGATGCGCTTCACCTGCGAGGGCGCTGACGAACTGCTGTTCTGCGATAATGAGACCAATCCGCGGCGGCTCTTCGGCATGACCGGCGCGCCAGGCTATTTCAAGGACGGCATCAACGACTATGTCGTCAACGGCGATCGTTCGGCGGTCAACCCGGCAAGGGTCGGCACCAAGGTCGCGGCGCATTGCCGGGCGGAACTGCCGCCAGGCGGGCAAGCGTGCTTTCGTTTCCGCCTCGCGGTTATCGAGGAGGGCGAGAATTTCGACGACGTGATGCGCCGGCGGCAGACCGAGGCCGACGAATTTTACGCCGCCGTGCAATACAACCTCGAAGACCCCGACGCGCGGATGGTGCAGCGTCAGGCGTTCGCCGGCCTCCTCTGGTCAAAGCAATACTACGCGCTCGACGTCCGCGAATGGCTGCGCGGCGACCCGATGCAGCCGACGCCGCCCGAAGCAAGAAAGTACGGCCGTAACAGCGATTGGATGCACCTCAACAACTCGGACATCATTCTGATGCCCGACAAGTGGGAATACCCGTGGTACGCCGCCTGGGACCTGGCGTTCCACTGCGTGACCCTGGCGATGATCGACCCCGAATTCGCCAAGGACCAGCTCGTTCTCCTGACGCGCGAATGGTACATGCACCCGAACGGGCAGCTTCCGGCGTACGAGTGGGCGTTTGGCGACGTCAACCCGCCGGTTCACGCCTGGGCGGCCTGGCGGGTCTACGAGATCGACCGGCGGGCGCGTGGCGGTCAGGGCGATCGCGCCTTCTTGGAGCGCGTCTTCCACAAGCTGATGATCAATTTCACCTGGTGGGTGAACCGCAAGGATTCCGAAGGCCGCAACATCTTCCAGGGCGGTTTCCTCGGGCTCGACAATATCGGCATCTTCGATCGCAGCGCGCCTCTGCCGACCGGCGGACACATCAACCAGGCGGATGGCACCGCCTGGATGGCGATGTACACGCTCAACCTGATGCGCATCGCGCTCGAGCTGGCCGCGCGTGACCATGTCTATGAAGACATCGCGGTCAAGTTCTTCGAGCACTTCCTGTTTATCGCCGAGGCGATGACCAATATGGGCGGCGACGGGCTCGGCCTGTGGGACGAGGCCGACGAATTCTATTACGACGTGCTCGAACTGCCTGGCCGCGATCCGCTGCCGATGCGGGTTCGCTCGATGGTCGGGCTGATCCCGCTTTTCGCGGTCGAGGTACTCGACGGCGCGATGATCGCCCGCCTTCCCGAGTTCGCGATGCGGCTCCATTGGGTGCTCGAAAAGCGCCCGGAACTAGCCCGGCTGGTGTCGCGCTGGCTCGATCAGGGTGACGCGGAGCGGCAATTGCTGTCGCTCTTGCGGGGGCATCGGATGAAATGTCTGCTACGGCGAATGCTGGACGAGCAGGAGTTTTTGTCGGAATTCGGCGTCCGCTCGCTGTCGAAGTTCCATCAGCAGAACCCCTATGTCTTCGAGCATAACGGCGCGCGCTTCGGGGTCGGCTACGTGCCGGGCGAGTCGACGACGGGGGTCTTCGGCGGCAATTCGAACTGGCGTGGCCCGGTGTGGATGCCCGTCAATTTCCTGCTGATCGAGTCGCTCTATCGCTTCCAGAGCTATTACGGCGACGATTTCCGGGTCGAGTACCCCGTCCATTCCGGCAATTTTCTTAGCCTCGCCGAGGTCGCCAACGAATTGGCGCGGCGATTGACCAGGCTGTTCCTGCGCGACGGCAACGGACGCCGTCCGGTGCTCGGCCCGCCGCCGTCGCAACCGGGCCGGCCGGATTTCCAGGAGTACCCGCTGTTCTACGAGTATTTCGACGGCGATACCGGCCGCGGCTGCGGCGCCGCGCACCAAACTGGCTGGACCGCGCTTGTCGCGATTCTGCTGCAGGCCAGGCAGGGTACGCGGACATTGCCGGCCGATATCGCTTTCACCCGCGCGGAGGCGACCGCGGTAGCCAAATAGGGGGTGGCCGATGGCAGACCCGCTCACCCGTCTCGCTCCGGTCGCGTTCGGCCGGGAAACGTTAGGTGATCTCGCCGCCGGCGAGCGGCGTGAATGGTGGCTCGGCAACGGCCGCGGCGCTTATGCCGCTGGTACGATGGCGCTGAGCCTGACGCGGCGTTATCACGGCCTCCTCGTCGCGCCGGTTGATCCGCCACTGGGCCGCGTCCTGGTGCTGACCAAAGCCGACGCCACCGTCACGATCGACCGCATTTCCTGTCCGTTGTTCACCAATCGCTGGAGCGGCGACGCGATTGCCCCAGAGGGCTACGGGAGCCTTATAGAATTTCGCCTCGAGGGCACGGTGCCGTGCTGGCGGTTCCGTTGCGGTGCGGCGACGATCGAGCATCGCATCTGGCTTGAGCCGGGCGCCGATACGGTCTACCTGGCCTGGAAACTCGAAGGCGCGACGGAGGCGTGGCTCGGCGTCACGTTTTTGGCTAACGGCCGCGATCATCACGGCGACACCTGGCCGCCCGGTTTCAATCCGGAGATTTCCGTCGCGGGCGCCGGCCTCACGGTCGCCGCGCCTGGGCGGTTCACACTGCGCATCGCCGGCACCGGCGGGCAGATCGAGCCGCGCGGCGACTGGTACGAGAATTTCGATCTGCCGGTCGAGCGCGAGCGTGGCCTCGGTGACCGCGACGCGCACCGCCATGTCGGCGATGGCTACATGCCGCTCGTGCCCAGCCGCTGGGTCGGCTACGCGGCAAGCCTCGATCCGGCCGCCGACGCCGATCTCGACGCGGCGCTGGACCGCCGCCAGGCTCATGACCGCGCCGTGCTCGACCGGGCGATCGCCGTCGACGCAGCTGACGCCACCGCGCCGGGCTGGGTGATGCGGCTGGTGCTTGCTGCCGATCTTTATCGCATCGCTCGGCCGATCCCCGAGGTGCCGGATGGCCGCTCGGTGATCGCCGGTTATCCGTGGTTTGGCGATTGGGGCCGCGACACGATGATTTCGCTGCCCGGCCTGTGCCTCGCGACGGGACGGTTTGACGAGGCCCGACTGATCCTCGAAACCTTCGCCCGGTTCGTCGATGGCGGGATGTTGCCCAACGTCTTCCCGGGTGCGGGCGACACGCCCGAGTACAACACCGTCGATGCCGCGCTCTGGTACATCGAGGCTTGGCGCGCCTATATCGCGGCGACCGGCGACGACGCGGCACTCAAGCGGGCGTTTCCGGTGCTCGAGTCGATTGTCGAGCACTACACCGCCGGCACGCGCTATGGGATCGCGGTCGATCCCGCCGATGGGTTGGTGCGCGCCGGCGAGCCGGGGGTGCAGCTCACCTGGATGGACGCGCGAGTCGGCGACTGGGTGGTGACGCCGCGCATCGGCAAGCCGGTCGAGATCAACGCGCTCTGGTACAACGCGCTGGTCGCGCTCGCGGCGCTGGCCGAGCGTATCGGTGAGAGCGGCACGTCTTATCGGCTCGCGGCCGACAAGGCGCGCTCGGGCTTCGCGCGCTTTATGCGCCCGGACGGGCAGGGGCTCTACGACGTGCTCGACGGGCCGGACGGTGACGATGCCGGCCTGCGCCCGAACCAGGTCTTCGCGGTCAGCCTCCCGGCGAGCCCGCTCGACGAAGCGCAACAGCGCGCGGTCATCGCCGCCTGCGCGCCGCTGGTGACGCCCTACGGCCTGCGCTCGTTGTCGCCGTTCGACCCGGCCTATCGCCCGGTCATCACCGGCCCGCCCTATCAGCGCGACGGCGCCTATCACCAGGGTACCGTGTGGGCTTTTCTGCTCGGACACTGGGCGCTGGCGAATTACCGCGTCTCCGGCGACGCCGCGGCAGCGCAGGCGATCCTCGCTGGGATCGAGCCGCATCTCTCCGATGCTGGGCTTGGTCAGATCAGCGAGATTTTTGACGGCGATCCGCCGCACACCCCGCGCGGCTGCCCGGCCCAAGCCTGGTCGGTCGCCTGTACGCTCGAAGCCTGGTGGAAATTGGAAAAGGCGAAGCCGGCTACTGCGCCGTAAGCCCGCCATCGACCACAAGCCCCGCCCCGGTCATGAACGCGGCGTCGTCAGACGCCAGGAACACGATCCCCTTGGCAATGTCGTTGGGGATTCCGAGCCGGCCAATCGGATGCGTCGACAGCGCGACGTTGCGCGCCGCCTCGGTGTCGTTGCTGCCATGCGACCGCGCTCGTGCGGCGAAGGTCTGCTCGCCCATGTCGGTCTGAATTACGCCGGGATGGATCGAGTTGACCCGGATGCGATAGCCCTTGCGGGCGAATTCGAGAGCGGCGGATTTGGTGAACAGCGTCACGCCGCCCTTGGTCATCGAATAGAGCGGGTCGAGCTGCGAGCCGACCAATCCGGCGACCGAGGCGAGGTTCACGATCGCGCTGCCATGCGCGCTTTTCGGCGCGCTCTCGCGCAGCGCCGGCAGGCACAATTTGGAGCCGAGGAACACGCCGGTCATGTTGATCGCCACCAGCCGTGCCCACTCGTCGAGGCTCGCTTCCTCGATTCCCTTGCCGAGAAACATTCCGGCATTGTTGACGAGGATGTCGATGCCGCCGAACCGCGCCGTGACCGCCGCGATCATAGCCTGCCACGAGTCTTCGCTGGTCACGTCGAGATGGTGGTACAGCGCGCCGTCACCCAGCGCGCGGGCGGTCTCGCGGCCGCGCTCGTCGAGCACATCGCCGATCGCCACTTTGGCGCCGGCCTCGATCATCAGCTTTGCGGTCTCCGCGCCGATGCCGCGCGCCGCGCCGGAAATCAGCGCCACCTTGCCGTCGAGCCGGTTCATGCGTCCCTCCATGAAATTCGCCAAATCCTGGCTCCGCTTCGCCGAGCGTGGCAAGCTTCCGCAACATCATGGGAGGCCGCCATGCAGATCGCCCGCCTCGACCATCTCGTGTTGACCGTCGCCGACATCGCCAAGACCTGCGACTTCTATACAAAAGTACTCGGCATGGAGGTCGTGACCTTTGGCGAAGGGCGAACCGCGCTGAGGTTCGGCCAGCAGAAGATCAACCTGCATCCGGCCGACAATATCCCCGGCCTCGTCGCCGACAGGCCGACCTGCGGCTCGGGCGATCTCTGTTTTATCACCGAGACGCCGATCGCCGAGGTCGTCGCGCATCTCGGTAAATGCGGTGTGCCGATCATCACCGGCCCTGGCCCGCGCGCCGGCGCGATCGGTACGATCACCTCGGTCTATATCCGCGACCCCGACGAGAACCTCGTCGAGATTTCGAACTACTGAGGCGTCGCCCGTGAAAATTTCCTCCATCGATGTCTTTCAGGTCCGCTGGTCACGCGACGACAAGCCGGCGCAAAACAGCGCTTGGGTGCGTGTTCGCTGCGACGACGGTATCTTCGGGGTCGGCGAGGCGTCGCCGATGCAGGGCGGGCTCGCCTCGCTTGGTATCATCGCGCGTGACATCGCGCCGGCGCTGATCGGCAAGGATCCGCTCGACCATGCGGTGTTGCTCGACACGGCGCTGCACCGTCTCGTCAAGCTCGGGCCCGAGGGGGCGTTGACTGGCGCGCTCGCGGCGCTCGACATCGCGTTGTGGGACATCAAGGGTAAGCTCTTCGGGCAGCCCATCTACAAGCTCCTCGGCGGTGCTTGGCGCACGGCTCTGCCGTTCTATGCATCGATCGGTGGCAATGGCGAGCGCACGGTCGATGAGGTGCTGCGCGTCGTCGAGGCGCGCATGAAGAACCAGCCGGAGGCGGTGAAAATCCGCTTCGACGCCGACCGCACCAAGGCCGATGTCGACATCCCCGGCGACATCGCCAAAGCGAAGGCCGTGCGCAAGCTGGTCGGCGACGCGTTCCCGCTCGCCTTCGACGCCAATAATGGCTACTCGGTCGGCGGCGCGATCCGTGTCGGCCGCGCACTCGAAGAGTTCGGCTACTGGTGGTTCGAGGAGCCGGTGCAGCACTACCACGTCAAGGCGATGGGCGAGGTCGCGCAGCGTCTCGACATCACCGTCTCGGCCGGCGAGCAGACATACACGCTCGCCGGCCTTGCCGACCTGATCGCGGCCGGAGTGCGCATGGTCCAGCCGGACATCGTCAAGATGGGCGGCATCACCGGCTTGAAACAGGCGCAGGCGCTGTGCCAGGCTCATGGCGTCGAGCTGGTGCCGCACCAGACCCAGCCGACGATCGGCCACATGGCGAGCCTGCATATCGCCGCGACACAGATGGGCGCGACCAAGCCCTGCGAGTGGAACGACCCGTCAACCCGCACCCATGCGGTGTTCGACAACCCGCCTTATCCGGTGGACGGCCTGTTCTGCCTGTCGGACTCGCCGGGCCTTGGTCTTGTCGTTAACGAGACGGAGCTGTCGAAACGCATCGCCCCCGTTGGCTGAACGTGGCATTCTTGGCGTCGAACAGCGGAGGCAGCCGATGAAGATCGATCGCATCGACCATCTCAACATCACCGTCGCGGATATCGATCGCAGCATCGCCTTCTACAAAAAAGTGCTCGGCATGGACGCCGAGATGATCGGCGAGGGCAGAGCGGCGCTGCTTTTCGGTCAGCAAAAGATCCATCTCGATCTGGCTGGCGGCCCCATGACGATGCGCGCCGAGCCGCGCATGCCGGCGCATATCTGCTTCGTGACCGAGGCGAAGGCTGACGAGATCGCCGCGCACCTCGCGGAATGCGACGTGCCGGTGCGCATGCAGGGGCCGCGCGCCGGGGCGATCGGTACGATCCAGTCGCTCTATATCGACGACCCGGACGGCAACTCGATCGAAATCTCGCATTACTGAGCCGGTCATGGCTGAAAACGGACTGCCAGACGACGCGGCGATCATCACTGGGGCCTATACCCAGCGCGTGCATGAGCTGTTCAAGATATTCGCCGAGGCGGTCTATACCGGCGAGCCCGAGCGCGACGCGATGGTGCGCTTCCGCCGCGGACTCATCTCGGCTCGCCGGGTCTATGCCGCCGCGGTCGAGGCGATGAGCGAAGTCGACAAAGCCTAATCGTCGACCGATAGCGCCAGGATCAGACTCATCTGCGACAGCGGCAGGCCGCTTTCGGCGCCCAGGCGTTGAAGCAGGCTTGCGCCGCGGCGCGGTCCTTGCGGTTTTTTGGCGGCGGCAGCGCGACCCAGTGCTTGAGCGCGGCGATCACCGAATGTGACAGCACAAACGTGTCCTTGCCGACCATGCGCAGGAACATTGGCCCGGATGCGCCGCCCATCTGGCTGAAGCAGGCACCGAGCGCGTCCCACAACTCGACGATTGCTTCCCGGCCAAGTGGCGAGCCAGCTCCCGAAACTGCCGAACTCCTCGCCGATCTCGATCATCGCGGCGGCGTTGTCGCGCACCGATTTGAGCTTGCCCCAATGGCGGATCAGCCGCGCGTCGCCGAGCAGCTTTTCGAGCGCCTCGTCCGGCATCGCGCGAACGCGGCGCGGGTCGAACCCGTCAAACACCTCCTCGAATGTTGGCCATTTCGCATCGACCAGGCTGTGCTTGAGCCCGGCGCGAAACACCCGCAGCGACATCTGCGACAAATAGCGGTCGTCGGGAGTCGCTGCGAGGTCCGAGGCGCTTTTCGGGCGCGGCAGCCGAGCCTCGATCGCGCCGGCGCCGTGCCGTGTGCGTGCCGCGTCGAAAATCGTGGTGAATTCCACTGCTGGCATGACCGGCCTCCTGGTATCGTGCCGCGCGCGCGGGTTTTATCATGGGAGGTGGGCGCGCGAGAATTAGGAGGCTACGTGCTGGGCCGGTTACTCGAGAATTTTGTCACGCTTTTTGTGGTGCTCGATCCGGTAGGCTCGGTACCGATCTTTCTGAACGCGACCGCGCGCGTCGAGCCCAGCAGCCGCAAGAAGGTGGCGGTTCTGGCGGTGCTGATCGGCAGCCTCGTACTGATGCTGTTCCTTTATCTCGGGCAGTACCTGCTCGAATACATGCATATCGGCATCCCCGCCTTTCGCATCGCCGGCGCGGTGATCCTTTTCATCTTCGCTCAGCACATGATCTTTGGCGGTCATCACGAGGGCGGACCGGCCGACGCGCACCGCACTCCCGCCGAGATCGCCGTCTTCCCGGTGGCGATGCCGGGGATCGCCAGTCCGGGTGCGCTGTGCGCGGTCGTGCTGCTCACCGACAACAACCGCTTTTCGTTCGGTGAGGAGACAGTAACGGCGATGTTGGCGCTGTTTGTGATGCTGCTGGTGCTGCTCGCTCTGCTCGCGGCGGGCCGCATTCAGCGTTTTCTCGGCAATGCCGGGATCGGCGTGATCACCCAGATCATGGGGCTGATCCTCGCCTCGTTCGCAGTGCAGCAACTGATCGATGGTGTGGCCGAGGCCTTTAACCTCGCCATCAAGCATTGACCTACGTGCCGTAAGTCGCCTCGTTGGAATGCCGCTTCAATAACCTAGATCCGGAACCGCGAATTTCTCCCGGAGCCGCATCAGCCGGTAGCCCAGTCCGAGATAGGCGCCGCATTCGGCGCGGGCGGCGATGAAATCCTCCGGCGTCGTGGCGTGCCGCTCCTTCAGATGCGCGACGACCACCGAGTCGACTGGGATGCGGCTGAAATCCTGCAGCAGCATGCGGCAGTGCGCTGCCGCGTAGGGGCCGATCCCCTTGAGACCCACCAGATATTCGTGCGCGAGTTGCGCGTCGTCGCTGTTGCCGGCCTCGTCGATCGCGCCGTCATCGAGCAGCCGCCGCGTCGCGGACATCACCACTGGCGCGCGGAAACCGAGCTTGGCGATCTGCCGCAGGCGTTCCTCGCCGTAATCGAGGATCGCGAGCGGGTCGGGGAACGCGCCATCGCCCGGTTCCGCGACGAGCGCGGCGCTCATTCGGCAAGTCCCTGACCAGCTGGTGTTGACCGTCAGCACCGTCTTGATGAAGTCCTCGTAGAAGGTCGAGCAGCGCAGGATGCGGCCGCCGCCCCGTGCGATCAGCGCAGCTTCCTCGACAAAGCCGGCGGCGAGCGCCGCCAGGGCAGGGGCCGGGTCCCAGTCCGCCGAGACCCAACGCCCGGCGCGGCGCAGGATTTCCGCGGGCGAGACGCCGACAAACCCCTCCCAGGTCACCGCAAGGGTCGCTGGGTCGCGCTGCGCCATCGCGATCGTGCCGCGCACGCCGGCGATGCTCTCGGGATGTGAGAGCACGCCGGTCTCTTCGTCCCAGCGCCACGGTTCGAGCAGCACCCAGCCGTGGCTCGCGACGGTCAGCGCGAGATCAATCGGCCAGGCGAGCTCGAGAATGGCTTTGGCGGTCACGCCGCGGCGAGCGCCTGGTCGAGATCGGCGAGGATGTCCTGCTCATGCTCAAGGCCGATCGACAACCGCACATAGCCGTCGGTGACGCCGGTCTTTAGCTGTTCTTCCGGCGTGAGCTGCGAGTGCGTCGTCGACGCCGGGTGGATCGCCAGGCTCCGCGCATCGCCGATATTGGCGACGTGATAGAACATCTTGAGCGCATCGATGAACTTGCGCCCGGCTTCCATCCCACCCTTGAGCTCAAACCCTACCAGCGCGCCATAGCCGCCCTTGAAATAGGCGTCGGCGCGGCGCTTGGCCTCACCGGTCATGACGCTCGGGTGGATCACCTTGGCGACCTTCGCGTGCTCCTTGAGGTGACGCGCGACGGCGTTGGCATTGGCGCACTGCACGCGCATCCTGAGCGGTAGCGTCTCCAGCCCCTGGATGTGCAGGAAAGAGTTGAATGGGCTCGCCGCCGCGCCGATGTCGCGCAGCAGCGTCACCCGCGCCTTGATGATGTAGGCGACCGGGCCCATCGGTTTCACCGCCTGGGTCCACACCGCGCCGTGATAGGCTGGGTCGGGCTGATTCAGCAGAGGGAAGCGATCGGCGTGCTTTTCCCAATCGAAATTGCCGCCGTCGACGATGATCCCGCCGATCGAGGTGCCGTGCCCGCCGATGTATTTTGTCGTCGAATGCATGACGACGGCCGCGCCGTGGTCGAGCGGCCGGCAGATCACCGGCGCCGCCGTGTTGTCCATGATCAGCGGCACACCGAGCTCGCGGCCGATCTTGGCGACCTCGCCGATCGGGAACACCTCCAGTTTCGGGTTGGGCAGTGTCTCGGCATAGTAGCAGCGCGTCTTGGCGTCGGTCGCGCGGCGGAAATTCTCCGGATCGGCGGGGTCGACAAAGCGAACCTCGATGCCCATCGTTCGCTGCATCGTGTGCAGGAACAGGTTCCAGGTTCCGCCGTAAAGATCGGTCGAGGCGACAAAGTTGTCGCCGGCCTGAGTGATGTTGTTGACGGCAAACATCGAAGCCGCCTGTCCGGAGGCGACTGCCAGCGCCGCGACCCCACCTTCGAGCGCCGCGACGCGCTGCTCCAGCACATCGCTGGTCGGGCTCATGATCCGGGTGTAGATATTGCCTAGCTCCTTGAGCCCGAAGAGGTTCGAGGCATGTTCGGTGCTATTAAACTGGAAGCTGGTGGTCTGGTAGATCGGCACCGCGACGGCGGTTGTCGCCGGATCGCTGCGGTAGCCGGCATGCAGCACGATGGTCTCCGGGTGCTTCGATTCCGTCGGCATCGGTGTCTCCCTTTTGGGCTGGGCAGCGGCACTTTGCCATGTGCGGCGGCCGTACGTAAGCGAGTTAATGGGTGTAAGCGCGATATGGGGGCCGGGTGAAACAGTCGGGCAATTGGATCGCGATTATCGGCGCGACTGTTGCCGTGGCCATCGTCGCCGCGGTCAGCGTGTGGAACTGGGATATCGTCGGCAATAGCGGGATCGACCTTAACGGTTGGATCGCACTGATCTTGGGAGTGTTGGCGACTTTGGCTGTCGGCGTCGGGCTGATGGCGCTTATTTTCATCAGCAACCGCCGCGGTTATGACGAGCCGCCTGGAACAGATGCTGGGAAAAATGGTTGAGCGGAGCGGCTATTCAGGAAACAGGGTTGTCGCGCACGTCATTCAATGTTAGGTCGCGCGCCTTCCGCGAAGGGGGTCATTTTTTTGAAACATTCATCGAAAACCGGCGACGCTCCGCGTTATGGCCGGGGGACTGGAATTCCCAATCCGATCGACGTGCATGTCGGTAAGCGTATTCGCATGCGTCGTCTGTTCCTCGGCATGAACCAGGAAACCCTGGCAAACGCGCTCGGTCTCACCTTTCAGCAGGTCCAGAAATAC
>DATMLO010000106.1:0-10178 GCA_035570495.1 Allostellaceae bacterium | reverse complement strand
GAGACCGACCTCACCGCCTGGCGCGGGCCGCGCGGCGGCGCCGGCCGCAGCGTCCCCAACGGCTTCCCGCGTAACGGTAAGTTCGGCTAGCGGCATCGACGCGCTAGCACTCGCGATATTACGATAATCACATATTGAAATTATCGCACGGCATTCCCATATGCCGCTGACGCCGGAAAGCCGGCGCCGGGAAGAGACCCGCGTCGAAAGAAAACAGCAATGCCGCCCGTTGTTATCTCGCTGTTTTGGCTGCTGTTACGCCGCTGTTTTGCTTGCTGTTTCTGCGCTGCTTCTCGAGTGGCTCTCATCGGAAAAACAAAGGCTTGTCCGAAAGTCGCTTCTCCGGTTCAGCTAGCGGCCGAAATCGACGGCCGTCGTGTTGGCGCCGCAGAGCAGCACGGCGACGCGCTCGTCCTTGGCCGGCTTGTAGCGGCCGGAAAGCAGCGCCGCGAGCGCCGTCGCGCCGCCCGGCTCGGCGGCGGCGCGCAGCACGTCCCACAGCCGGCGCTGCGCGTCGGCGATCGCCTCGTCGGTCACCAGCACCGCCTCCGCGACGTATTGCTGCGCGACCGGAAACATGATCTGCCCGACCTGGCGCGGCGCCAGCGAGTCGGCGGCGATGCCGCCGGCGGGCGCGTCGACCGGCCGTCCGGCCCTGAGCGCGTCGTGCAGGGTCGGCGCGGCTTCCGGCTCGACCGAGACGATCCGCGTCCGGCCCCCGTACCACGCGGCGATCCCGCCAATCAGCCCGCCGCCGCCGGTCGCGACGAGGAACGTGTCGATGTCGGGCCGGTCGGCTTCGAGTTCGAGCCCGACCGAGCCCTGGCCGAGCAGCGTATGCGGCTGGTCATAGGCGTGGATCGCCAGCGCACCGGTCTCGGCGATCCGCGTTTCGCTCGCTGCCAGCGCATCGGCATAAAGCTCTCCCGTCACCACCAGCTCGGCGCCATAGGAGCGGATGCGGTCGAGCTTGGCGGGGGAGGTGACCTTCGGCACAAAAATCGCCGCCTTGATGCCGAGCCGCATCGCCGCATAGGCCACCGCCACGCCGTGATTGCCGCCCGAGGCCGCGACCACACCGGCCCCCGGCGCCGCGCGCGACAGCAGATTGGCGAACGCGCCGCGCGGCTTGAACGAGCCGGTGTGCTGCAGGAATTCGAGCTTCAGCGCCAGCGGTCGTGGCGCCAAGCCGAAATCGCCGGCATCGATGGTGACGACCGGCGTGCGCCGGATATAAGGCCGGATCAGCCGCTCGGTCGCGGCGATGCGGTCGCGATCAATGAGGATGTCTTGCATTTCGGGACTTTGCATTTATCGGGGAAACTGGCATGCTTTAGGAAATTAGGCAATTCCCTAAATGGATATTTCCACCGCGCTCCGCGCGCTCGCCAACGAACGTCGTCTGCAGGTTCTCGACTGGCTCAAGGACCCGCGCGCGCATTTCCGCGAGCAGGTCGACGGCGACCTCGTCGAGGATGGGGTTTGCGGCTTGCTGATCGCCGAGAAGCTCGGGGTCAGCCAGCCGACGGTGACCGAGCACATGAAGCTGCTCACCGAGATCGGCGCGGTGCGTGCGACACGCATCAAGCAATGGACGTTCTACAAGCGCGACGAGGCGCGGCTTCGCGCCATCAAGAGCGCCATCGTGGAGGGTGTGTAAATGAGCAATGTCGACTCCACGCTGGACGCCACCGGTCTCTTGTGCCCGCTGCCGGTGCTGAAGGCGCGCCGCGCGCTGCGCGAGGTGCCGGCGGGCGGCATTCTCGAAGTGCTCGCCACCGATCCGGGCGCGACCAAGGATTTTGAGCATTTCTGCCAGACCACCGGCTGCGAATTGCTGGAGGCGAGCGAGGCGGACGGCGTTCTGCGCTTCCGGCTGAAAAAGCCGGGTTGAGTGCTCCAGGTGGGCTGTGACGGTTCTATCCGTAGGCCACGATCCTGACGTCGCCGAACTTCAACACATGGTCGAGATCGGTGTCGTCGGTAGCGGCCATGATGACCGGAACGACGGTAACCGAGATCGGCTGTCCCTTGCCGGCTTCGGCGCGGATGGCGTCGGTGGCGACGACGATCCCTTTGTTTGCGGTCAGCGGGTGCTGGGTGCGCTTGTCATGGCGGCGCATCGGTCGGTTGACGTCGCAGTGTCCGAGATCACCGAAGCACTGGCCGTGGCCGAAGACGTAAAACGACCCCGCGTAACCGTGCGCAACATCCATCGGCGTGTTTTCGTCTGCGTCGGCTTTGTTAAGGAAGACGCGCGCTTCGAAAGTCGGCCCACTGTGGTCGACATCGTGAAAGACGATGTCGGCGCGCTTGAAGAGGCCTTGCTGCAGCGATCCCGACAGCGTCATCGGCCCGGAGGTGTACTTGGCTCCCATCATTACGGCGTACTCCCCGACGTGGTCGTGGCGCCAATCGCGTAGTCGTAGCCCAGCTGATGGATATCGAGGACGTCCGCGACCTTGACGTTAAAGGGCGGCAGCACGGTGTTCAGAATGGCTTGCGGAATATTCGTCACGCCGTTTTGCAGCTGCCAAAGGTACCAGATGCGATCGATCATGCAGTGGTGCGAATAGAATATGGGGTCGAATGCGGCGACGGGAACCACCGCCATGTCGCCGTAGGTGCGGCGCCCGCCGACCATGCCCATGCCCCCGGTCCAACCATGCAACTGGTTGTGCACTCCGCCGCGGAGCTGGGTCGAGAAATCCTCAAAATCGGTCAGCGCGACTAGGTTGGTGACGACGCTGGGGTCCGGCAGAGGTTGGCCTGTCATCGGAAAGCGCTGGGTTTGCCGAACGATCGGCGGATTCGCTGTTGGCTGATTGATCTGCGATGCATAGAGCGGGTTCGCCGATCCGTCCGGCGATTGCGGAGCGGCAAAGGCCTGCGGGATGTTGCCGCCGCGATCGATGGTCCAATCCCACCACGGCACCGTAGCGGTCTCGGCGCGATCCTGCAGGTATTGCTCGAATTCATGTAGATACGCGCGGTGCCAAGGCAGGAATAGCGGCGGGTCGTCGTAGTGAACACAGTAATTTCCGGGAATACCGTGCAATCCGGACAAATAATTGAAGCCGCGGTTATCCGAGATCGCCTGCATACCCGCGTAACCGGCCCGCAGGCCGGCGAGTTCTACGGCGCTCAGTTCGTCGATTTCCTTGCGGAGAGGAAGCGCAGCCACGGCGAGGGAACTCCCGTCAGTCAGCTTCAACTGTAGGATATCAAATTCACCGGTCGGCGCAATCGATGGCTGTGGTGATTATCGATAAAAAGCCGGGTTGACAGCGCCTGCCGAATCCCCATTTTCAATGCCGCCATGAACGACGCCCTGCGAGCCCTTCGACGACGAATGCGCTAGCAGCCCCTGTGCGGGCTGCGAACGGCGCGCTTTTGCCAAGCGCGTTGCCAGATGTCGAAGCTTCAGCCTGCAGGGGATTTTCCGATGACCCAGAGTGTCATTGCCCGCCGGACCGCCGGCGGGGTCAGCTACGAAATCGATACCGCCAAGGACCGGCTCGACATCGGGCTGATCCACGACTTCCTATCGCGCTGTTCGCATTGGGCGCGCGGCATCCCGCGCGACACGCTGGAGACGGCGATCGCCCATTCGCTGTGCTTTGGCCTCTACGCCGATGGTCAGCAGATCGGCTTCGCCCGCGTCGTCAGCGACGAGGCGACCTTTGCCTATCTCGCCGATGTGTTTGTGACCGCGGTGCATCGCAACGCGGGGCTGGGCCAGTTCCTGGTCGAAGCGATCCTCGCGTACGAGCCGCTGCAGGGCCTGCGGCGCTGGCTCCTGGTGACCAGCAAGGCCGCCTCGCTTTACCGGCGCTGCGGCTTTACCGATCTGGGGTCGAGCTGCACCCATCTCGAGCGCTTCGACCCCGAAGTCTACGCCGCCACGACAGCGGAGAAGGCTGCGGCCGCCTGACCGGCGCGCTATGCTCCCTCCCTCAAATCGGGAGGGAGCGATGCCGGCACTGATCACGACACCCCGGCTGTTGTCGATTGGCGGTGGTGCGCTCGGCGAGCTGCCGGCGCTGATGATGCGGCTCGGTGTGAGACATCCGCTGATCGTGACCGATCCGTTTATCGCCGGTTGCGGCGTTCTCGATCAGGCGACGTCGCTGCTCGCCGGCGCCGGGATGGCGTGGGGCGTCTTCCAGGACACCGTCTCCGACCCGACGACCGAGGTCATCGGTATCGGCGTCGCTCGGCTCGCGGAAGCACCCTACGACAGTCTCGTCGCGATCGGCGGCGGCAGCCCGATCGACACCGCGAAGGGCATGTCGGTGCTGCACGCCAATGGCGGGCAGATGCGCGACTACAAGGTGCCGAACGACATCCCCAAGATCGGGCTGCCGATCATCGCGATCCCGACCACCGCTGGCACCGGCTCGGAGGTGACGCGCTTCACCGTCATCACCGATACCGAGACCGACGAGAAGATGCTGATCGCCGGGCTCGCGTGCTGCCCGACCGCGGCGATCGTCGATTTTGAGCTGACCCTCACCATGCCGCTGCGGCTCACGGCCGACACCGGCATCGACAGCCTGACCCATGCGATCGAGGCCTATGTCTCGAAACGCGCCAGTCCCTACACCGACGGCATGGCGAAGAACGCGATGGGCCTCATCGCCAAGCACATCCGCACTGCCTGCGCCGAGCCGCAAAACCGCGCGGCGCGAGAAGCGATGATGCTCGGCGCGACGACCGCCGGGATGGCGTTCTCCAACGCCAGCGTCGCGCTGGTGCACGGCATGAGCCGGCCGATCGGCGCGTTTTTCCACGTCCCGCACGGGCTGTCGAACGCAATGCTGCTGCCCGAGATCACCGCGTTCTCGGCCCCCGCCGCGCTCGACCGCTACGCCGATTGCGCGCGGGCGATGGGAGTCGCCGAGGAGGGCGAGGGGAGCCAAGCCGCCGTCGCCCGGCTGCTCGACGCGCTTCGCGCGCTCAACGACGACCTCAAGGTCCCGAGCCCTAGGGATTACGGGATAGCCAAGGCGCGCTACGACGAGCTGATGCCGACGATGGCGTCGCAGGCCATCGCCTCCGGTTCGCCTGCCAACAATCCGCGCGTGCCGTCCGAGGACGAGATCATCGATCTCTACCGGCGCGTCTACGGGTAGTGCTAAGCTTCGGGTCGAACCGGGCGAGGGGATAGGGCGATGGATTGGACCGAGCGACGCACGCGCTTTCGCGCGCTTCTGGCCGGCGGCCGCTGCGTTCACCCGGGCTCGGTGTATGACGCGATCTCGGCGCGTATCGCCGAGGATCTGGGGTTCGAGGTCGGCATCTTCTCCGGCTCTATCGGCTCGATGACGGTGCTCGGCGCACCCGACATCGTCGTCTTGACGCTCACCGAGTTCGCTGCCCAGGCAAACCGCGTCTGCCGCGCCGGCAATCTGTGCCTGCTGGTCGATGCCGATCACGGCTACGGCAATGCGATGAACGTGCGCCGCACGGTCGAGGAGCTAGAGACCGCCGGCGTCTGCGCGATGTCGATCGAGGACACCGTGCTGCCGCGGCCCTATGGGCCCTCCGGCAAGCCGACCTTGATCCCGGTCGAGGAGGGGGTCGGCAAGATGAAGGCCGCGCTCGATGCGCGCCAGGACAAGAAGCTCGTCATCGCCGGGCGCACGAGCGCGCTGGCGATCACCGGGCTCGACGACGCGATGCGCCGGGCGAACGCCTATGAGGCGGCTGGGGTCGACGCGATCTTCCTGGCTGGCGGCATTACCACCGAGGCGATCGAGGCGATCTCATCCGAGATCAAGATACCGTTGATCACAGGCGGCGGCGCCGGCACGCTCGCCGATCTCAATTGGATGGGGGCGCACAAGGTGCGCGTCGCGCTACAGGGTCACGCGCCGTTCAGCGCCGCGGTGCTCGCGGTGTATAATACGCTGAAGGCGTTGCGCGACGGCACCAAGCCCGAGGCTCTGACCGGCATCGCACCAGCCGATTTGATGCGCCGCGTGACGCGCGGCGATCAGTACGCGCAATGGACCAAAGACTTCCTCGGCGGGAAATAGGATGAGGAAAGGGGGACACGTGAAGGCTTTTCTGTCAGCCGCGCTGCTGCTCGCCACGGCCGGCTGCGCCGACACCGTTTGGCCGCCGCAATTTGTCTGGACGCCGAGTTGGGGGTCGCATCCGGGCCAGCTGACGCTCAGCAACGATCGATTTATCGAAGCCAGTGTCCAGGCGGTCATGGCGACAGGACCGGATTGCGCGCCGGCCGATCCATCGGCGCCGTCAACGGCGTTCGATCTGCCGTTCAAGGGCAGCCGGGTGATCGAAGCGGCGCCGAGCGCCGATGTGTGCTGGCGCCGCCAGCTTGCCAACGGGCAGTGGACCGACTGGAGCCGCGCCTTGACCGCGTCTGGCCGCTATGTCGACGCGCGGCTTTAACGCCGCATAGTCGCCGCCTACACTGCGGGAGATGACCGGCCGACGCGATCTGTTTCCACCGATCGAGCCCTATCGCACGGGCCGGCTGCGTCTCGATTCGCGGCACACCATGTACTGGGAGGAGTCGGGTAATCCGCATGGCATGCCGGCGCTGTTCCTGCATGGCGGGCCGGGCGCCGGCGCGACACCGGTGCATCGGCGCTTTTTCGATCCGGCGCAGTGGCGCATCGTCATCTACGACCAACGCGGCGGCGGGCGCTCGACGCCGCTCGGCGAAACGGTGGAAAATTCGCCGACGCATCTCGTCTCCGACATCGAGGTGCTGCGCCGCGAGCTGGGCATCGAGAAGTGGTTGGTGTTTGGCGGGTCTTGGGGCTCGACCCTGGCGCTGCTCTACGCCGAGACCTACCCGGAAAGCTGCCGCGGCCTGATCCTGCGCGGGATCTTTCTCGCCCGTCAGGCCGAGATCGACTGGTTCCTCTATGGCATTGCCGCGGTATTTCCCGAGGCGTGGCGCGCCTTCGCCGGTTTCGTCGCCGAGGAGGAGCGCGGCGATCTGCTGGCCGCTTACTACCGCCGGCTGATCGATCCCGATCCGCGCGTTCACATGGCGGCGGCGCGGGCCTGGAGCCTCTACGAGGGCGCCTGCTCGACGCTGCTGCCGAACCCCGAGACGATTGCCGCTTTCGGAGAGGATCGGCTCGCTCTGGGGCTGGCGCGGATCGAGGCGCACTACTTCAGCCGCCACCTCTTCTCCGGCGCCGACGACTTGATCCTGCGCGTCGACCGCATCCGCCATCTTCCCGGCGTCATCGTTCAGGGGCGCTATGATATGGTCTGCCCGATCAGGAGCGCCGACGAGTTGGCGCGCGCCTGGCCTGAGGCGGAATACGTTATCGTGCCGGATGCCGGGCACTCGGCGATGGAGCCCGGAATTCGCGAGCAACTTGTGCTCGCCATCGAGCGGATGAGAGGCCGTTGAGCATCAGAACAAATTGATCGCGCTTTGGTTTTACTTGCCGCGGGGATGATCGCGCCTAATATGCGTTCAGCGACTAGTGGCCTATTTGGGTGGACGAGGGGGAAGCTGGTGAGAATGTCAGCGATCGCGAAGCATCTTCTGGCTGTGGCGGTGCTCGTCGCTGCGGCGCTAGTCGCTCGCCCGGCGACGGCGCAACAATGGGGGTTCGGCCCGGTGTCGATTGGTTCGCCCGATGGCCCACAGCGGCTCGCGCTTGGCGCCGGTGCGTTCGACATCACGCCGGGCGGCCAAAGATACGCCGGCACGCAAGGCGTGTTCCGCGGCGAGTATCATTTCGGCGACGTGCTGATCCCGCTCTTCTCGCCGTTTATGGGCCTCGATGTGACGACAAAGGGCGGCACCTACACCTATGCCGGGTTCGGTTTCGACGTCAATTTGGGGTCAAACTGGGTGATTACCCCGAATGGCGCGGCCGGGTTTTACCAGCGCGGCGACGGCACCAAGCTGGGATCGTGGATGGAGTTCCGCTCGGGCGCCGACATCGATTACAAATTCGCCGACCAGTCGCGGCTCGGCATTTCGTTTCAGCACACCTCGAATGCCGGGCTGACCAAGTTCAACCCTGGCGAGCAGGAGGTGCTGCTCGTCTATCAGCTGCCGCTGCACTGGTAAGCGGCGCTCTCTCAATCGTCACCCGCGGGTTAGACCGGCGGGTCTAGGATGGCCGGGTCTCAAGCCCGGCCATGACGTTTTAAGGGAGAAGAAGCGATGGAAATTTCCGGAGTTGCGGCTCTCGTCAGCGGTGGCGCGTCGGGGCTGGGCCGCGCGACGGCGACCGCGCTTGCCGGCGCCGGGGCCAGGGTGGCGCTGCTCGACATCAACGGCCCGGCGGCCGAGGCCGCCGCAAAGGAATTGGGCGGCATTGGCGTCGCTTGCGACGTCACCGGCGCCGCTTCCGTCGAGGCGGCGGTCGCTAGCGCCCGCGAAAGACATGGCGCGGCGCGCATTGTCGTCAATTGCGCCGGGATCGGTCGCGCCGGCCGCATCGTCGATCGCGACGGTAAGCCGGCGCCGCTCGACGAGTTCCGCCAGGTCGTCGAGGTCAATCTCATCGGCAGCTTTAACCTGCTGCGCGTCGCGGCCGCCGACATGGCCACGCTTGACCCGCTCGCCGAGAACGAACGCGGCGTCATCCTGCTGACCGCATCGATCGCCGCTTATGACGGACAGATCGGCCAGGCCGCCTACAGCGCCTCCAAGGGCGGGGTTGTCGGGCTGACCTTGCCGGCGGCGCGCGAACTCGCGCGCTACGGCGTCCGCGTCGCGGCGATCGCGCCGGGCGTCTTTGCGACGCCGATGCTCGCCGGCCTGCCCGAGGCGGCGCAGACCAGTCTCGCCACCGGCGTGCCGTTTCCCCAGCGCCTCGGCCATCCCGACGAATACGCCGCGCTGGCGCTGCATATCTGCGGCAACCGCATGATCAACGGAGAGGTCATTCGCCTCGATGGCGCGCTGCGCATGCCGCCAAGGTGAGGGCTAGGGCGTGCCGCGGCTCTGGTCGCGCTCCGGGGCGATCTCGTCGATCGCATGCGCTTGCCTGATATCGCGCTCGCTGAGACCCTCGCAGTCATGGGTCGACAGGATGATCTCCACCCGGTTGTAGACATTGAAGATTTCTGGGTGGTGATCCATCTTCTCGGCGATCAGCGCGATGCGGCTTAGAAACCCCCAGGCCTCGGAGAAATCGCTGAAGTGATAACTTTTGCGGATCGCGTCGCGATCCTCGACTTCGCTCCAGCCGTGCAATGTCGCCAGCGCCGCGTGACGCGCCGCGCCGACCAGCTTTTCGACCATGTCATCCTCCCGGCTTGCCGTTACAGAGCAAGTGGCGGGGCGGCCGGGCGCGGTCAAGCGGGAATGTCGCGATGACAGCAAGTCGCGCGCCGACTTTCGCCGATATCGAGGCGCTCGCCGAGCGCGCGCTCGCGACGATCCCCGCCGAACTGAAGGCGCATCTCGGGCCGCTAGTGATCCGCGTCGAGGAATTTCCCGACGAGGAGACCGAGGAAGAGATGGAGCTCGAAAGCCCGTTCGATATTCTCGGGCTCTATCGCGGGGTCGCGCTGCCGCACCAAAGCGTCACGACCCCGCGCGCCGGAATCGACATGGTGTTTCTCTATCGCCGGCCCATTCTCGACTATTGGTGCGAGACCGGCGAAGACCTCGCCGCTGTGGTGCGGCATGTGCTGATCCACGAGATCGGTCATCACCTCGGCTTCAGCGACGAGGATATGGAGCGCATCGAGGAGGGGTGAGGCGCGCGGCGGCGACGGCCCGATTGACTTCGCCCCGGCGAAGCTCTAGGTCTGGTCGAGCATGCGCCGTGTACCCACTCTTCGGTGGAGGGGTGGCCGAGTGGCTGAAGGCGGCGGTTTGCTAAACCGTTATACGGTTAACCCCGTATCGTGGGTTCGAATCCCATCCCCTCCGCCACCTTCTCATCCACAGATGTCCGTCCCCGTCCACAAACCAGCAGTAATCCTCGATATTCTCCGCCGGCCCCGTCCAGTCTGCCCTTGACCCCAAATCTCCGGCCTTATGATGGACCGGACGATAGACTACAAAGTTAGGCGGACACTATGCCGAAGCGCGCAACACCCCTCACCGTGAAGGAACTCGAACGGTTGAAATCGGTCGGCCTGAGGGCGGACGGCGGCGGCCTCTATTTCCGGGTCACCCCGACCGGCTCGCGGAGCTGGGTCTATCGCTACCAGCT
>DATMLO010000105.1:0-24963 GCA_035570495.1 Allostellaceae bacterium | reverse complement strand
TCTCCCGAAAAGGCAAAGGCGCGCGCCAACCCCGGTAATGCAATCCAGCCTTCGACAGTGCTGCCGATAGGCATACCCTCACACTGACCGTCGAGATGCACCCCACCCACCGAGACGTCGAGCGAGCGGAACATCTCGCATTCGACGATGACCTCGAAGGTCGGCGTCATGTAGCGGCGCGTACAGCGCAGATCGGCGCGATCGAGCTTATTGACGAGAGCTGGCATGCCGCGATATTCGCCGGACATTGCGCAAAAATCCATCAAATTGATGCTTAATTAGAACGACCCCGCCGGCGCCGACGCGACCTTTGGCTCGGGGATCGCATCCACGCCGCTACTGGACTGGGTGAGCGGGCGCAGCGCCAGCACGCGATCTCCAGCCGCGAGGTCGGTGAAATGATGGGTCAACAATAACCCGTTCTCACGCGCGACAGCGAGCGGGATCAGGCCCGGCGGTAGGCCTCCTCCCGCTGACACTGGTAGCCGGTACTCGCCGATCGCCAGCTCCTGGCCATCAATCGTGATGTGGCCCCGTGCGCCCGCGGCGTCCGCCAGACCAGCGAACGCGGGCGCGGCCAGCGCTGCCGCGGAGTAAGTCGTGCGGAAATCAAAATGCCGGGCGATCGACGCGGCAAAGCTGGCATCGGCGATACGCAACACGATCGGCATGTTCGGATTGCGAGCGCGGGCGCCAAGGGCAATTTCGAGGTTGAGCGTGTCGAAATTGGTCAGCGCGACCAGGCTGTGAGCGGCTTCAAGGTTGCACAGATCGAGCGTGTCGTCGCGGCCCGCATCACCTGTCAGCAGATCGAAGCCGAGGTCGCGGGCGCGTTCGACCGTCGCCGTATCAGGGGTCGCCTCAACGACGACGAGCGGCTTGCCAAACCCCAGCAACAGCTCGATGACACCGCTGCCGATGCTGCCTGCACCGCAGACGACGATATGGCCGCGCCGGCGGATGCGGCGCAGCCCCTGGGTGCGCACCCATTGCGCCCGGGTCAGCATCGACGCGGCGAAGGCGATGAACACACCGGTAAAGACGACACCCGACAGCATCAAAACCATCGCCATCACCACGTCGACTGTGACATTGCGATCGGGCGTGATGTCGCCGTAGCCGGTCGTCGTCATCGTCGCCAGCACAAAATACGCCGCGGTCAGCCAGTCGATCTTGAACGTGACATGGAAATGCCAGGTGCCGAGCCAAAACAGCACGAAGGCCGCTCCGGCAAACGACCATAAATACGGGTTCGAGCGAAGGAACCACCAGCGGCCGGGTGAGCGCGGCGAACGCCCGCCGGTATCTTGGTTCGGTGTCTCCTTGTTGTTCGCAACCGGCGGCGTCGACCGCAGCAATTGTTCGATGGTGCCGTAAAGGCAAAGCCGCGCGCGCCTCGGAACGCGAATGTCGCGGCCGATCGCCGTTTCGCCGTCGATCGCGACAATGCGTGCGCCGAGCGCAGCCTCGACCTCGGCGACGCTGCGCCCGGCGATCGCCTCGTCGGTGGCGAGCCGCTCGGCAAACCCGGTCAGCGGACCATCCGGCTCGGGAAATTGCAGACCACGAAAGCATGTCGGGTCGAGCGCCGTTGCGGCATAGCTCGCCGCCGAATGCCAAGCCAACGACAACACGACGCAATCCGGCAGGTTCTGCTCGATCTTGTGCGCGAGCGTCCGATTGAACTGGCGCAACACGATGCGGATACGCGGGTTGGCGTCGCGCGCCAGCAGTGCCGCATGCAGGTTAAGCTGGTCGTCGCGCGACACCGCAATGATCGTCTCGGCGCGCTGTACGCCAGCGCGTTCCAGCGCGTCGCCGTGATGCGGCAGGCCGCTGATTAGCCTGGCGCCGATTGCCGCGACCGACTTCGTGAATTCATCGTTCCCCGGGCCCAGCACGGTCACCTGATGACCGGGCAATCGCAAGAGTTCGGACGCGGTGCTCAATGCCAGCGCATCGTCGCCAAGGACGAGCGTCAGCACCTCGGCGGTGGCGCGCCGCGCCGTGCTCACGCCTCGGTGCCGTCAGGCGGCGGGTAACGGTGCGAGACGCCGGCACTGTCCTCGACCTGCCAGCCGTCGCGATCGCGATGCAGCCAGCATGGTCCCACGGACACCTTGCCGTGGCCGCCCGGGATATCGAGTACATAGGTCGGCTGACACAGACCCGAGGCGCGCCGGCGCAACTCGCGCATCAGCTGCTGCCCCTCGGCGATGTCGCCGCGAAAGTGGCCGGTGCCACGCGCCAGATCGGGATGATGCAGGTAATAAGGCTTGACCCGTATCGCGACGAGCGCGCGAAAAAGCTGCTCCAGCACCGCTGCGTCGTCGTTGACCCCACGCAATAGCACGCTTTGCGACAGGACTGGGATGCCGGCGCGGGTGATGCGGCCGATCGCTTGCTTCGCAGCATCGGTCAGCTCGCGCGGATGGTTGGCGTGAATGACAGCGTAAAGCGCCTTCTCCGTCGCGAGCGCGCTTACCAACCGCGCCGTTACCCGCTGCGGGTCGACGACCGGCACGCGGGTATGAAAGCGGATGACCTGGACATGATCGATGGCCGCTATCGTTTGGACCATCGCGGCCACGCGCCGCGGCGATAGCAGGAACGGATCACCCCCGGTAACAACGACCTCCCAAATGTTGGGATGCGCACGGATATAGGCGTAGGCCCGGTCAAGCGCGGCGCGGCCGAGCACCTTGCCGCGAGCGCCGATCTGCTCGCGCCGGAAGCAGTACCGGCAATAGACCGGACAGACGAGGCTCGGCTTCAAGAGCACGCGATCCGGATAGCGATGAACGATACCCGGCACCGGCGACCAGCGCTCGTCGCCGATCGGATCGGCTTGTTCTTCCGGCAACGTTTCCAGCTCTGCCGCGCGCGGCACGAATTGCGCCGCGATCGGGTCGCCCGGATCGGCGGTGTCGATAAGACCGGCAACCTCCTCGGTCAGCACCACCTGAAACTGGGCCGCGACCCGCCGCAACTCGCCAAGTCGCTCCGGCGCGACAAGGCCGGCATCGACAAGGTCGTCGGCGCCCAGCGTCACGCCGCGGGGCCCAGCCGATCGTACGCGGCTTTGAGGCGATCACGATCGCGCCGCGTGTCGGCCTCGCGCTCGCGCTGTTCCTCGATCACCTCGGGCTTGGCCTTGGCCAGAAAACCAGGATTGCCGAGCTTGGCGGCGAATTTGGCGAGATCGGCGTCGAGCCGGCCTATCTCCTTGCCGAGCCGTGCCTTCTCCTGACCGAGATCGACAACATCACCTAGCTTGAGAATGAGGCTCGTGCCTTCGACAACGACCGAGACGCAGCCGGCCGGTAGGGCGTCGACCAGGTCAATGCTCTCGATCCGCGCGAGGCGCAGGATGTGCTCGCGATGGCGGTCAAGCCGTGACCGCGCGGCGCCGTCCGCATCCTTGACCAGCAGCGGCACCCGCGCGCCCGGGGGCACGTTGATCTCGTTGCGCACCGCGCGGATCGCCGAAATAGCGGCGACCACCCAGTCCATCTCCGCCGCGCTGCTCGGATCGTGTAGATCGGGGGCGAGGTCCGGCCATGCGGCGGTCAGGAGCATTCCGGCCTCCGCGCCACCAAGTTGCGCCCAGACCTCCTCGCTGACATACGGCGTGATCGGATGCAGCAGATGGACGATCTGCGCCAGCACCCAGCCTATCGCCGCCTTGGTCTCGTCCTGCGCGGTCGCGTCGCCGCCTTGCAGGATCGGCTTGGAGAATTCGAGATACCAGTCGCAGAACGTGCCCCAGACGAACTGGTAGAGCCGGTTTGCCGCATCGTCGAAGCGATAGGCTTCGAGCGCCTGAGTCGTTGCCGTCGCACAATCGCGGGTCGCACTGACAATCCAGCGATTCACCGTTTCGCGGCACGTCTTCGGATCGAAGGTGGGATCGAACCCGGCGCCGTTCATCTCGGCATAGCGCGCCGCATTCCACAGCTTGGTGACGAAGTTGCGATAGCCCTCGACCCGGCTCTCGGCGAGCTTAATGTCGCGGCCAGGCGCGGCGAGCGCCGACAGTGTGAAGCGTAGGGCGTCACAGCCGTAACGGCCGATCAGGTCGAGTGGGTCAATGATGTTGCCGCGCGATTTCGACATCTTCTGGCCGCGCTCGTCTCGCACCAACGCGTGGATGTAAACCGTGCGGAACGGCGTCTCGCCCTTGAAATGCAGGCCCATCATCATCATCCGGGCGACCCAGAAGAAGATGATGTCAAACCCGGTCACCAGCACGTCACCGGGATAATACCGCGCGACCTCCGGCGTCGGCTCGGGCCAGCCAAGCGTTGAGAACGGCCACAGCGCCGACGAGAACCATGTGTCGAGCACATCGGGATCGCGGACCAAATACACATCCGCCCCGAACTCCTGCGCTGCCTCGCGTCGCGCCTCCTCCTCTGTCTCAGCAACAAAGACCTTACCTCCGGGCGCGTACCAGGCCGGGATCTGATGCCCCCACCACAGCTGACGCGAGATGCACCAGGGCTGGATGTTGCGCATCCATTCGAAGAACGTGTTCTCCCATTGTCGCGGGACAAAGACGGTCTGCCCGGTCTCAACGGCTTCGATCGCCGGTTTCGCGAGGACGCCGGCATTGCAGTACCACTGGTCGGTCAGCCACGGCTCGACGATCACACCCGAGCGGTCGTGATGCGGCACCATCAACATATGGTCCTCGACCTTCTCGATCAGCCCGGCGGCTTCGAGGTCGGCGAGCACCTTCTTGCGCGCCTCGAACCGATCGAGGCCAAGATAGGGGGGAGGAACAGTAATAAGCCGCGCGTCCGCGTCGAAGATGTTGATCATCTCGAGATCGTGCCGGCGGCCGACCTCGAAATCGTTGAAATCATGAGCCGGGGTGATCTTGACCGCGCCGCTACCCTTATCGGGATCGGCATAGGCGTCCGCGATAATCGGAATTATTCGATTCGCTAGCGGCAGCCGCACCTTCTTGCCGACCACATCGGCGAAGCGCGGATCGTCCGGATGCACCGCGACCCCAGTGTCGCCAAGCATCGTCTCGGGCCGCGTCGTCGCGACCACGACATAACGCCCATCCTCGCCCTCGATCGGGTAGCGGATGTGCCAAAGCTGGCCTCGGGTCTCGCGGCTGTCGACCTCCAGGTCGGAGATCGTCGTGTGCATCTCCGGGTCCCAGTTAACGAGACGCTTGTCGCGATAGATCAGCCCTTCGCGATGAAGCTGGACAAACACCTTACGCACCGCGGCGGCGAGGCCGGGATCCATCGTGAAGCGCTCGCGCGGCCAGTCGGGTGAGCAGCCGAGGCGGCGCAGCTGGTTGACGATCGTGCCGCCCGATTCCGCCTTCCACTCCCAGACCCGTTCGATGAATTTCTCGCGGCCGAGATCGTGCTTGTTGATCTGCCGTTCGGCGAGCTGATTGATGACGACGATCTCGGTGGCGATGCCAGCATGGTCGGTGCCGGGCTGCCACAGCGCGTCGCGGCCGCGCATCCGCTCGAAGCGGGTTAGGATGTCCTGCAGCGTGAAGGTCAGCGCGTGCCCCATGTGCAGGCTGCCGGTCACATTCGGCGGCGGCATCATGATCGTGAAGGGCCGCTTGGCGCTTTTCGGGTCGCAGGCGAACCCGCCTGAACGTTCCCAAGCCGCATATTGCCGGGCCTCGACCTCCTCCGGTCGGTAGGTTTTGTCGAGCGTCATGCCGAAGCTATGGCGCCGATGGGCGGATCGAGCCGACGACGCGCGCGATCTCGGCTTTGACCAGGCGCTCGACCAACTCGGGCAAGTTTTCGTCGAGCCAGGCTTGCAGCATCGGGCGCAGCGTCTCGCGCACGAGGTCGTCGAGCGAATCATGATCGAGCCCATCGCCGTGCGGCAGGCTGGCAAGCCGGGCAAACGATGCCGCGACCGCATCCGATGCCGCGGCGGAGACTAGCTTCGGTTCCGCTCCCACGTCGCCAGGCCGCGGCGCCGCCGGCTCGATCCGCCCATCGGGCAGAACGGGCGTGGATGCCTCCGGCGATACCAGTTCGACAGGCGCGATATGCCGCACCGAGCCATCGTCGTTGAGCGCCTCGGTCAGCTCGAGGACGTCGTTCCTGGCCCGCGCCGGCGGGGGCCGCGTCGCGACGACGTCATCCTCGGCGAGGATACGGCGGATCGACGCCAGGATTTCGTCCATCGACGGTTCCGGCGACACACGATTGTCCGACATTAAAATCACCTGCGCCCGCAGCTGCGGCAACTCGCCCTTAACATGTGGAATCGGCGCGTTCGGTGCAACAGGGCCTATTCTTTTAGACCGTTACCGAAGCCGAACAATTTGTCCTTCACCGCCCGATAATGCTTGTCCATGTCGTAGAGCTGGACGGGCAGGTTGAGGTCCGGGGCGATCAATCGGCCCGTGGCGGCGGCGACATTGTATTCAGCGACCGCCGCGTCGTGCTGCGCCCCGACGAGCTGCGATTGCGTCGTGAACAATTGCTGCTCGGAAATCAGCACGTCGAGCACCGTGCGCGAACCGACCAGCGCCTCTTGCTGAGTACCCTCGAGCGCAATCTGCGCCGCTTTCACGGCCGCGCCAAACGAAGCGATCGCCGCGCGCGCCGACTGCAGGGTCTCCCAAGCCTGGGTCGCGCTCTGCACCGCGGCACGGCGCGCGTCGTCGACCTGGCTACGGCGTTGTCCCACGGTCTGCTCGGCCTGGCGGGTTTGCGAGTAGATGGCGCCGCCTTCGTAAAGCGGCATCGTTATTTCGGCCAAGACCGAGGCAGTGTCCTCGCGCGCCGTCCTCAGGGTCACCGATGGCGAGTAGCTGCGGTTCAAATCGCCGACGATCGAGATTTGCGGCAGCAGCTGGCCGCGCACGACGTCGACATTGTCGCGCGCAGCCGCCTCGGTAAACGTCGCCGAGATCACATTAGGATTTTCGGTCGCGGCGAGCGCCAAGGTGTCATCGCGGGTCGTGGGCAACACCGGACGCTCGTTTGTCAGCGTCAGACGACCCGGCGGATGGCCAACGGCGCGCGTGTATTCAGCCCGGCTGACCTCGAGCTGCCCTTCGGAGGCGATGCGATTGGCGGTGGCCTGAGCGAGAGACGATTGCGCCTGCGCCACATCGGTGCGGGTGACCTCGCCGACCCGGAACCGATCCTGGGTCGCCTCGAGCTGCTTTTTCAGGACGTTTTCGTTGTTGCGGTTGACCTCGACCAGGGTCTGGTCGCGATAGGTATCGAAAAACGCCTGCGCCACCGCCTGAAAGACCGTGGTCTCGACGGCCAGCGTCTGGGCGCGGGCGGACTGCACCAAATTGATCGCCTGCCGCGTCTGCGCCTCGGTGCGACCGCCACGGTACACCGGTTGCGTGATCTGAAGGTTCAGCTCTTTCGTCTCAAAGGACGAGAAGCAGGTCTGCCCCGGGGCCGCGCCGGCGCACGCCGCTACTCCCTGCTCGGCGATGCCGGCACGGTTATAGCCGGCCTCACCGGTAAATGTGACGGTCGGTCGCCAATTGGCCAGGGCTTGCGGAACGCCCTCATCGGTTTGCCGCAACAGCGACCGCTGCGCCAAGAGCTGCGGGTTGCTGTTGTAGGTGTAGGACAGCGCTTCGGTCAGGGTTTGAGCTGCCGCATGCCTCGTGCCCGTCAGCACGACGAGCCCGCCAACGACCACCAGCAGCGCCACCTGCAGAGCGCGCACAATTTTCGATCCGGCCGGCATGGAAGTCACCCGCGGGGTCGGCTCAGACACATCAAATCCTCAAAACACGAAAGCCGGCTTGCCGGCGAACTCCGGTAGTAGAGGAGTCGCCGCGTCAAACATAACGCGCGAAGATAGGGTTCCGCCAGTGCGCGTTATAAGCGTGGCGCGGCCAGGACCATCATCTGGCTTGATCACCGCCACCATCCGGCCGCCCTCGCCAAGCTGACCGGAAATCTCCGCTGGAACCGCCGCGACCGCTCCACCAAACAGAATCACCTCGTAAACTGGGCGCGCGCGACCGCCTGGTGTCCGCGTTTCGCCGCTGAAATTAACGTTGCCGATGTGATGCTCGACGAGCGCCGCCCTGCCTTGACGCGCAAGCGCGGCGTCGTCCTCGAGCGCGACGACACTGCGGCACAGCGTCGCCATCAACGCAGCCTCATAGCCAACCCCAGCGCCGAGCACGAGCGCATTGTCTCCGCGCACGATCTCCGCCGCCTGAAGCAGCCGCGCCGCAACCATCGGCGCCATCAGAAAGCGACCGCCACCGAGTGGCAAATCGTTATCGGAATACGCGATAGGACGCAGCCGCTCCGGCACGAAGACCTCTCGGCGAATGCTGGCGAATGCGCCGATCAGGCGCTCGTCGGTGACTTTGTTGGGCTGCAGCTGGCGCTCGATCATATTGGCGCGGGCCGCTTCGTAGCCGGTCATCGTCTCACCGCTTAAAGGATCGCCTTGTCCGCCGGACGAGTGCCGACGCGACGCCGGTTATATCGATCCCATCGATCAATCACAATTGCTCGCAACGCATACCGAATTGTACCTTTGATTGCGCTAACACGGGTTAAGCCGCGCCGTCTGCTGTGGCGGCAGCCGGGCCAACAATTCCACTGCCGTCACACCCAGGACCGGGTGACGCCAGTTCGGCGCGATCTCGTGGAGCGGTTCGAGCACGAAGCGCCGTTCGTGCAGCCGCGGATGGGGCAGCATCAGACGCCGCGTATCGACGATCAGACCATCGTAATCGAGCAGATCGAGATCGAGCGTGCGCGCGGCATTTGGTTCGCCTCGCACGCGGCCAAAGCGCGCCTCGACATCGAGCATCCGGGAAAGCAGCACGTCCGGCTCGAGATCGGTCGATAGCAGCGCGACGGCATTGACAAACCAGGGCTGATCCGATGGCGGCACCGGCGCCGACTCGTACCACGACGAGCACAAGGCGGGCTGAAGATGCGGCCCGGCGAGCGCCGGCAAGGCCGCCTGCGCCGTCGCGAGCGGCGTCTCTGACGGCGACGCCGCGAGATTGCTGCCAATGCCGATCAGAATCACGTGAACTCGCTGGTCGAAAGTCGCCTTGACGAAGTGCCGAGCGCGGATGACACTTGTATGACTTTATCAAAATTTCCGGAGTACCAGATGATTTTCTATCCACAAGAACGCATTGCCATATTCATTGATGGTGCCAACCTTTATTCCGCCGCTCGAGGTCTCGGCTTTGACATAGATTATAAGCGTCTCCTCGATCTTTTTAGATCAAAGGGCCGACTTATCCGCGCGTTTTATTACACTGCGCTGATGGAAGACCAGGAGTATTCGCCGATCCGACCGCTGGTCGATTGGCTCGACTATAACGGCTACACGATGGTCACCAAGCCGACCAAAGAATTCACCGACACGATGGGACGACGTCGGATCAAGGGCAACATGGATATCGAGCTGGCGATCGACATGCTCGAAATGGCCCAGCATATCGACCACGCCATCTTGTTTTCGGGCGACGGCGACTTCCGTCGGCTGGTCGAGGCGGTGCAGCGGCGCGGCGTCAGGGTATCGGTCGTCTCGACAATCCGCTCGTCACCGCCGATGGCCTCGGACGATCTGCGCCGCCAGGCGGACAGCTTTGTCGAGCTGCAGGAGTTGGGACCGAGCATCGCGCGCGCCCACGTCCAGGGGCCGCGCGACGATATGGCGCGGCTTCGCGGCGAGCCGGTCGACGACGAGGCGTGAGCGCACCCGGTTCGGCCCTGCCCTCGCCTGATTGCGGGCTCTGCCCCCGGCTTGCCGCGTTTCGCGCGACCCAGCGCGCCGCGCATCCCGACTGGTTCAATTCGCCGGTTCCCCCATTCGGCCCCGAGGCCGCAGAGCTGCTGATCGTGGGTCTCGCGCCGGGCTTGCGCGGCGCGAATCGCACTGGCCGGCCGTTCACCGGCGACTATGCCGGCGACCTGCTCTACACGACTTTGCGCAAGTTCGGGCTGGCCGAGGGTAATTATGGCGGCCATGTCGGCGACGGGCTTGCGCTTACGCGCGCCCGCATCACCAACGCGGTGCGCTGCGTGCCGCCGCAGAACAAGCCGGAGACGGGCGAGATCGCCAACTGCCGACCGTTTCTGGCCACTGAACTTGCGATACTGCCGGGAGTACGCGTCATCCTGGCGCTCGGCGCCATCGCGCATCAGACGGTGCTGGCGGCAAAGGGGTTGCGACGCGCCGCCTACCCGTTCGCGCATGGTGCGCTGCACGACTTGCCGGATGGCGTGGTACTCGCCGACAGCTACCACTGCTCGCGGCTCAACACCAATACCGGGACGCTGACGACCGAGATGTTCGAGTCGGTGTTCGCCGCGATTCTCAAGCGGCTGGAGAATGCCTCGTAATTTATTGATATAATTTGCTATCTTCGCCTTATTGCCGCGATAAAAACAGCGGAATAACAGCAGAAAACAGCGGAATAAACAGCGAGATATCAGCGGCGAAACAACGAAAAATCTCGCTGTTTTTCCGTTTGCGACTGTCGTTCCGGCGCGTTTCAAAGCGGGTGAGGCCCTATGCTTCGCTCGGGACGGCAAATGGGAACATAAAGAGAACAATTCAAGAGGCTGGTTGAAAGCGAAGTGGCTTAGCCGCGTGCCCGCATGATGCGCGCCTTGTCGCGCTGCCAGCTGCGGTCCTTGTCGGCCTGGCGCTTGTCGGCCATCTTCTTGCCCTTGGCGACGCCAAGTTCGACCTTGGCCCGGCCGCGCTCGTTGAAATAGATCGAGAGCGGCACGATCGTCACGCCTTCACGGCGGATCGCGCCCAGAAGCCGGTTCATTTCCTTGCGGTGCAAGAGCAGCTTGCGCGGACGGCGCGGCTCGTGGCTGAAGCGGTTCGCGGCCTTGTATTCGGGAATGTTGGCGTTGACGAGAAACAGCTCGCCGGCCTGTGCGTCGGCATAAGCCTCGGCGATGCTGGCCTGGCCGGTGCGCAGCACCTTGACCTCGCTGCCCTGGAGCACGAGCCCGGCTTCGAGCGTGTCCTCGATCAGATAGTCGTGGCGGGCGCGCCGGTTTTGCGCGGCGTAGCGGTCTGCGGCGCGCATACGGCTAGTTGAGGAGGCCGGCGCCCCGCATCGCGTCGCGCACCTTTTCCTGCGTCGCTGGCGTGGTCTCCCACAGCGGCAAGCGCACTTCGGGCGAACAGCGGCCGAGCAGCGAGGCGGCGTACTTCACCGGCGCCGGGCTGGTCTCGATAAACAGCGCGTCGTGCAGCGGCATAAGCCGCTGATGGATTTTCTGCACCGTCTTGACGTCGCCCTTCTGCCACGCCTCGTGCATTTCCGAACATAGCGCCGGCGCGACATTGGCGGTAACCGAGATGCAGCCGTCACCACCCTGAGCGAGATAGGCAACCGCGGTGCCGTCCTCACCCGACAGCTGCGAGAAATCGTCGCCGATCTCGATCCGCAGCTTGGTGGGCCGGGTCAGGTCGTTGGTCGCGTCCTTGACGCCGACGATGTTCGGCAGCTTCGCGAGTCGCGCCATTGTCGCGTTTGACATGTCGACCGCGCTGCGGCCCGGGATGTTGTAGATCACGATCGGCAGATCGACCGCGTCGTGCACCGCCTTGAAGTGCTGATAGAGCCCTTCCTGGGTCGGCTTGTTGTAATAGGGGCAGACGACAAGCGCCGCGTCGGCGCCGGCCTTTTTGGCCACCTTTGTCGCGTGAATCGTATGGCTCGTCGAGTTGAACCCGGTGCCCGGAATGACCGGCGCCCGGCCTTTCGCGACCTCGGCGGTGAGCGCAATCAGCCGCTCTTGCTCATGGTCATCAAGCGCGGGGCACTCGCCAGTCGTGCCGATCGGCACAAGGCCATGGGTCCCCTGCCCGAGTTGCCAGGCGACATGCTCCTGAAACGCGGTCTCGTCGACCTTGCCGCCGCGAAACGGGGTAATGAGCGCGACGTACGAACCCTTGAACATGGCGTCCTCCCAGTCCCGAAGGGGCGAAGCCTGCGACGATAATCCTCACCGGCCCGCGCAGCAACAACACCGTGCGACCGTCGAGAAATCCCGTCCCGCCTTGCGACCGCCACAAAAATCCGTAAAGAGTGTCGCGCTCATTCCCGGAGAATAGGGGCAGCCGGCATTGGCCGCGATATTTCGTCTGTTGTTCATCGCCGCCGCCCTGGTTGCCATGGCCCCGCGGTCACAGGCGGAAGATTTGTCCGACGCCGACCGCGCCGCCGCCATCGCGGCTATCACCGCCGCGCGAGCGGGCAACTGGACCGAGGCCTATACCGACGCCGGACGCAGCAACAACCCGCTGCCGATGAAGATCATCAAGTGGTTGGACTACACGCGGTCCAACGTCACCGGCCGGTTTTCCGACATCTCCGTCTTTATCGAGCAGAACCCCGATTGGCCGGCTCAGAAAATCTTGCGCCGTCAGGCGGAAGTCGCGCTCGCCTCGGAGAGCGACGATGTCGCCATGGCCTGGCTAAAGCGGTTTCCGCCGTTAAGCCCGCTTGGCAAGGCGCGGCTCGCATCAATCCGGATCGCGCGAGGCGACACCGAGGGTGGGCTACAGGCGTTGCGCCAGACCTGGATCGACGGCGACTTCAACGCGCTCGACGAGCACGATTTCCTCGCCCATTACGGCGCCAATATCCGCCCTGAAGACAACGTCAAGCGGCTCGATCGATTGCTGTGGGATCGCCAGGAGGATGCGGCTCGCCGCATGCTCACCATGGTGCCACCCGATGATCGTGCCGAGGCGATGGCACGACTGGCGCTCTACGCGAACGCTGCCAATTCCGGCACCCTCGTCGCGCAGGTGCCGCAGGGGCTGCGCGACGACCCCGGTCTGGTGTTCGATATCGTTCATTGGGATCGGCGCAACGACCAATACGATGCCGCGGCGCAGCTGCTCCTCGCCCACCCCGACAATCCGGTGCGGCCGGCCAATTGGGCCGGCGAACGCGAAATCGTCGCCCGACGCCTATTGTCAGGCGGCAATGCCGATCTCGCCGATAGGGTTATCCAGCAGAATACGCTGAGCGACAGCCCGGCCTATTCCGAGGCCGAGTTCCTGTCGGGGTATATCGCGCTCCGTTTCCAGAAGAATCCGCAACTCGCCTTCGAGCATTTCTCGCGGGTGCTGGCGCGCTCGACGACCCCATGGGGCAAGTCGCGCGCCGCCTATTGGAGCGGGCGCGCCGCCACCGCCGAAGGCAAGCCGGACCTCGCGACTAAATGGTACGCGGCCGGGGCCGAGAACATGGCGACGTTTTACGGCCAGCTTGCGGCGCATCAGCTTGGCAATGACGCACCGCCACATCCCCTGCCGGAGCCGCGCCCGACGGAATCCCAGGTCGCGGATTTTAATGCCCTGCCGCTTGTACAAGCCGCCAACCTGTTCGCCGCCGCCAGCGATCGCGATCACCTCAAGACGTTCCTCATGCAGCAAGCCGACTTGTCGAAGCAGCCGGTCGAGTTCGCCATGGTCGCCGCCTATGCCGAACGGCTCGGCCGCGTCGATGTCGCGATCGCAGTGGCAAAACGATCGATCGATGCCGGGATGCCGCTGATGATTCATGGTTATCCGGTGACCGCGCTACCGAACGGTGGCAATGTCGAGCCAGCGCTCATGCTCGCCGTCGTGCGGACCGAAAGCGCGTTCGACCAGTACGCCATGAGCGGCGTCGGCGCGCTTGGGCTCATGCAGCTAATGCCCGGCACGGCCAAGCTCATCTCCAAGCAGCTTCAGGTTCCGTACGCGGTCGACCGGTTAACTGCCGACGGCCCCTACAATCTGACCCTCGGCCGGGCCTATCTCGAAAAGCTGCTCGACGATTTCGGCGGATCCTATCCGCTCGCCATCGCCTCCTACAACGCGGGCCCGGGACGCGTCCGCGAATGGCTGCAGGATTACGGCGACCCGCGCGGCAAGCAGATCGAGATGGTGGACTGGATCGAGGCGATCCCGTTCACCGAGACGCGGCTTTACGTACAACGCGTGCTCGAGAGCGTGCAAATCTATCGCGGCCAGAACACCAGCAACAGCACCGCGTTCTCTCTGGCGGCCGATCTCGCGCGTTAGGCTGAGGCGGCGGCGACTGGCGCTCAGTTCCGCGCGGAAACCGGGGTGGTCATCGGCTGGACATAGCGGCCGAGCGCCATAAACTTCTCCGGATCCTGCGGCTCGCCGTTGACGACGACCTCATAGTGCACATGCGGGCCAGTGGCGCGGCCCGACGAGCCGAGATAGCCGACCTGCTGATGCGCCGCGACATGCTCGCCGACCGACACGGTGAACGAATGGAGATGCGCGTAGCGCGTCGCGATGCCATTGCCGTGATCGATCTCGACGATCCTGCCGTAATCGTCACGAAACCCAGCGAACGTCACAGTGCCCGGAGCCGTGGAGTAGACCGGCGTGTCATAGGCCGCCGCCAAGTCGACGCCGGTATGGAAGCCGGCGCGGTCGTTCTCCGGGTCGGCGCGCACGCCGAACGGGCTGGTAATCCGGTACTCGGCGAGCGGCGCGCTGACCGGCAGCGTCTTCACCATCGCGCGCAGCGCCGCGAGCTTTTCCGGAGACAGCGTGTTTGGCGCCGTCGCGCCCGCGGGCGCCGGAACGAACGGACCGCCTTCGTCGCGGTTGACGCCAAATTCTGAGAAGAGATGCCTTACATCGACGCCGGCGGAGGCCAGCACGCGCGCGAATTGATCGACCGCGCCATGCGCCACCACGACCGGCGCGTTGACCACCGCGCCCGCGGCACTGGCGATAGCCGCTGAGGCGGCGGCTGGCGACGGCGCCTCGCTCCGCTGCGGGGCATTGAGCACACCGGCGACACGCTGCGGCTCGGCCTGCGCGTCCGGCGCCGCCGGAGCGGATGCCGGGGCGGCGGGAGCGGGTGCTACGGTCGCCGGAGCGGAAGCCGGGGCCGGTGTCGCGGCCGCCACGGCCGGTTGGGCATGCCGCAAGGCCGATTGTCTCTCGAGTTCGCCGACCCGCGCCTTCAGGCGGTCGCGATCAGCGGAAAGGTCCTGAAGCTTCTTCTGCCACTGGTCGAGCTGGCTCAGCAAATCCGCCTGCTTAGCCTGCTGTTGAGCGAGATCGGCTTCGGCTTTGCTCAGCCGCGCGGCGAGCGTCGCGCGTTCTGCCTCGGCGACATGCAGCTGTTGCGACAGCTGCGAGACCTTATCGCTGCCCTTCCCCGCTGCTGTTGCATCGGCCGCAGGCGTCGTGGCCGCAGGTTGCGGATGCACCCGCATCTCTTCCGTCAAGGTCGCGACGCGCCCTTGAGCGGCAATCAGGTCGCGATTTGATGCGGCGATCTTGTCGCGGAGTTGCGCCAGTTCGTCTTGCAGATCGATATTGGCGGTTTCGACCTTGCTGGTCGCCAACTGGGCTTCGTTGAGCGTGTGCGTGTGCCGCACGTAACCCGCCGCCGCGAAGCCCACCGCGATGATGGCCAGTCCCGCAATAGACGCCAGCAGAGCTTGCTTGCGATCAGCCCGGCCGCGGATGATGTTGACCGCAGAGCTAATTGGCTGGGCAACAAATCCGATCTCGGGGAGTCGCATGGCTCCCTTTTGCATCAGATTGCCGATCATTATTCCCCGCCCCCAATGGCCTGAACGGGCCAAGATCTAACAAGCTATCGCGGCTGCGACCGGTTTCAGCGTCCGGCCGACACCCCCCGCTTGCGAGAAAGCCTAACCAAGCGATTCAGGTATTGCAACAACAAATCCATCGCCCCACACTTAGAAGTATCACTATATCTCACAAAGAAACGTCAACAAAACATTTCTTTAAAATCATTCGACAGTTGCCATCGCTGCAAAAGAATGCTGCATTTCCGTCAGATTTTGACAACAACATTAGAATTGGCGGTCTAAAAGAATTAGTATTGGTCGACGATCGCGTCAGACACGCGGATTACCCAAGTTTATCCACCGATTTCTATAAAAAACGCGACATCGCCGCAACAGTGCGTTGCAAAAATGCAACGCGCCGGGCTTTTTACGCCGATAGCGGAACGAGGGGGGACGTTCCGGCTTCGGTGAGGAACTGCGTGCGGTAGTAGCCGGCAAAGACGCCGTCGCGCCGCAAGAGCTCGTTGAGGGTGCCCTGTTCGGCAATCCCGCCATCACGCAGCACGATGATCTGATCGCACGTGCGGATCGTCGACAGGCGATGCGCGATGATAAAGGTCGTGCGTCCTTCCATCAGCGTCTCGATCGCCGCCATGACGAGAGCTTCGGTTTCGACGTCAAGCGCCGAGGTCGGCTCGTCGAGGATCAGGATCGGCGCATCACGCAGCAGCGCGCGGGCGATCGTAAGGCGCTGTTTCTCGCCTTCCGAGAGCGCAACTCCGGATTCGCCGACCAGTGTCTCGTAGCCATCCGCAAGTTCGAGGATTCGCGCGTGGATATGGGCGCGTCGCGCGGCGTCTTCGATCGCCTGGTCGTCGGCGCCCGGGCGGCCATACGCGATGTTGTCGCGCACCGACAGCGGAAAGATCAGCGGCGGCTGCAACACCATGCCAATCTGGTTGCGCAGCGATTTGAGCTGGTAGTCGCGAGCATCAACCCCGTCGATCTCGACCGTCCCGGCGACCGGATCGAAGAACCGCGGCAGCAGCCCGAGCAGCGTCGATTTACCGGCGCCGGTGGGGCCAACGATCGCGACCTTCATTCCCGGCGCGACAGCGAGGTCGATGTCATCGAGCACCGACGTCTCGGGCAGGTAACCGAAGCTGACTCCGCGCCAGGTGATCGCGCCGCGTGCACCTTCGTCCGGGAATTGCCGCGTTCCGCTCGGCAGATCGGGTTCGGTGTCGAGCACCTCGAACACGCGACGCGCGCCGACCCGCGCGCCGGCAATCAGCCCCCAGCTTTGGGTAATCTGATTGATCGGCGTGTAGAGCTGCGCCAGGTAGGAAATGAACACGAGCAGCTGGCCCAAGGACAGCGTCCCGCTCATCACCGCGCGCGCGCCGACATAAACCACAAGCGCGGTGCCGGCGGCGATCGTCAGGTTAACGACGCCGGAATAGAGCGTCTGCCAGCTATAGAGCCGCAGCGACCATTGGAGGCTCTCGCGGCTCGCACCCAGGAAGCGACGATGCTCGTCGTCCTCGCGAGTGAAAGCCTGAACGATCTTGATCGCGCTCATCGTCCACTGGACGAGCGAATAGACACGGCTTTCGCGCTCGCGCGCCTCGGTCGAGATGCTGACGATCTTCTTGTTGAAGCTCGAGATCAGCACGAACAGAACCGGCACCACGGTCAGCGCCGCGATCGTCAGCGCCGAATCCATCGGGAACAGCACGACGAGCATTCCGGCGAGCAGGATCACCGCCGAAAGGATCGGCAGGAGCCCGTTCATGATCATGGTCTGCACCGCGAAGCTGTCGGCGGTGATGCGGTACATCAGGTCGCCGACCCGCTGTCGCCCGTGATAGGCCAGCGACTGGCGCTGCAGATGCGCATAAAGCGCGCCGCGTAGATCGTTGACCATGTTCTGGCCGACGCGGATCGTCGTGTAATAGTGCAGCTGGGTCAGCGCACCGCTGCCAAAATTGACAATGACCATGCCGAGACAGGCGAGAAGCAAGAGCTCAGCTTTGGGCACCGACAGCAGCGCAACGATCCGACTGTCGGCGGCCGGAACCTTGCCGCCCAGCACATAGTCGATGACGATCTGCAGCGGCCACGGCTTCAGCAGCTCGAAGGCGGCGATCAGGAATACCTGCCCCAGCGCCCATGCCACCGGCCAGCGATAAGCGCGCAGATAAGGCAGTATCTTGAGCAGCAAAGCCATCGCGCTCAGGCGGTACGCGGCTGATTGATGGCCGCCTCACCGGCCCTGGGCTTGACCGGGATCAGCGCGCATTCGCGCGCCGCCGCCTCGACCAAGGGATGCAGCCGGCGAACGAACCGGGCGAACTGCCAGGCGACGATGCCGGCGCAACCAGTCGTCAGGACGCCGAAAATCGTCGCGGCCGGTCCCCAGCCGCCAATCAGGCTCAAGACGGTCAACGCGCCAAACCCGCCGATCGCGATGCGGGCACAAGGCGACAGACGCAGCATCGAGCGCACTCGCAGCAGCCGCTTGTCGGCGCCATGATTCTCGCCGGCGACAAGGATGCGAGCATCTCCCGCCGGCCCGGCGGCGATGTCGAAGTCCCAACCGTGCCATCCAGCATCCATCGCCACCGGGTAACGCGCGGCGACGCAGCCGCGCATCAGCGCGGCGATCATCGCCTCCTTCTCGGTGCCGGTCTCGTTCCAATACGACAGGACAAAGCCCAGCCCTTGCCAGCCGAGGCTCTGCTCAGTGGGGACCGCGGGCGTGGGCGGTTGGCCCACCAGCGCCTTCAGGCGCCATCTGATGCGCGTCCAGCCGCGCAGCAAAGGCCCGAGATAGATCAGAAGCGCGATCAGCGCGCGGGCCTTCGGGCCCTCGAAACGCCGATCGATTTTGGCGCTCAGCCCGCCCTTCAGACACATAACCCAGGTCAGCAGCAACGGCAGGGTCAAGAGCCAACCCCAGCCCCCGGCAACCACGCCGACCAGGGCGAGCGGCAACGATGCGGCGGTCCACTCGAACGTCAGCGGCAGATATTGGGAAATGCTCCCAGGCGGCTGGTACAGCGACTGAAACAGGCCGCGCCCGAACGCCCCCGAATAGATGACCGGCTTGCGGAACAACAGCATCGCCGATGACAGATCACCATAGATGCGCCCGCTCCATTTCGCCTGACCGAACGCGTTGAAGCGCTGTGGATGCTTGCCGAAGAGCAGCGCCTCGGCTTTGCCGTAGCCCTTCTGCTGGCCGATATAGCCCTTCACCGTGTTTCGCCGGAAATGCCAGACAAACGCCGCGGCGCTATAGCCGATCTGGTAGCCGGCATCCTGCAGCCGCCAGCAAATGTCGACATCGTCGCCGGCGGCGCGGTAGATCGGGGCGAAGGCGCCGATTGCGAAGAGGACGTCACGGCGGAACGCCATATTGCAGCCGGCGATATGCTCGGCGATCTCATCGTCGAGCAGAACGTGACACGGCGCACCCGGCGACACCGCGACCGCTTCCGGCACGAGGCTCGTCTCGGTCGGCGAAAAATTCGGGCCGCCGCATGCCGCGAAGCCCTTCGTCTCCATCGTGCCGACCAGGTAGTTGAGCCAGTCGGGGTCGGCCACACAGTCACTATCGGTATAGGCGACGATCTCGCCGGTTGCCGCCTCGGCGCCGACATTGCGCGCGACGGAGAGGCCTTTGTTTTCCTGGCTGATGATCCGGCAGTACGGGTAGCCCTCGGAAATCGCCAGCGTGCGGTCGGTCGAGCCGTCATTGACGACGATGACCTCGTAATCTGGGTAGCTCAGCTTTTCGAGCGAGGCGAGGCAGGCATCCATCGTCCGCTCGGCATTGTAGGCGCAGACCACGACGGAGACGCGTGGGTAGCGCGGCAATTGCGGCGGCAGCTGCCCGAGATATTGCGCGGCGACCTCCGCAAAGGCCTGCTTTGGACGGCGCTCGCGATCGACGAGACCGAATTCCCAATCCTCGATCGGATGACCGCCGGTGAACCATTCGTCGGTCCAAGCAAAGACGAAGGTGCCCGCGACACCGCCGGCAAACGCCGCCTTGATGTGCCAGGAGAGAATGTCGCGCTGTTCGGCCTCGCTACTGCGAAGTGAATCCGCGCCGAACTCGGTCAGCACCAGCGGCTTGGTGACACACAGATTTTGCAGCCGGGCGATATAACGGCGGAACGCGCTTTCATCGTGCAGATAGACGTTGAAGCATAGAAAATCGCAGCAATCGGCGACGTTGAGGTATTCGGTCGAGGGGAAACTCGCATAGCTGACGAGCGCACCCGGGTGCTCACGCCGGACCAGCGCGACCAGGCTGGCGATGAATTTCTCGACTTGGCGCGCACCGTGCCAGCGAATGATGTCGGGCGGAATTTCGTTACCGACGAGATAGGCGAAGACCGCCTCGTGCCGCGCGCAGGCGCGAACGCCGCTGACGATTGCCTCGCGGATGCCGGCCGCGACCTCGGCGCTGTCGAGAAACGCGACATGCTGCGACCATGGCAGCCCGACCAGCACCTTGAGGCCGTGGCGCTGCGCGGCGTCGAGCAGCCGCAGCGGTGGCACGGTGAACACCCGTACCGTGTTGATCCCGGCGGTCTCCATCAGCGCGAAATCGCGCTCGATCATTGCCGGCTCGGGAAATTGCGTATTGTCGGCGCCCGGCGCGAATGGCCCGTAGGTCACGCCTTTGACAAAATGCTTCGCAGTACCGGCGCGGAAGAATTTGCCATCAACGCGAAAGGGGGCGGTGGCCGCGATGGGCGCCGGCGGCGTTTCGACAACCGCTTCGTCAACAACAAGACTCATCCGTCGTCCTATTCGCACTCTCAGGGCGTATTCCGCCGCACCGCCCGGTGGACCAGCGGCAGCCGTCGCATAACGGGTCGGAGGCCGGGAAATTCCCGCTAGCGGGCCGGTTCGTTGTGCCGGCGCATCTCCCAGGCGAGCGCCGTGCGGATGATCGTGTCGAGATCTGAGCACTCGGCCTGCCAGCCGAGTACCGAGCGGGCAAGGCTCGGATCGGCAACGAGCGCCGGTGGATCACCTGGCCTGCGCGGCGCCTCGCGCTGCGGAATGTCGCGCCCGGTCGCTCGCGCCACGGCGGCGATGATCTCACGCACCGAATGGCCCTGCCCGGTCGCCACGTTGACCGCGGTGCTCGCGCCGCCGTCGGCAAGATAGCCCAGCGCCCGAACGTGCGCGTTCGCGAGGTCTTCGACATGGATGTAGTCGCGGATCGCGGTGCCGTCGGGGGTCGCGTAATCGGTGCCGAAAATCGAAATCGGCGGTCCCGAGCCCAACGCCGCGCGCAATACCAGCGGGATCAGATGCGTCTCCGGGTCGTGCTCCTCGCCGATCTCGCCATCGCGATCGCAGCCCGAGGCGTTGAAATAGCGCAGCGCCACCGAGCGCAAACCGTAAGCTTGGCCATACCAATAGAGCGCACGCTCGATCGCGAGCTTGGTTTCGCCGTAGGCGTTGACCGGGTGCTGCAAGGTCGTCTCGGCCATCGGCACGACCTCTGGCTCGCCGTAAGTCGCGCAACTCGACGAAAAGACGAGCCGGTCAACCTTCGCGTCCCGCATCGCGTCCAATAGCGCCAGTGTGCCGACGACGTTATTGCTATAATAAAGGGCAGGATTGGTGCCGGATTCGCCGACATAAGCAAACGCCGCAAAGTGCATGACCGACGAGACGCGATGCTCTTCGAGCGCGGCCAGGACAGCGGCGCGATCGCCGATGTCACCTTCGACCAGCGGCCCCCAGCGCACGGCATGGCGATAACCACGCGACAAATTGTCATAGGTAACCGGGATGTAGCCGGCCTGGGCCAGCGCCTTGCAGGCATGGCTGCCGATATAGCCGGCACCGCCTGTAACCAGCACCGATTGTGACATAATGGCGCTCAAAGCCTTTCTTGGACGATCCCCCGACAACGACGATCGAGAGAGCGGTGTTCCGTCGGTCGCCTAAACAATATCGCAGCGCAGCGAGCGGTGGTGGAATAAGCGGAGCGGCGGCCCGTTCTGGGCTGCGGTCGATGGGAGTCGTCAGATGCGTATTGCGATGATCGGCACCGGATATGTCGGGCTCGTTTCAGGGGCCTGCTTTTCCGAATTTGGCGTGTCGGTCACTTGTGTCGACAAGGATGCGGACAAGATCGCCCGGCTCCAGCGCGGCGAGGTTCCGATCTTTGAACCCGGCCTCGACCAGCTCGTCGCGGTCAACAAGGCGGCCGGCCGGCTAGCCTTCACCACCGACCTCAAGGCCGCCCTCGACGGCGCCGAGGCGGTGTTCATCGCTGTCGGCACCCCGTCACGCCGCGGCGACGGGCACGCGGATTTGTCCTATGTCTTCGCCGCCGCGGCTGAGATCGCCGAGACCTTGGCGCAGCTTCCCGGCAATCGGACGGTGGTTGTCACAAAATCGACGGTTCCGGTCGGCACCGGACGTCGGGTCGAGCATATCCTGTCGCTGCGACTGCCGGCGGGCGCTTTCGACGTCGCCTCAAACCCTGAATTTTTGCGCGAAGGCTCGGCGATCCAGGACTTCATGCGGCCCGATCGCGTCGTCATCGGCACCGACAGCGAGCACGCTCGCAATGTGCTTCGCGCGCTTTATCGACCGCTCTATCTGCTCGAGACGCCGGTTCTGTTCACGACGATCGAGACGGCCGAGCTGATCAAGTACGCCGCCAACGCATTTCTCGCGACCAAGATCACCTTCATCAACCAGGTCGCCGACCTCTGCGAGGCGGTCGGTGCCGATGTCCAGGACGTCGCGCGAGGGATTGGCCTGGACGGCCGCATCGGGCGCAAATTCCTGCATGCCGGCCCGGGTTTTGGCGGCTCATGCTTTCCAAAAGACTGCTCGGCGCTGGTGCGCACCGCAGAGGAAGCCGGCCGGCCGTTGACCATGGTCGAGCGCGTGCTCGAGATTAACGATTCACGCAAGCGCCACATGGCAGACCGCATCGTCGCGGCCTGCGGGGGCAGCGTCGCGGGCAAGACGATCGGGGTGCTCGGCCTCACCTTTAAGCCCAACACCGACGACATGCGCGACAGCCCGAGCTTGGCGATCGTCCCCGCGCTGGTCGAGGCGGGCGCGACGGTCCGCGCCTTTGATCCCGAAGGCATGGGCGAGGCCAAGAAACTGTTGCCGGATATCGAGTATTGCGAAGACGCCTACGACACGATGATCGATGCCGACGCGTTGGTGCTGCTTACCGAGTGGAACGAATTTCGCGCCCTCGATTTGAGCCGTATCAGGGAGCTGCTGCGCAAGCCGGTGATGGTCGATCTGCGCAACGTCTACCAGCCGGATGAGATGACCGCGGCTGGGTTCATTTATCACAGCATTGGCCGCAGCACGGCCGAACCGTCGACCGGCATCAGCCCCAATCTACGGGCGATTGCCTAATAATTCCGAACAACAAGCGCCAAACCCGAGGATCCCCATGCGTACCTCATCCAAGCGCGTTCTCGTCACCGGCGGCGCCGGCTTTCTCGGCTCGCATCTGTGCGAACGGTTGATCGCCGACGGGCACAGTGTGCTCTGCGTCGACAATTACTTTACGGGGCGTAAGGAGAATATCGCGCACCTGCTCGACGACCCGCACTTCGAGGCGATGCGGCACGACGTGACGCACCCGCTCTTTGTCGAGGTCGACGAGATCTACAACCTCGCCTGCCCGGCGTCGCCGATTCACTACCAGCACGATCCCGTCCAGACGACGAAGACCAGCGTTATCGGCGCGATCAACATGCTGGGCCTGGCGAAGCGGCTGAAGGCGAAGATCTTCCAAAGCTCGACCTCGGAGGTGTACGGCGATCCCGTCATGCACCCGCAGCCCGAATCCTATCGCGGCAACGTCAACCCGATCGGCCCGCGCGCTTGCTATGATGAAGGCAAGCGCTGCGCGGAGACGCTGTTTTTCGACTACTACCGCCAGCACAATCTGCGCATCCGCGTGGTGCGCATCTTCAACACTTACGGGCCGCGCATGCACCCGAATGACGGGCGCGTCGTCTCGAACTTCATCGTGCAGGCGTTGAAGGGTGAACCGATCACCCTTTACGGCGACGGCAGTCAGACCCGCGCGTTCTGCTATGTCGACGATCTGATCGAGGGCTTCGTCCGGATGATGGCGGCGCCCGACGACATCACCGGACCGATGAACCTCGGGAACCCGGTCGAGACGTCGGTCGCGGAACTCGCCGAGCTGATCGTCGACCTGACGGGCTCACGCTCGCGGGTCGTCTATCGTCCCTTGCCGGTCGACGATCCGATCCAGCGCCTGCCCGACATCAGCCAGGCGAAGGCGCTCCTCGATTGGAAGCCGCGGGTGCAACTGCGCAACGGTCTGCAGCGCACGATCGCCTATTTCGACCGGCTGCTGCGCGAAAGCGACGAACAGACGTTAGAGGCGTCGGCGGCGGACTAGCGCCCGTTGCCGAGGATGGGTTGGTGCGGCGCGCAGGTGCCGGTCGCGGTTACCAGCTGACCGGGGCTGGCATCCATCGTGGTGACGGTGCTCGGCTCGTACGGCGTCGCGCAGATCTGATTGGCGAGCACCGCGTTCGTGTTCGGGTCGTAGTTGTTGAACTTGACATATTCGGGCGGCATCTCACCCTGCGGCACCGCCGCTGTCGTGGCAAAATCGGCCTTCATCGGAATATAGGGCGTGCAGCCGGCAACGAGCGGCACGGTAAGCGCTAGGGCAGACAGCAATCGCATGGCATCAACCGGTGGCGGAATTCAGCCGGCCGAGTGTGCCTCCGCCGCCGCCTCAACGCAACTGCGATAGCCGGATGCTCGACTACCGATGGTGCGGGGCACCACCGCCGCCATGAGGCGCTCCACCGCCATGAGGTGCTCCGCCGCCGGGATGCGCGAAGCTCGCATGTGACACGGGATGTCCACCGGCGGCAGGGGCGGCCGCGCCAAATCTCCCGGCGGCAAAGCTGTGTGCCGCAGGGGCCCCAACATGCGCCGCGCCAAAGCGCGCTGTACCGCCCGCTGCCGGACCGCCGACACGCGCCGCCGCTCCGAAACGCGGCGCGGCTGCTCCGGCTGTTGTACCGCGAACGACGAAACCGCCTGCAACCGCCGGCGCGCCGCCGCGGAAAACCGCCGTACCGCCTACCACCGTCCGGCTAGCTGCCGTCACGGCGGCTACCCGAGCAGCTCCGAACCGCGCCGTCACGGCCGGGTCGCCATAGGCGACGGCGCCGCGATGCGCGGGGTCATGCACCCATGCCGTTCCGGCAAAGGCCGGGTGCGGGTCGAGCGCCGCGAACCGGCCGCGATCGATGCCAATCGAGTGACCGCGCCAATCGAGCCACCACCATCCCCAGAGCGGCCCGAAATCGGCGACCTGGATAAA
>DATMLO010000104.1:0-41499 GCA_035570495.1 Allostellaceae bacterium | reverse complement strand
CCGATCGCCAGCCAGGATGGCTCGGTCTGGCTGACTTTTAACGGCGAGATCTACAATTTCGCGGACATCCGCGCCGATCTCGAAAAGCTCGGTTACGTCTTCCGCAGCCGCGGCGATGCCGAGGTCATCGCCAATGGCTGGCATGCCTGGGGGCCTCGTGTCTTCGACCGCATGCGCGGCATGTTTGCGCTGGCGCTGTGGGATCAGCGCGCGCGCCGGCTGGTTCTCGCGCGTGACCGGCTCGGCAAGAAGCCGCTTTATTACGCCCCGACCCCGCAGGGCTTGCTGTTCGGCTCCGAGATCAAGGCGCTGCTGACCTGGCCCGGCCTCGCCCGCCGCCCGAACTTGACCGCGATCGACCATTACCTGAGCCTGCAATACGTGCCGGCGCCGGAAACCGCGTTTGTCGGCGTCTACCGCATTCCCGCGGCGCATTACCTGATCGCCTCGCCCGATGCCGAGGGCCGTTGGCGCGACATGGAGCTGGTGCGCTATTGGCGGCTGCCGGAGCCGACCACCGCACGCGCCTCGCGCTCGACCGCGGACCTCGAGCGTGAGCTTGTCGCCCATCTCGAAGACGCAGTGCGCCATCGCCTCATCGCCGACGTGCCGCTCGGCGCGTTTTTGTCGGGCGGTATCGACTCCGCGAGCGTCGTCGCGACGATGGCGCGGGTGGGCGGCGGCCGGGTCAAAACCTTCACGATCGGCTTTGGCGACCCGCGCTTTGACGAGACGCGCTACGCGCGCATGGTCGCCGAGCGTTACGGCACCGACCACGAGGAGCATATCGTCAAGCCCGACGCCGTGGCGGTGCTGCCGCGGCTCGTCTGGCATTACGGCGAGCCGTTCGCCGACCCGTCAGCGATCCCGACCTACTACGTGTCCGAGATGGCGCGTCGCAAGGTCACCGTCGCCCTTAACGGCGACGGCGGCGACGAGGCGTTTCTCGGCTATTCGCGCTATCGGGCGATGCGCCATCTGGCCCAGCTCGACCGCCTGCCGCGCTGGAGCCGGCTCGCTTTAGCGCGGCTCCTGGCTTGCGCGCCGTCGGGGGTGCAGCGCGAACTGAAGCTGCCGCAAATCCGCGACGTGCTCGAAGCCTCGGCGGGTCACGCCGAGCAGCGCTATGCCGGCACGATCGTGTTCTTCGCCGATCGTGACAAGGAAGCCGGCTATGGCGAGGCGATGCGCGGCCAGCTCGGACACTCCGCGCTCGATCTGTTGGCGCCGTATTTCGCCGCGGCGGATGGTCTCGTCGCCGGGGCCAACTGGGCCGATCTGCACACCTATCTGCCTGATGATCTGATGGTGAAGGTTGACGTCGCGAGCATGGCGCACGGGCTCGAGACGCGCTCGCCGCTGCTCGATCATGTGCTCCTCGAATGGGCGGCGAATATCCCAGCCGAGATCAAGATGGCGGGCGGGCGCACCAAGGCGCTCTTCAAGCGCGCGATGGAACCCTATCTCCCGCGCGAGGTGATCTACCGCAAGAAAATGGGCTTTGGCATGCCGATCGACGAGTGGCTGCGCGCCGAGCTCAAGCCGCTCGCTTACGATACCCTGCTGTCCCAGCCGGCGCGGGAGCGCGGGGTGATGCGGCCGGATTACGTGCGCGGCCTGCTGGACGAGCATTGCTCGGGCCGGCGCAACCACCACACCCGGCTCTGGGCGCTCCTGATGCTCGAGTTGTGGTTTCGGATGTGGATCGACGGCTCGCCGGAGCAGGCGGTGCTGCGCCCGGCGGCCTGATCCGGCCGCTCGTTACTCCGCCGCCAGCACCCGAGCCAGCTGGCTCAGCGCTTCCTGGTGCCGCTCGTTGGGGATTTGCGCGAAGTTGCGGGCCAATTCGAGGCACATGCGCTCGCGCGACGAAACCTGGCGGCTTTCGTCGTCCATCAGCCCTTCGAAGAAATAATTGACCGGCACGTTCAGCACGTGCGCGATCTCGAATAGCCGGCCGGCCGAGACGCGATTAATGCCACGCTCGTATTTGTGCGCCTGCTGATAGGTCACGCCGATCAGGTCGGCGAGCTGTTGCTGCGTGAAGCCCAGCATGATGCGCCGCTCGCGCACACGGGCACCGACATGGCGGTCGATGTCCTGCGTCCGGGCACCCGTGCGGCGCTGCGGCCGGCGGTCGCCGCCAGTCATCGCCTCGGCCCGCACTTCGCGCCCCGGCTGCACATTGCGATCATGTGTCGTCATCTTTCTTCACCCCCCACCCAGTGACCACCGTCCGGACCGGGCATCGCGCGGCTAAATCGCGTCGCGATGCTCAATCCGTCGGTCCCGGCCGATTGAAGTGGCGCGCTGTGTCAAATTTGAGGCAGAAGGCAGTCGTTTTTGCGCTCAATTTTCCTTTGGGGATCAGCCCTGCAAGAACGTGCGGCGCGTTCCCTTTGACATGCTGCCCGTCGCGGTGATACCGACGCTCAACCGCCATTTCTGACAAATCGATGCCGCGCATCTCGATCAATGATGGCTCGCTCTATTACGAGCGCCACGGCGCCGGCTTCCCGGTATTGATGATATCGGGGCTGGGCGGGCTTGCCTCGTTCTGGCACGAGCAGGTCGCTGCCTTCGCCAAGCGCTACGAAGTCATCACGCACGACAGCCGTGGCGTCGGTGAGAGCGACCCGATCCGCGGCGGCTATACGGTCGACCGCATGGCGGGCGACGTCATCGCGCTGATGGATCGGCTCGAAATCGAGAAGGCGCATCTGCTGGGCCATTCGACCGGCGGCGCGATCGCGCAGACCTTGGCGATCGAACACCCGAAACGTGTCGCGAGCATCGTGCTGTCGGCGAGCTGGACCAAGCCCGACGCCTATTTCCGGCGCATGTACGGACTGCGCAAGGAGGTCCTGCAGCGCGGCGGCCCGAGTTCCTACGTGCCCGCGACGACGCTGTTCCTCTACCCGAGCTGGTGGATCGCGAAGCACAATGAAAAGTTGCGCCACATGGAGGCGCAGAACTTGGCAAACTTCCCGCCGCTCGATATCGCGATGAGCCGCATCGACGCGATCCTCGCCTTCGACCGCACCGCGGGTCTGCCGAAGATCAAGACGCCGACCCTGGTCGTCGGCGCCGAGGATGATATCGTCACTCCGGCCTATTTCTCGGAAGAGTTGGCGCGGCTCATCCGCGGCGCGGAGGTCAAGATTTTCCCGCGTGGCGGCCATTGGTTCCCGCATGTATTGGCGCGCGAGTTCAACCAGGCGGTTTTGCCGTTCCTCAACTCGCACACGCCCGCCGACGCGCGGGCGCGCCTTGCGGAGTCAACACCTTAAGCCTATCGAAGGCCGTCTTTACGGCGTAACGACGCTCGGATAGCCCTGGCTTCAGCCGGCGGCTTAGGGCGCGCGCCCTACGACTTCTTGGTTAGCGCGTCGAGCTGCTTGGTGAGCGCTTCGAGTTGGGTTTCGAGCCGTTTGAGGCGCGGGTCTTCGCCGGCGGCCGGCGCTGGGCCGGTCGGCACGGGCGTCTCGTTCGCCCCGTTGGCGCGAGCGAACGGAGACAACATTTTCATCGTCTGCTCGAACAGCGCCATGTTCTGTTTGCCCATTTCCTCGAATGGGCCAAACGGCAGCATGCCAAAGGTCGAGCGCAGCGTATCGCGCATCTGGTCCTGGTTGCGCGCGAACGACACCATCGCCTGCTCGAGATAGCCCGGCACTAGGAATTGCATGCTGTCGCCGTAAAACCCGATCAGCTGCCGCAGAAAGCTGATCGGCAGCAGGTTCTGCCCTTTCTGCTCCTGCTCGACGATGATCTGGGTGAGCACCGAGCGGGTGATATCCTCGCCGGTCTTCGCGTCATGGACGATAAAGTCGCCGCCGTCCTTGATCATCTTGGCGAGGTCTTCGAGCGTCACGTAGCTGCTCGTCGCCGTATTGTAGAGGCGCCGGTTCGCGTATTTCTTGACGACGACCGGTTTCGCCTCGGTGGACGACTCGCTACCTGGAGTATTCATGCGCCCGCTGTCCCTGTCCAACGACGATGCTGCTCTGCAACAATACAGCGAATTCGTGAGGCCGCCTCATTATTCGCGCGGGCTGCTCAGTGGATGACGAGGGGAAGACTGGGCGAGACGCGCCGGCGGCGCCTATAATCCCTCCCGATGACCGACGCCGAGGAACTGGCCGAGCGCTATCTCGCGCTGTGGACGCAGTATATGACGGCGCTCCTCGCCGACCCGCGGACGATGGAGATGCTGAAGCGCTGGATGGAATTGGCCAGTCGGTTCTCCTATCCGGAGGCCGGCGCGAACGAGGCGATTGCGTCGCCGTTCCCCGCCTGGCCGCCATTCTTCAGCCCGTTCGGCGCGCCGGCGCCGCCCGTCGCTGCCGACGCCGCGCTTACGCGGCGCATCGACGAGCTCGAGCGCCGGCTGGCGGCGCTGGAGCAAAAGCCAGCGTCACGCTCGACGCGGCGTGGCGCTCGTACCGACAAACGCTGATCGGCGCTCGCTCTGCTACGTTTTCGGCCAGCCTACGAAATAGGACAGCGGCCACATCAGTGCGTTTAGCGGTCCGATATGCGACTGCGCCCGCGCAGCGGCGCCGATCAGGCTCAGCGCGACGAACGCGAAAACAAGGCCGCGAGCCACAACGCGTGCGTCGTATGCGATCGGTCGCGGCGCATCGGCCCAGGCGCGCCACGTCAGCAGCAGATAGACAATCCACCCGCCGATCGACATTGGGAGTAAGAGCCATTTTCCCCAGGTTTGCGTAATAGCCGCGTGAAATAGATAGACGCTGAGGGTCACAGGGAGCGAGGCAGTCAGAAGCACCGCGGCAATCCCAGCCGCATGAGCGCCACACAGCGCGGGTCGGAGGCTCCCAGCTTCGACTTTTCCGAAAAACAACCGTGTGGCCAGCCTCTCGATGCCGTAGAGGCAAATGCCAGACAGCAACCCCGCGATCAAGGCGAGCACCAGTTGGTTCAGTGCTACCGGAAGGAAGTGCAGCGTCGTCGAAACGAGCGCGCTGGCGAGGCCCCAAACCGGACTGACAATGACCGTGCATGCTGCCACGGCTAGCGGCAGGCCAATCGCGTTCCGCCATTCTAGGCGCCGATTTGGCAGCAACCAGTAGCGAACCGCGAGGTAACCGAGGCCGGAGCCAGCGGCATGAGGGCGGCGACGAGGGCCGTCGCAAGCACGGGGTTTCCCATCGCCAGCGCCATGAACAGTGGGAAGAGCGCTCGGGCGTTTATCGCGCCGGCGAACGCCAGTCCCGCGTACCAATATGTCAGGGAGCCGAGAAGCAGCCACGCCAAGACCGGAAGGCGGTTGCCCGTCGCTTCCGGAGCGGTGCTCGCATCAGTATTCATGGGCTTTCGGTCGCGGGTCGGGACAGCGTTGGGGCTTGCCGCCGGTTTCTACCGTCGGATAGTTAAGATCGCCTTCGCGGTATTGCAATCCCGGCCCTGGACTTCTTCCCGTCCCCCCTTTTTGATACGGGGCCGCCCGCCCACATAAGCGGGGCATATGCCCGCGAGGAGTTCCGCCATGCCCGACATCGTCATCGCCAGCGCCGCCCGTACCGCCGTTGGAGCCTTTAGCGGCGGGCTCGCCGGCCTACCGGCCCACAAGCTGGGCGAGGTCGCGATCGCCGAGGCGCTGCGCCGCGCCGAGGTCGAGCCGGGCGAGGTCAACGAGGTCATCATGGGCCAGATCCTGTCCGCCGGTGAAGGGCAGAACCCGGCCCGCCAGGCTGCCGTCGGCGCCGGCATCCCTTATGAGGCGACCGCCTACGGCGTCAACCAGCTCTGCGGCTCGGGGCTGCGCACCGTGGCGCTCGGCTATCAGGCGATCCGCAATGGCGACAGCGACATCGTTGTTGCCGGCGGCCAGGAGAGCATGAGCCAGGCGCCGCACTGCATGCATCTGCGCAATGGCGTCAAGATGGGCGATGCGCAGATGATCGACACGATGATCCGCGACGGGCTGTGGGACGCCTTCAATGGCTACCACATGGGCAACACCGCCGAGAATGTCGCGCAGCGCTGGCAGATCACCCGCGAGCAGCAGGATCAGTTCGCGGTTCTGTCACAGCAAAAGGCCGAAGCCGCGCAAAAGGCCGGCAGGTTCAAGGATGAGATCGTCCCGGTGAAGATCGCCTCGCGGCGCGGTGAGACCACCGTCGATACTGACGAGCATCCCAAGCACGGCACCACCTTCGAGATACTGTCGGGTCTGCGCCCGGCCTTCGACAAGAACGGCACCGTCACCGCCGGCAACGCCTCGGGCATCAATGACGGCGCCGCCGCGGTGGTGCTGATGACCGCCGCCGCCGCGGTGAAACGCAACATCAAGCCGCTCGCGCGCATCGTTTCGTGGGCGACCGCCGGGGTCGATCCAGCGATTATGGGCTCGGGACCGATCCCGGCCTCACGCATGGCGCTTAAAAGGGCCGGCTGGTCGGTCGACGATCTCGACCTGATCGAGGCCAATGAGGCCTTCGCCGCGCAAGCATGTGCGGTGGGCAAGGATCTCGTCTTCGACCCGGATAAGCTCAACGTCAATGGCGGCGCGATCGCGATTGGCCATCCGATCGGCGCGTCGGGCGCGCGCATCCTGACGACCCTGCTTTACGAGATGCAAAAGCGCGACGCCAAGAAAGGCCTCGCCACGTTGTGCATCGGCGGTGGCATGGGGATTGCGATGTGCGTCGCGCGCGATTAGCGCGCGCATCTGGTAGACCCCTGTCGCGCGCGATGAGGCGCGACCGGGACTGAATTTACCCCGCGTGCGGTCAACGCGCGCTCGACATCGATGGGAGGAAACCATGGCCAGAGTGGCAGTGGTCACGGGCGGCACGCGCGGCATCGGCAAGGCGATCGCGGTCGCGTTAAAGAAGGCGGGCTACAAGGTCGCGGCCAATTACGGCAGCGACGACACGGCGGCCGAGCAGTTTCAGAACGAGACCGGTATCCCGGTCTTCAAGTTCAATGTCGGCGATTTCCACTCCTGCGAGGAAGGCGTCGCCAAGGTCGAGGCCGAGCTCGGCCCGGTCGAGGTGCTGGTGAACAATGCCGGTATCACCCGCGACGGCACGATGCATCGCATGTCGTTCGAGCACTGGAACGCGGTGATCCAGACCAACCTCTCATCCTGCTTCAACATGTCGAAGGCGGTCATCGAGGGCATGCGCGACCGCAAATTCGGCCGCATCGTCAATGTCGGCTCGATCAACGGCCAGGCCGGGCAATACGGCCAGGTCAATTACGCCGCGGCGAAATCCGGTATTCACGGCTTCACCAAGGCGCTGGCCCAGGAAGGCGCGGCGCGCGGCATCACCGTCAACGCCGTGGCGCCTGGTTACGTCGATACCGACATGGTTCGCGCCGTGCCGCCCGACGTCTTGGAAAAGATCGTCGCGCGCATCCCGGTCGGTCGCCTCGGCAAGGCCGAGGATATCGCTCGTACGGTGCTGTTCCTCGTCGCCGACGACGCCGACTTCATCACCGGCTCGACCCTGTCGGTCAACGGCGGCCAGCATATGTATTGAGGTCGGATGGCTCTGTCACAGGCGGTGTGGGCAAGTTGCTTTGATGCATCTGCGCTCGTGAAACTTTATGTAAACGAGCAAGGCAGCTGCGTCTTACGCCGTTATTTTCACTCGCAACCTAATAAATACACCACGCCGTTCTGTTTTTTTGAAACTCTGACGATTCTTAAGATGATACATTTTTATCGCAAGGCTCTGTCGGCTGAAGAATATCACGAAGCAACTTTTGGCCTTACGGCTTGGTTTGGTGCCTTCTCGGAGAGTCTTCCGGACATCAAACTCACGGAACCGCAGGCGCTACACCGAGCTTTGGAGCTGGCTGGAAAGCACACGTTGGACCTTTCCGATGCGTTTCAAATCCTAAGTGTTAAGGCCGGATACTATTCTCCCCTAGTCGGCGGGTCGCAGACTGTACTTGTTACAGCAGACCGTAACCTTGCTGACGCGGCGCGGGCCGAAGGCGTAAGGGTTTGGAACCTCATCTCGGAGCCTCCACCGGCGTAAATGCGAGCTGTGCCAGTGATCTTCACAATCGGTCATTCGACCCGCTCGGCGCAGGAGCTGATTGAGCTCCTGAAAGAGGCCTCGGTCGATCTGCTGGTCGATGTCCGTACCGTGCCGCGCTCGCGGTTCAACCCGCAATTCAACACCGATGTGTTGCCCGAGACCTTGGCCGCAGTGGGCATCGGCTATCGCCATGCCCCGGCGCTCGGCGGGCTTAGGCACCGCCCGAAAGGCGCACCGCCGTCGCCGAACGGGCTATGGCAGAACGAGGCGTTTCAGGCCTACGCCGACTACGCGTTGACCCCGCCGTTCCGTGCCGCGTTGACGGCGCTGCAAGCTCTGGGCGAGGGCCATCGCCCGGCGATCATGTGCGCTGAGGCGGTATGGTGGCGCTGTCACCGCCGCATCATCACCGACTATCTGCTGACTGGCGGCGTCGACGTCCGCCACATCATGGATCGCGGCAAGATCGACCCGGCGTCGCTGACCCCGGGCGCCGAGCCGCAACCGGATGGCACGATCCTTTATCTATCCGTGCAGGGGTCGCTTATCTGACTGTCCTATCAACCACCGGTAAGGGGATCGAAACCGTTTGGCGGCAGGATGCGTATAGCCTTCCGCTCACCCCAACCGGATATCCCCCATGTCCGACACCCGCAGCACCGTCCCCCTGATCTTCCTGGCTCTTGTCGTCGCGCTCAACGCCGCCTTCGCGGCTTACGTGCTCGGCTAAGCGTCAGCCCGCCGGCGGCCTGGTCGCCTGCATCGACGGCAGCGCCTCGACCGCCTTATACCATTCGGCAAGCCCGGGATGCCGGGTGCGCCAGCCATCGTTCGGGAAGCGAAAATCGAGATAGCCGAGCGTGCAGCCGGCGGTGATCGTACCGATCGTGCGGCCCGACAAATCCTCTTGTTCGAGCACCGCAAGGCCCTGATGCGCCTTTTTCAGCTGGCCGTCGGTCCAGCCGGCGAAGCGCTTCTCCTCAGGCCGCGCGGCGATCTCGTAACGGCAGAGGATCAGCGCGTCGAGGATACCATCGCCGAGCGCCTGCTGCCGCAACGCCGTCCAGCGCGCCTTGCCGGCCGGGAAGAGCTTGCCGCCGCCGGCGAGGCTGTCGAGGTATTCGCAGATCACCGGCGAGTCGAACAGCACCTCGCCGTCATCGGTGACGAGCGCCGGGATCTTCATCAGCGGGTTCTCGCCGGCCAGCGTGGCGTTGGCCTCAACCGGGCTGACCGCGGTGGTCAGCAGCTCGATCTTGCCGGCGAGCCCCAGCTCGTGCGCGCAGACCATAACCTTGCGGACAAACGGCGAGCCGAATTGTGGCGTAGTTTCATCGGTTCCGATCCCCTTGTCGACCCGGCGAAAGCCGGGACGACCTCTTCAACTGATTGAGACGCCGAAAAGTGGATCCCGGCTTTCGCCGGGACGACACCCGCAGCAAGCGAAGCGGTTCAAGCCTGCTTCAGACAACGATCCCACATTGCGAACATCTTCTTCCAGGTCACCTCGGCGGCCTCTGTCTTGTAGACCGCACGCTCGGCGAACGCGAAGCCGTGCTCGGTGCCGGGAAGGGTCTCGACCTCATATTTGACGTTGGTCTTTGACAACAGCTTGTCGAGCTTGCCAGGAATCTCCGGTGGCACGCTTCGGTCGGTCTCGGCAAAGGCGTAGTAGAGCTCGCCCTTGATCTTATCGAGGAAGTGATGCGGCGAGTCTTCCTTTTCGGTGATGATACCGACGCCGTAGAGCGAGGCCGCGGCCTTGATGCGGTGCGGGAAGAACGCCGCGGCGTTGGTGATGTGCTGGCCGCTCATGCAATAGCCGATGCAGCCCACCGGCCCAGGCTTGCACTTGTCCTGCGCGTCGAGATAACCGAGGAGCCCGGCGGTGTCGTCCATCACGATCGCGTTGTCGAGGCTGCGCATCGCCGCGAGGAAGACCTGGGCTTGCGCGTCGTCGCGCCTCGCCACATCAAAACGCAGCTCGCCGAGCCGGTAGTACATGTCGGGCAGGATCGCGAAATAACCCTGCCGCGCGATGCGGCGGGTCATGTTGCGCAGCTCTTCGCGGATACCCGGTGCGTCCATGTAGAAGATGATGCCGGGGAACGGGCCCGGCCCGTCGGGGCAGGCGACAAAACTCGGGCAGGAGCCGTATTTGGTCGTGACCGTGACGTTTTGCTCGTACATGGCGGGGGCCTCCCAGGCGGTGATATTGGCGACATGGCGGGCGAAGCCTCGCCCGATCGCTGCGCGCTGTCTACTGGCCTCTGAATAGCGGCTTGCGCTTTTCCGACCAGGCTTTCAGAGCCTCGGCGTGGTCGTCGGAGGCCGATGAGCGAGCACGCGCCTCGCCGAGCGCGTCGCGGTCGAGCCGGCCGGCTGCGGTCTCGTTGATCGCACGTTTTAGTCCGGCGAGGGCCAGAGGCGCGTTGGCGGCAAGGGTCGCGGCGAGCGCATCGACTCGGGCATCAAGCTCGTCCGCCGCGACGATTTCGTCGAGATAACCGATGCGGTGCATCTCTGCGGCTTCGATCGGCTCGGCGGTCATGAACAGCTTTTTCGCGGCGGCGACGCCGAGCCGGTTCACATAGCGCTCGATGCCGGAGGGGTAATAGATGATGCCGAGCCGCGCGGCCGGCATCAGCATGCGCATCCCCTCGACGCCGATACGAAAATCGCAGGCGAGGGCAAGGTCGGTCGCGCCGCCGTAGACGCTGCCTTGCAGCGCCGCGATCGTCGGCACCCGCAGTGCTTCGAGGCGATTGACGACGATCTCGAACGTGTCGTCGGCCTGGCCCGGCTCGGGCTTCCCGGCCTTTCGCTCGAGCAGCGCGCCGATGTGGTAGCCGGAGGAAAAGCTCTTGCCGGTTCCGGTCAGCACCAGCACCCGGACATGCGGGTCGTGATCGATGCGGGTGAAGGTCTCGCGCAGCACCGCGAGATCGCCGGGCTCCAGCCGGTTGTGCTCGCGCGGCCGGTTGAGCCGGATGGTCGCGCGGCCCTCGGCGATGGTGACGATGGGGACGGTCGATGGAGTCTTGTCGTATCCTGTAGTCGTCATGACCGCTCATGTCCGAGTTCGTCGCGCAGCGACGGTAGCAGAGGCGCATCGCCGCAGCCAGCGGCTGGGAACCGGCGCGCCGGTCCTGCGTTGCCGGGACATGAACGTGCTCTTTGCGATCGTCGCGATCGTGTTGCTAGGCGTCGCACAGCCGGCCGCAGCGCAGACGGTCAATCCGGGCGCGAGCGAGCCCACCGGCGGTCCGACGCCAGGCAGCGGCGGGCAGGGGCAGGTCGGCAGCGGCGTACCAGGTCTGCCGACGGCGCCGGCCTCGACCGCGAGTCCGCCCGGTATGGCGCAGTCGTCGGCGGTGACGTCCGGCCAAACGTTGACGAGCAGCGGCAGCTCGTCGGCGACCGTAACTTCGGGCGCGACACTGACCAGCGCCCCGACGGTGTCGGTCTCGACGCCGGCCGGCACGGGCAGCTCGACGGGCGCCGCCTCGGCGGGCTCGGCCGGGCGCGGTGCGACAATCGACAACATCGCCACCAGTTCGGCCAGCGGCGCCACCGCGGGCGGCGCGTCATCATCGTCCATCCCGCCGACCATGTCGTTCAGCCCGTCAACGGGAGGCGGCGGGCGCTCGGCGACCAGTTCGTCGGGCACCTCGGGCTCATCGACAGGCTCCAATACCGGAGGGTCGTCCACGGGGGCTGGTGCGATCGGTACGGCAACCGCCAACAACACGTCGACCGCGCCCGCCACCAATAATTCGACCAGCGCGGCATCGCCAAGCATCGGTCAGAGCGAGACGTTGCTATGCCTGGCGTCCGGCGCGTCCGAGACCCAACCTTTTGTGGCGGGCACCGATCTGAGCTGTGTGCCCTAGAACAGGCCGCCGCCGTTGATGCGGACCGTCACATAGGCCGCGGCGGTTTCGTGCCCGCTGCCAACCTTCAGCCCATCCAGCAAATCCTTTGCGAGGGCGCGCGTCGTGGTGCCCAGAGCGGCGAAATCCGAGCCGTCATCCGGGGCGCGGTTGAACGGCCAGGCGTCGCCCGCGGTCGACGCGACGAACTCGAACAGCACGATGCCAGGCTTATCGGCGACGATCTTGACCGCGTCGTCGGGGGCAGGGACGGTCAGCACCGAATTGGCCGTGATCGCCGCCTTGCGGTGGCCACGGTTCGGGAACAACAGCGTAGTCTCGCCGCTGCCGAGGACGCGGAAAATCGCCACATAGGCGTTCTTGTTGGTCTGCACCCGCAGCGTGATCGGCTGGTCGGGGTCATAGGTGGTGTCGGCGCGATCGACCGAACCGGCGACCGTCAGGCCGCCGTGATCGAGTTCGGCCGTGGCGATCGCCTCCTGCGCGTCGGTCAGCACGTCCTTGCGCAGGATATCGGTCTTGTGGACGGCGGCGCAGCCAGACGCGCTCGCCGCCAAGACAGTCGCGATTAGTGCGCGGCGGCCGATCATGCCGCTCAGGCCTCGGAGATGCGCGAGCGCTCGACCGACAACCCGAACCATGGCCGCAGCTTCACGCCCGCGATGGTGCCGAGCAACGCCATGGCCAGCCAAACCCAGCCGTGCAGGCTTGATGAGGAGATGCCGCTGAAATAAGCGCCAATATTGCAGCCATATGCGAGGCGCGCGCCGTAGCCGAGCAGCAGCCCGCCGAGAGCGGCTGCTGCCAGGCTGCTCAGTGGCACGCGCCAGATGGGCGCGAACTTGCCGGAGAGCCCGGCGGCGAGCAGCGCGCCAATCGCGATGCCGAAATCCATGACCGAGGTGATGTCGGTGAAGACGCTGGCCTCCAGGGCGGCGGCGCGCGCGGCCGGCTTCCAGTAGGGCCACGAGGCGACATCCGCCCCGGTCAGCGCCCATATTTTTGATCCCCAAAGCGCGAAACCCGAGGTGATGCCCCACGGTCGTCCGGCGAGCGCCAGCGTCGCGAAATTGCCGATCGCCAGGGCGACCGCGCCCCATATCAGCGGCCAAGGTCCGTTGAACAGGCTGTGCCGTCCGGCGAAATTGAAGATGGGCTCGACCGCGCCATGCCGGCGCCGCTCGACCCGCAGGCTGAGAAGCGCGATCGCGGCAAACAGGCCGAGGCTCAGCGCCAGCGCCGGGAACCAGCCGAGCGCGCCGATCAGATAGACCGGGGGCAGCGCGGGGAGAGCCTCCCAGGCGGGGAGATGCGCGGCGCCGAGCGCCGAACCGGCGATAAAGAAGGCGAGCGTCACCAGCATCCGGGTGCTGCCGCCGCCCACCGTGTACAGCGTTCCCGACGCGCAGCCACCGCCCAGCTGCATACCGAGGCCAAAGAGGAACGAACCGACGATCAGCGACGTGCCGAGCGCACCGGCCTCGCCCTTGACCGGCTGGCCAAAGAGCGAGCCATGAGCCAGCGCCGGAAAGAACAAAAACACGGCAATCGCTAACATCACCATCTGCGCGCGCAGCCCGGCGCCGCGTCGGTCGGCGATCAATACGCGAAACGCCGAGGTGAACCCGAAAGCCGCATGGTAGAGCGCGAAACCAAGTCCGCCGCCCAGCAGGTAAAGAACCCCCTGCTGCCAGCCATAATCGCAGCCGAGCCAGACAGCGCCGACGATCAGCGCCGCGAGCGCGGCGGAAACGACGCGCGCCTCCGCCCGGACGGGCGCCGTGCCGCCCGCGATTGAAAGTTCGGTCATGCCTTGGAGAGCTCCCGGGGCTTATTCCGCGGCTTGCGCCACCGGATGGAAATTGCACGGCAGCCCAGCCTTGGCGATCGCGCCGTAAAGCGGCACTTCGGGCAACGCCTTGGCGACGATGAGACGAACCTCGACCAGCCGATCGAGGTCGATATCCGTCTTGCAGCCCATCGATTCGAAGAGAAAGGCCGTGTCTTCCATGACGATGTTGCCGGTGGCGCCCGGCGCATAGGGGCAACCGCCAAGCCCGCCGAGCGACGCCTCGAACTCGCGGCAGCCGGCATTGTACGCGGCCAGCACGTTGGCGAGGCCCAGGCCGCGCGTGTCGTGGAAATGCGCCGCGACGGGCAGCGGCCCGACATCGGCGATGACCTTGCGGAACACGCGCTCGATCGCCGCCGGCTGTCCGTAACCAACCGTGTCGGCGAGGATGATGCCGTCGGCGCCCGCCTCGGCGATCTCATTGGCGATGCGGCGCACGCGGTCTTCATCGACGTCGCCTTCGATCGTGCAGCCGAACGACGTCGCCAGCCCGCAATTGATCTTCGCCGGCTTGCTGCCGCTATGGCATAGCGCGACGACGCGGCGGAAATCCTCGATCGACTCCTCGGTCGGCCGGCGCACGTTCGACAGGTTGTGACCGTTCGATACCGAAAGGACGTAGTTCATTTCGGGCACGCCGAGGGCCATGCCGCGCTCGGCGCCGCGCGAATTGGGAATCAGCGCCGAGACACTCAGGCCGGGGAGGGTCATCGCATGTGCGATCACCGCTTCCGCGTCGGCGAGCTGCGGCAGCAGCTTTGGCGGCACGAACGAGCTGACCTCGACATAGCGCACCCCGGCCGCGTATTCGGCGTCGAGCCAGGCGATCTTGGTCTCGGTCGGCATCACCGTGGCGATCGACTGCAGGCCGTCGCGCATGCCCACTTCGCGCAGGGCGATCTTCTCGCTCATCACCGTCTCCCAGCAGAATGTGCCTGAAATCTAAGCGTCCAGCCGCGCGACGGCAACCGGCTCAGACGACGTGCTCGGGGGTCAGCGCGCAGACCTCGGCGCTGTCGCCCAGCTCGATCTGCAAGGTCGAGTGGTGAATGTGGAACCGCTCGTCGAGTTCATGCGCGATATGCACCAGCGCCTCGTCGCCGGGATGGCCGCCCGGCATCACCAGATGGCAGGTGAGCGCTGTCTCGGTCGTGCTCATGCCCCAGATGTGCAAATCGTGGATCGCGATGACCCCCGGCAGCGCCAGGAAGTGGGCGCGCACCGCGGTGGCGTCGACGCCTTCCGGCACCGCGTCGAGCGCGAGTCCCAGCGCCTGCTTCACCAGATCCCAGGTGCCGTAGACGATAACCGCCGAGACGACGAGGCTGACCGCGGGGTCGAGCCATAGCCAGCCGGTCAGCGCGATGGCGACGCCGGCGATCACGACGCCGGCCGTGACCAGCGCGTCGGCCGCCATGTGCAGGAAGGCGCTTCGCAGGTTGAGATCGCTGCCGCGGCCGCTGGCGAAGAGCAGCGCGGTGATTCCGTTCACCGCGATGCCGGCCGCCGCGACAATGGCGACGATCCCTCCCGTGACCGCGACGGGATGGCCGAGGCGCCAGATTGCCTCCCAGGCGATCCCGCCCGTCACCACCAGCAGGATCAGCGCATTGCTCAACGCGGCCAGGATCGAGCTCGACCCGAAGCCATACGTGAAACGGCCGCTCGGGCCGCGCCGGCCGAGCAGCGCCGCGCCCCAGCTCAGGCCGAGTCCCAGCACATCGCCGAGATTGTGGCCGGCGTCCGCCAACAGCGCCAGCGAACCGGCAGCCAGCCCGTAACCCACCTCCGCCGTGACATAGATCAGGTTGAGCGCGATGCCGATCGCAAAGGCGCGCCCAAAATCGTTCACCTCGTGATGGTGGTGAGCATGCTCGTGCCCGTGTACGTGGGCGTGGTGGTCGTGATCCATAGCGGGCGCCGGCGTGATCCGGCGCTGAGCGTATCAGAACTGCCCGGCCGGCAGGAGCCTGCTTTCGCCAGCAGAGATCGTCAGCTGGGCTTGGCCGATGCCTTTGGGGCGTCGGGCGTGGTCGGACTCATCGGCGCGCCGGGCGTGGCCGGGGCCGTCGGAGCGCCCGGTGGTGCGGCTGCGGCTGCCTTTTTAGGGGCCGGCGAAGGGTTTTGCGCTGCGGGCTGCCCGTCTGTCGTCGAGCAAGGGCTGATCGTCATATCCGTTATCGCCTTCAGCAGTGACGATACATCGGCTGTCGGGTCGGTCGTAACCGTGGTCGAGATCGTGGCGCCGCTCGGCGCGGCGACGCCTCCGGCCTTGCGGTTCTTTGTGATCGACACGCCGACGGACTGCGCGCCGTTGATCTGCGCACCGAGCGAGATGAAGGAAGCCATCCCCTGTGCGCCGGGGTTTGACGCAGTCTTCAGGGCATTCCCGCCTTCGGCGAGGCCAACATCCATCGAGCAGGCGGAATGGAATTGCAGCGCCTGGGCGATTGCCAAACCGATCGTGTAGCGATCGGGGGTTTGGCATCGATTCTGGATAATGCTCGCCAGGATTTCACCGCGCCGCTTTTCGATGCCCGGAACGATCACAGCCGAGGTGACCCCGGAGAACAAATCTTTCTGCAGCTCCGCGCCGACGCCGGAAGAAATGCCGGCTACCCCAGCGAGGGCACGGGCACTATCGGCGCCAGTCACAATAGCGCCAGCACCGCCCAATATCGTTGCCACTGTTCCGAAGAACGTCGCCGAGTTGGACTGGAAGCGTTTCAGATATTCCTCATAGAAACCGCACCGGCTTTGCGATGCGAGCAGTACACGATCTTGCAAAGTATTACGGAGCCTTGCCCACGCGCCGTAATTTGTGAGAGATACCGAGCCTTGTTTTGCTTCATAGTTGACGATCGCGTCGTCCAACGTGACTGGGTTGGTGGGCGGATCGCCAGCGGCCCTGTTTCCAGCGGCCCTGTTTATCGTGGCGACCAGTTCTGTTACCGGGATCGGTTCGATGGTGGCGGTATCGACCACCGAAGCCGCGCGCCGGCAATGTTGGCGCGATTGTCCCCAAATAATGAACCTTCGCCGAATGGCGTGCCTTGTTGACAGGCGCTTAATGCGGCGAGTGCGGCAACGGTGAGTACAGGCATGCCCAATATGCGGTACATGTCATCTCCTGTCCGACGGGATGTTCAACTTATTAGTTTGCACATTTTGCAGGTATGTTTTAATAAATTTCAACCAATAATTTAAGAGTCAATGAATTTCGATTTTCCCGGTCGGGGTCGTGGCACCGCTCGCAGGAAAGCTCCCAGCATCTCCCGGGCACTGGGCGCGCGTCATGCTTGACTTCGCCGGCTCCTCGCACGGAAATGCGCCGAGCCATTGGAGGAATCGCCCCATGCTCGACGCCTATATGTATGCCGGTAAGCGCAGCCCGTTTGGCCGGTATGCCGGCGCGCTCGCCAAGAAGCGGCCCGACGACATGCTCGCCGACGTCATCGCCTCGGTCGTCGCCGAGAGCGGGTTTGACCCGGAGAAGATCGAAGATGTCGTGGTGGGCTGCGGCAATCAGGGCGGCGAGGATAGCCGCTGCGTCGCGCGTCATGCGGCGCTCGTCGCTGGGCTACCGATCGAGGTCCCCGGCTCGGTGTTGCAGCGGAACTGCGGCAGCGGGCTCAACGCGATCGCGGTCGCCGCGCAGCAGATCACCTGCGGTGAGGGCGACATCTTTGTCGCCGGTGGCGTCGAGAGCATGAGCCGCGCGCCCTGGGTCATGGCGAAGGGCGAAAACCCCTATAGCCGTGAGATGCGCATCTTCGATTCAACCATCGGCGCGCGCTTTCCGAACCCGAAGGTCGAGGGCCGGTTTGGCGGCGACACGATGCCGGAGACCGCTGACAATCTGGCGCGCGACTACCAGATCACCCGCGAGCAAGCCGACATCTTCGCCCACGCCAGCCAAGCGAAATACGCCGCTGGCAAGAAAGACGGGTTCTTCGACGGCGAGATCGTTGCGGTCGAGGTGCCAGGCGGTCGCGCCGGCCCGGTGAGCGTCGCCGAGGACGAGCACCCGCGGCCACAGACCGACATGGAGGCGCTGGCGAAGCTCCGCCCGCTGTTCGCGGACGGCGTTACCACCGCGGGCAATGCCTCCGGGGTCAATGACGGCGCGGTGGCGATGATCGTCGCGTCGCGCAAGGCGGGCGAGGCGGCCGGGCAGCAGCCGCTCTGCCGCATCCTCTCGACCGGCGTCGCGGGCGTCGCGCCGCGCATCATGGGCTACGGCCCGGTACCGGCTGCGAAAAAGGCGTTGGAGCGCGCCGGGCTGACGATCGCCGATATGGACGTGATCGAGATCAACGAGGCGTTTGCCTCGCAGGTGCTCGCCTGCCTCAAGGGGCTCGAGGTGCCGTTCGACGACAGCCGCGTCAACCCGAATGGTGGCGCGATCGCGATCGGCCATCCGCTCGGCGCCTCCGGCCCGCGCATCGCGTTGACCGCGGCGCGTCAGCTGCAGCGCATCGGCGGCCGATATGCGCTTGTCGCGATGTGCGTTGGCGTCGGCCAGGGCATCGCCGCGGTCATCGAACGGGTATAGCGCGCTGCTTGCCGTCATCCGCGGTCGCCGGCCCGCGGATGACGGCTTTTTCCGGAGATGGCCGGGTCATGCCGGCCATGCCGGTTTTGAGGAGTGATTAGCCTTTATTAACCGTCTCGCGGTAAGTTGCTCCGTCGGGTCAGGTGCCTGCTGTTACGGACGGTGTCGATGAGCGTTGCGGAATTGGTCGGCGAAAATCCGCCAGTGTCTGCCGCGCAGGGGGCCGCAACGCCCAGCTCGCAGCCGGTTCCCACCGAGCTTTCCGTCATCATTCCAACACTCAACGAACGGGAGAATGTCCCGTTGATCGTTGAGCGGCTGAACCGAGTGCTCTCGGGCATCGCCTGGGAGGTCGTTTTCGTCGACGACGACTCGGCGGACGGCACTGCCGATGCGGTGCGCGCGCTGGCGCGCGGCCAGAGCAATATCCGTTGCGTCCAGCGGATCGGCCGGCGCGGCCTCAGCTCGGCATGCATCGAGGGTATGCTGGCAACAAGCGCGCCCTATCTCGCGGTGATGGACGGCGATCTGCAGCATGACGAGGCGCTACTGCCGCGCATGTTCCATAAGATCAAGGCCGAGCGCCTCGATGTCGTGGTCGCCAGCCGCTACGTCGCCGAGGGCAGCCTCGGCAATTTCGAGGCATCACGGGTGGCCATCAGTGGCTTTGCCACAAAGCTCAGCCGGCTCGTCGTCAAGGCTGAGCTCAGCGACCCGATGAGCGGCTTTTTCATGATCGAGCGCTCAGCCTTTGACGGCGCGGTGCGCCGGCTGTCGGGCCAGGGCTTCAAGATTCTGCTCGACCTTTTTGCCTCGACGCCCAGGCCGTTTGCCTTCGCCGAGCTACCCCTGCAGTTCCGCGAGCGACTGCATGGCGAGAGCAAGCTCGATGCGCTCGTCGCCTGGGAATATTTGATGCTGCTGCTGCAAAAGCTGCTGGGACCAGCGGTTCCCGTGCGGTTCCTGTTGTTTTCGCTGATCGGCGGGCTCGGCGTCGGGGTGCACCTGACGACGCTTTGGACGACGCTGCATGTCGCGTCATTCCCGGTTGCTCAGGCGACCGCGACCATGGTCGCGATGACCTTCAACTTTCTGCTGAACAACGTTTTCACCTATCGCGACCGGCGGCTCAGAGGCTGGCGCGTTTTGTCCGGGCTGATCTCGTTCTACGCGGTGTGCGGGTTGGGCGCGGTGGCCAATGTCGGGATCGCCGCGTCGGTCGCCGGCAATCATTCATGGTGGCTCGCCGGCCTCGCTGGTGCGGCGGTCTCGGCGGTCTGGAACTACGCGATGTCGTCGGTCTTCACCTGGTCGGTGCGACGGCCCGCAAGCGCGCCGGCGAAATAAGGCCGAGCTCGCGCGACGCGCGTCGCGTCGCCAGCCCGAACAGCACCAACGCGCAGATCGTATTCACCGGTATCGACAGCTTGTCGGCAAGTGCCCGGCTGTCGAGCAGTGCCGCGTAGGTTAGCGCCAGCGCGGTCTTTTCCCAGGCCGGGACGGTTTCCTTATCGGCGTCGCGCAGCAGCCAGCAGCCGGCAATCGCGCCGAGCATCAGATCGTAGAGCAGCGACAACGGCACCGCGAGCAGCGTCGCCGAGGCCAGCACCGCATTGCGCACCGGCAGCGACAATTTCTTCCACCAGACGATGCCGACCACCCCCGCCGCCACGGCCGTAAACACACCCTGCACGACATAGGCGGTGGCGATATCGGCGCCCAACAGCCGCGTCGCGCCGAACGGGCTGACAAAGCCGCTGAACAGGATGCGCCCCGACTCGTACATCGAGTGGGATTCGCTCACGGTGACAAGAAAAGCCTGCCAAGTGCCCGGGCCAAGCAACGCAACCGAACCAAGCATGAGCGCGGCCGCCGAGACTGCCGCCGCAACAAACGCACGCCAATGACCGCCGAGGCCCAGCGCGAGCGGCACCAAAAGCGCGAAATGCGGCTTGTAGCAAAGGGCGCCAAAGCACAGACCGGCGAGGATCGGGCGGCGCTCGACCAACAATGTGCCCGCGCCGAACAACGCCGCGGTCAGGAACGCATTTTGCCCGAGACCGATATTCCACCAGGCGACCGGGAAGGCGAGGAGCGCCATCAGCGCCGTCGCATCGAGCCGGCCGAGAATGCCCCGCGCCGCGGCGAGGAAAAGCACGAGCGTCGCGCCTTCGAACGCGATAAAGGCGGCAAGATAGGGCAGCCGGGCGATTGGTGCGAACAGCGCCTGGTAGACTGGCGGATAATTGAAATACTGGTATTCGATTCCCTTGCCGACGACCGCCTCTTCCGCGGCGAAATGCGCCGTATGGTCGTAGGCTAAAGCCGGCGTCCCGGCGTCGGCGAGACTTCCGGCCGCGTAGAAGCTGACGAAATCGGTGGTGTTCGGCTTGTCGAGCGGCACGATCCAGCCATGCGTCCCGGCCACAATGAAGCAGAACACCGCGAGCTCCGCGGCGAGCAGAATGGCCACGTAGAGCCGCAGCCGCGCGGTGCTGAGCCAGTCGCCGCTTTGCAGCTGCGTCACCAATCGAGCCGTGACCGGCATGCGTGATCTCTCCGCGGGGTGGAGACCAAGAGGCTAGGAGATTGGCTTTAGGAAACGGTTAAACATAATTCGGCCTTACTGGGAGCGGGGTGACTGGGGAACTCATGACCGCGTCGACATCGCATGAGGCCGGCGCCGGAGGAATGCCTCGCGGTCTTGCCATCGCCGCAATCGTTTGCGGGGTCTTCGGGCTGCTGGCCTGGGCGTTCGATCTATGGCTGTTCCGTGTCGCCCCGCTGCAGGACTGGATGGTCTTCTACGAGGCCGCCCGGGCCTATTTCGCCGGCAATTTGCCGCTGATCTTTGAAGGCAACGCACTGACCGCCGCAATCAACCAGCACTTTGCGCCCTGGCTCGGCGCGCCGCTGGCGCTGCACCCGTGGGTCTACCCGCCGCCGTTTCTGCTGTTGATCCTGCCGTTCGGGCTGCTGCCGCCGGTGGCGTCGGCGGCTGTGTTCCTGCTGGCGGGGTTTGCCGCTGTGATCGCCATCGTCTGGTGCAGCTTCGATAGCGGCTACCGGCGATGGCCGGCGATCGCGACCCTGCTGCTCTGTCCGGCGGTACCGTTCGAGGTCCTGACCGGGCAGAACGCATTCTACACAGCGGCGCTGATGCTGGCCGCATTTGCCACGGCGTCGGAGCGGTCGCTGCTATGCGGCGTGCTTGTGGGTGTCCTGAGCCTCAAGCCGCAATTGGCGTTGATGGCCTGGGTCGCGCTGCTCGCAGGCAGGCAATGGCGATCGATCGGCGCGGCCGTGGCCACCGGTTGTGTGCTTGCTCTCGCAAGCGCTGCCGTGCTCGGTCTCGACATCTGGCGGGCCTGGTTTGACTTGGTCCTCGGCGGGAGCGGCGTCTACCGCAGCTGGCTCGATGTCGGGCGGCTGAACGGGATCAGCGTCTTTGCCTGCGCGAGCTGGCTGGGCGCCCCGGCGACCCTGGCCAGCGCGGTGCAGGCGCTCGCAACAATCGGCGCGGCCATCGCGGTCTACTGGATCTACCGCCGGCCGGACACCGGCGGATTGCGGTTGGCGGCGTTGCTCGCCGCGACGATCCTTGCGGCGCCGCACGCGTCGAACTCCGACGCGATACTGCTCGGGCTGGCGGCCAGCGTGTTCGTCACCGCGCTTCCGTCAGCCGGGTTGCGGCCTTACCAGCTAACACTTGCCGCGGCCGTGTGGGTCAGCCCTCTGTTCAACCCTCCGGTCCTGTTCCGCATCGGCTGCGTGACCCCGCTGCTGGTGGCGGGGCTGCTCGCGGCGATCGTCGTCAAAATGCGCGAGCAGGCACGGCCGTCGTGACGGGCCGCGCGTATCTGATCGGCATCCTGGCGCTGGCTCTGACGATCCGCCTGGCCGTCGTTGTCTCCGGTCCCTACACCGTCCATCCCGACGAGTTGTATCAGTATTATGAGCAGGGTTACCGACTGGCTTTCGGCAGCGGTGTCGTACCGTGGGAATTTCACGACGGCGCGCGCTCCTGGCTGATCCCCGGCATTCTCGCGGCCGTCATGGCGGCGTCGCGGTGGATCAGCGCCAACCCGCTCGTCTACATCGACGCGATCAGGATCCTGTGCGCGGCACTCTCGCTCACGGTTGTTTATGTCGGGTTTGAGACCGCGCGCAGCCGCGACGGCTTGTTGGGGGCGCTGGTCACCGGGACGCTATGCGCGATCTGGATTGACCCGATCTACCTCGCCCCGTCGGTCATGGGCGAGGTGCTGTCGGGCTATTGCTTTCTCGCGGCGTACCTCGTCGCTGACAACGCAGACCGAGACCCGTCGCCAAACCGGATGGCGATCGCGGGCGCGCTGCTCGGCCTCGCCGTGTGTTTTCGCGTACAGACCGGGCCGGCGATGGCGGTCTTCGCGCTCATGTGCTGCCGCGGCGAATGGCGTCGCCGCTGGCTCCCCTTGGTTCTCGGCGGTGGCGCCGTGGTGCTGCTCGATCTCGGGCTTCTCGATTGGCTGACCTGGGGCACGCCGTTTCAATCGATCTGGCGCTATTTGTTGCGCGGCCTCGTCGAGAAATTCGCTGGCGGATACGCCGAGGGCACGAGCAGTGCGGTGACCTATGCCGAGCTGGTCACCGCGGCGTGGACACCTCGGGCCCTGCCGCTGGCGCTGTTTGCCGTGATCGGCGCCTTTCGCCGGCCGGTTCTTGGTGCCGTCGTGATGACGATCGTCGCGACGCACCTCGTCTTCGCCAATGCCGAGTATCGCTATCTATCGACCGCGTTGCTCGCCTGCCCGATCCTGATGGGCGCTGGCGCGACGTATTTCTGCGGCGTCGTCTGCCGGGTCGTCGCGGCGCGCGGCGGGGGCGGCGATCGCGTGGCGTTCGTCACCGGGGCGGCGGTCGTCGCTTATGCCGCGCTCGCCTGCTGGGTCGCGGTGAGCTACGGCCTGTTGTTCCGCACCCTCGACCGCAACATTTTCGAGGCTTTCCTCGCCGCGCACCGGCAGCCGCAACTCTGTGGGCTCGGCGCGGTCGGCATCGGTTGGGCGGAAGGCTGGTCGTACACTTATCTCGATCGCGACGTGCCGCTTTATGGCGGGAGCTACAGTGCTGCGAAACCGATCAGCCCGACGATCTCGATTCCGCAATCGGTGGTGCTGCGCGGCAAGGAACTGCCGATTTTTTCTGATGACGAAATGGCGCGGAAGACGCCGCTCTACAATTTCCTGATCGCGCCGCCCGACCGCGGCCTCCCCGGGTACGGCAAGGTCGAATGTTTCGGCGGCGAGCCCGACCCGGCCAACCCGCAGCTCTGCCTATTTACGCGCCCCGGCCCTTGCGAGCCGCCGCCCGCCGCGCCGCAGCCCGGTGGCTGACGGGGTTGCGGGAATTGCCAAGAGCGCCGATCTCTGGGAGTTTGGACCCGAGCGACTCAAGCAACGACTGACCCAATCAGAGAGTTTCATGCCAGCCTTACAGCCGGTGCGCGGCACGCAGGATTTGTTGCCCGATATGGCGCGCCGCCACCGTCATGTGCGGGAAACCGCGTTTCGTCTCGCCCAGCTCTATGGGTTCGACGAGGTGGACATCCCGATCTTCGAGTTCACCGAGGTGTTCGCCCGGCCAATTGGTGAGCACACCGACATCGTCGCCAAGGAGATGTATTCACTGAAGGACCGCGGCGGTGAGGATTTGAGCCTGCGGCCGGAATTTACCGCCGGGCTGGCGCGTGCCGTGCTGTCGAACAGCCTGATGCAATCGACGCCGCTGAAATTCTTCGCGAGTGGTCCGGTGTTCCGCTACGAGCGGCCGCAAAAGGGCCGCTATCGCCAATTTCATCAGATCGATGCCGAGATTTTGGGCGTCGCGCAGCCGCAAGCCGATATCGAGCTCATCGCCTTGGCGCGCCGCATCCTCGACGCGCTTGGCATCGGCGAGCGAGTTCAGCTCGAACTTAATACGCTCGGCGATCCAGAAAGCCGAGCCGCCTACCGCGACGCGCTCGTGACCTATTTCGCGGCGCGGCGTTCGGAATTGTCGGAAGACAGCCAGCGCCGGCTGGAGGTCAACCCGCTGCGCATCCTTGATTCCAAGGATGCGGGCGACATGCGCATCAATGCCGATGCCCCGGCTTTCGACCAGTACCTCAATGAACAGAGCCGGAATTTCTTCGTCGACGTGCGTGATGGGCTCGATCGCTTGGGCGTCGGGTACCGGCTGAACCCACGTCTCGTGCGCGGGCTCGACTACTACACGCACACCGTCTTCGAATTCGTGACGACCGATCTCGGCGCGCAGGGCACGGTGCTCGCGGGTGGGCGCTACGATGGGCTCGTGGAGATAATGGGCGGGCCGCAAATGCCGGGAGTCGGATGGGCGGCGGGGATCGAGCGTTTGGCGCTGCTGATCGACGAGCCGGCAAAGCCAGCGCGTCCGGTGGCGTTGGTGCCCTTCGGCGAACAGGGCGAGGCGTTGGCGCTTATCATCGCCGAGACGCTGCGTAGCGAGGGTTTTTCGGTCGATCTCGGGTATTCCGGCAACATGAGCCGGCGAATGCGCCGCGCGAATCGGGTCAACGCGCGCGCCGCGGTGCTGATCGGCGACGATGAAGTGGCGAAAAACGTCGTGACCTTGCGCGACCTCGACAGCGGTGACCAAGCCGAGGTGCCGCTCGCCGGCGCGGCTTTGGTCGCCAAACTGAAGGCGCTTTCCTGATGGACGCCGTGCTCGAAACCCGGCTCGACCAGCTTGTCCGGCGCCACGCCGAGATCGGCGAGGCGATGGCGGCGAGCGGCGTCAGCGGCGCCGAATTCACCAAATTGTCGAAAGAATACAGCGAGCTGTCGCCGATCGTCGACACCATCGCCGAACTGCGCCAGGCGCAGTCCGACATGGAAGCCGCCGCCGAGATGATCGCCGGCGACGACCCCGAGATGAAGGCGATGGCCGAGGAAGAGGCGCAAGGCCTGCGCGAGCGCCTACCCGGCCTCGAGATGCAGGTCCGCATGTCCCTGGTGCCGAAGGACGAGGACGACGAGCGTAACGCGATCCTCGAAGTGCGCGCCGGCACCGGCGGTGACGAGGCGGCGCTGTTCGCCGCCGAGCTGTTCCGCATGTACCAGCGTTACGCCGCGCTGCGGAACTGGAAATTCGAGCTGCTGGACATCTCCGAAACCGGGATCGGCGGCGTCAAGGAGGCTGCGGCCACGGTCACCGGGCGCGGCGTCTTCGCGCGCCTCAAGTTCGAGTCTGGTGTGCATCGCGTCCAGCGCGTGCCCGAGACCGAGGCGTCCGGCCGCATCCATACCTCCGCCGCCACCGTCGCGGTGATGCCCGAGGCGGAAGAGATCGACATCCAGATCGACGACAAGGATCTGCGTATCGACGTCTATCGCTCGAGCGGCCCCGGCGGCCAGTCGGTCAACACCACCGACAGCGCGGTGCGCATCACCCATCTGCCGACCGGGCTGGTGGTGATCCAGCAGGATGAGAAATCGCAGCACAAGAACAAGGCGCGGGCCTTGAAGGTGCTGCGCGCGCGGCTTTACGAGTTGGAGCGCCAGGCGCGCGATTCGGCTCGCGCCGCCGACCGTAAGAGCCAGGTCGGCAGCGGCGACCGGTCGGAGCGCGTGCGCACCTATAATTTCCCGCAAGGCCGCGTCACAGATCATCGCATCAACCTGACGCTCTACAAGATCGACAAAATCCTGTCCGGCGAAGCGCTCGATGAAGTGGTTGATGCACTGACCGCGGCCGACACCGCCGAACGGCTCGCCGCCGCGGCGGAATGATTCCGCCCGACACGATTGGCTCGACGCTCAGCAAGCTTGCGGCTTCCCTGTCAGATGCCGGGTTTGACGAGCCGCGGCGGCGAGCCCGTCGGCTTTTGGCGATCGCGCTTGGCCTGACGCCGGAGGAAGTGTTCGCCCGGACTGACCGCATCGTCACCGAGGACGAAGGCGCCCGCATCGCGACGATGCTCGAGCGCGCTCTGGCGCATGAGCCGCTAAGCCGCATCCAGGGTAGGCGATCATTCTGGGGCCTCGATTTCGTGCTGTCGCTCGACACGCTCGACCCGCGGCCGGAGACCGAGACGTTGGTCGAGGCCGTTATCGCGCGCCTCTCCGAGGGTGACGGGCCGTATCGTTTTCTCGACCTCGGCACGGGCACCGGCTGCCTGCTTTTGGCGCTGTTGTCGGAGTATCCGCACGCGACCGGGATTGGCGTCGATGGTGCGGAAGGTGCCGTCGCGACGGCACGATGCAATGCCGAGCGTCTCGGCTTCGCCGATCGAGCATCGTTCCAGATCGGCGACTGGGGTCGCGGCCTCGAAGGCGGCTTCGACGTTGTCGTGAGCAACCCGCCTTACATCGAAAGCGCCGAAATTCCGCGCTTGCCGCCGGAGGTCCGGGACTTTGATCCCGTCCTCGCGCTCGACGGCGGCGTGGACGGATTGGGCGCCTATCGGCGCATCGCCGGCGATTTGCCGCGCCTGCTCGCGCCGGGCGGCATGTTCGTTTGCGAGATCGGTGCGGGACAGGAGACGGCCGTCATCGGGATTCTCGCGCAGCACGGGCTCATGGTCGAGGCGGTCATCCCCGATCTCGCTGGGATCGCGCGCTGTATCGTCGCCCGGTTGCCGCGCTAGCTTCACGGTGCCGTGAGAAAAATCTTGGAACCGCCGAAATGCCCGCCTACAGTGGTGACTGTCGCGCCCGAAAATTGTTCTAAGATTGACGGGCTCGACAAATGCCGCATAAGGGAACGGTTCGAAGCGCGCTCGGGAGAGCGCCGGGCCGGCGGCCGGACGATGGTCCAACAGGGTCCACCGCGACTAGACAGGTGTCATGAGACCACAAAAGCGCTCGCGCGGCCGCAATGGCGGCGGCAATCCCTTCCATAACGGTCAGAATCGCGGCGGCGGTGGAGGCGGCGGCGGTGGCCCGCGTCCGCCACATCGCTCGCAGACCTTCGACAGCAACGGTCCCAGCGTCAAAATCCGCGGCAACGCCTATCAGGTGTTCGAGCGCTATCTGGCGCTCGCCCGTGAGGCGCAATCGTCTGGCGATCGCATCGCGGCGGAAAACTTCTACCAGCACGCCGAGCACTATTTCCGAGTCATGAACGCCAATGGCGAGGCGTTCCGGCAACAGCAGCAGCAACAGCAACAGATGCAGCCCGACGGCGAAGCCGTCGACGGCGAGGGCGAGCAGCCCGAGGAGGCGCATTTCGTGCAAATCCAGCCGGCTCCGCCGCCGCCTCAACCGCCGGCGGTCGACGAAGATCAGTTGCCACCGTTCATCACTGGGCGGGTGGACTGAAGGCACCCGCGCAGCGGGCGAACGCGTCGCCCGCATCGATCGTATCAATGTAGCGTAAACCCTGGCCTGCTAGGCTTGAGGCGGGTTTTGCGGCGCACCATATCTTCCGTTGAAGGGCCGTTGGACCTGCCTGATAGGGGGTCGGGGCGGTCGGTTCATCGGAGATCAAGCCCATGGAACTCGAGAAATATACCGAGCGGTCGAAGGGATTCGCCCAGGCCGCCCAGAATTTGGCGTTGCGCAGCGGTCATCAGCGCCTCACGCCGGAACATCTCCTCAAAATCCTGCTCGACGACAAGGAAGGCCTCTGCGCCAACCTGATCAATGCCGCAGGCGGCGACGCCAAGATCGCGCTGCAGGCGGTTGAGACCGAGATCAATCGCCAACCCAAGGTCGAAGGCAGCGGCGCTGGCCAGGTCTATGTCAGCCCGGAACTGGCGCGCGTCTTTGAGCAGGCGGAGCAGATCGCCGACAAGGCCGGCGACAGTTTCGTCACCGTCGAGCGCATGCTTCTGGCGCTGGCGATGGCCAAGGAGACGGCCGCCGGTAAGGCGCTTGCCGCCGCCGGCGTCACGCCGCGAAGCCTCGACGCCGCGATTGAACAGGTGCGCAAAGGTCGCAAGGCCGACAGCGCCTCGGCCGAGGACAGCTACGACGCGCTGAAGAAATACGCCCGCGACCTCACCGAAGCGGCGCGCGAAGGCAAGCTCGATCCGGTGATCGGCCGCGACGAGGAGATCCGTCGCACGATCCAGGTGCTGTCACGGCGCACCAAGAATAACCCCGTCCTCATCGGCGAACCGGGGGTCGGCAAGACCGCGATCGTCGAGGGTCTGGCGTTGCGCATCGTCAATGGCGACGTGCCGGAAAGCCTCAGGGACAAGAGCCTTTTGTCGCTCGATCTCGGCGCGATGGTCGCCGGCGCGAAATATCGCGGCGAATTCGAGGAGCGACTCAAGGCCGTGCTGGCCGAGATCACCGCCGCGGCCGGCGAGATCATCGTCTTTATCGATGAGCTGCATACCCTCGTCGGCGCCGGCAAGGCGGAAGGCGCGATGGACGCCTCCAACATGCTGAAGCCGGCTTTGGCGCGCGGCGAGCTGCACTGCGTCGGCGCGACCACGCTCGACGAATACCGTAAGCACATCGAGAAGGATGCGGCGCTGGCGCGGCGCTTCCAGCCGGTCTTTGTCAACGAGCCGTCGGTCGAGGATACGATCTCGATCCTGCGCGGCATCAAGGAGAAATACGAGCTGCACCACGGCGTGCGCATCACCGATGGCGCCATCGTCGCGGCGGCGACCTTGTCGAACCGCTACATCACCGACCGCTTTCTGCCCGACAAGGCGATCGATCTGATGGATGAGGCCGCGTCGCGCCTCCGGATGACCGTCGATTCAAAGCCCGAGGAGATCGACGAGCTCGACCGCCGTATCGTCCAATTGAAGATCGAACGCGAAGCCCTCAAGAAGGAGAGCGACGCGGCGTCGAAAGACCGGCTCGAAAAGCTCGTCAAAGAGCTGGAAGACCTCGAAGAGGAGTCGGAAGCGTTGACCGCCGAGTGGCAGGCCGAAAAAGGCAAGCTCGCCGGTGCGCAGAAGCTCAAGGAGCAGCTCGAACAGGCGCGCGCCGAATTGGACCAGGCGCAACGCCGCGGCGACTGGACGAAAGCGGGCGAGTTGACCTACGGCGTTATCCCCGATCTCGAGCGCAGGATCGGAGAGGCCGAATCCTCCGGCAAAGGCACGATCGAAGAGGCGGTAACGCCCGAACACATCGCCGCTATCGTGTCGCGCTGGACCGGCATCCCGGTCGACAAGATGCTCGAAGGCGAGCGCGAGAAGCTCCTGCAGATGGAGCAGAATCTGCGTCGCCGCGTGATCGGCCAGGAAGAGGCGGTGGTCGCCGTGTCAAACGCGATCCGCCGCGCCCGCGCCGGGTTGCAGGACCCGAACCGGCCGATCGGCTCGTTCCTGTTCCTCGGTCCTACCGGGGTCGGCAAGACCGAGCTCACCAAGGCGCTCGCCGAGTTCCTGTTCGATGACGAGAGCGCGATGGTGCGCATCGACATGTCGGAATACATGGAGAAGCACACCGTCTCGCGGCTCATCGGCGCGCCGCCGGGCTATGTCGGCTATGACGAGGGCGGCTCGCTGACCGAGGCGGTACGCCGCCGGCCGTACCAGGTGATCCTGTTCGACGAGGTCGAGAAGGCGCATCCCGATGTCTTCAACGTGCTGCTTCAGGTGCTCGATGACGGAAGGCTGACCGATGGCCAAGGCCGCACGGTCGATTTCCGCAATACGCTGATCGTGCTGACCTCGAACCTCGGCAGCGAGGCTATCGCCAACCTGCCGGATGGCGCCGATATCGAAATTGCGCGACCGGCGGTGATGGAGGCGGTGCGCCACGTGTTCCGGCCGGAATTTCTCAATCGCCTGGACGAGATATTGTTGTTCCGCCGTCTGTCGCGCGACGACATGACGGGGATCGTCGCGATCCAGCTCGCCCGGCTTAAGAAGCTGCTCGAGGACCGCAAGATCACGCTCGACCTCGATCCGAAAGCGACCGAGTGGCTGGCAAAGGCCGGCTATGACCCGGTCTACGGTGCGCGGCCGCTGAAACGGGTCATCCAGCGCGAGCTGCAAAACCCGCTGGCCCAGCGCATCCTCGAAGGCCGTATCGCCGACGGGGCCACGGTCAAGGTCGCCGCGAGCCCGCTTGGCCTGGTGATCGGCGAGACCGAGGCGCAAGCCGCCGCCGCCGAATAGCGCCGCAAACGCAAAAATGAAGGAGGGACGCAGACGAACCCGCGTCCCTCCTTGCCCCGGGGGAGGTCGTCCTCGGAGGTCTTAGAGCTTTGTCGCGACGGTGTTGAACGTCGTCGACAGGTTTTTGCCGACATTGGTGATCGTGCTGATCGCGGCGAGCGCGATCAAAGCGGCGATCAACCCATACTCGATGGCGGTGGCGCCGGTTTCGTCTTTGAGGAGCTTCTCGAAAAGGCGGAGCATGGGCGGTCTCGACACAAACTGTACGGGGTTATGATTAACCGCCCGCTACTTAAATTGTGGTAAACGCCCGCCGATTTTCGGTAAAAATTACGACTTCGTAAGGTTGCGCATCGCGTCGGATCCGGCTCCGCTAAAGCTTGGTTGCGACTGTGTTGAAGGTCGCCGACAGGTTATGACCGACCGTGGTCATGACACTGACGGCGGCCACCGCGATCAGCGCTGCGATCAAACCGTATTCGATCGCCGTGGCTCCGGACTCGTCATTCAGCAGTCTTTTTAGCACTCGTATCAAGGTGGCCTCCTACTACTCCACTCCACACCTGGCGTTCTCTCTATTGCTTGTCAGCTTAATGTAAGGTGAAGCCGCTGGGAAAAATCGCCGGGTTGCGCAAAATTGTCGCCACGGCGAACCGGGCGAGACCAAGAGGGCGGTGTATGGCTGACGGGGGAGTAGCGGCGACGCGCGCCGGTGTGGGTCAATCGCCAAGGCGCCGTGAGGACGAGCGTTTTCTTACCGGACGCGGGCGGTTTGGTGACGATCTGAACCTGCCGGGCCAACTCTGCGCCTTTATTCTGCGCTCGCCGCACGCCCATGCCGAGATTGCCGCGATCGATACGCGGCAAGCCGTCGTGGCTCCTGGTGTCGTCGCGGTGCTGGCCGCCGCGGATTACCTCGCCGACGGCCTGAGGCCCATGCTTCACGCTCCGACGTCGCAGAGCCCGCCGGATATTACCCTCGCCAACACGGACGGCTCGGCGATCGCGGTGCCGCACCAGATGCCATTGGCGGACGGTCGGGTGCGCTTTGTCGGCGAAGCGGTGGTGCTCCTCATAGCCGAGACTCTGGCCGCCGCAAAGGACGCGGCCGAACTCGTCGCCATCGACTACCGCCCTCGTGAGTCCATCGCCGCGGCGGGGAGCGCCGCCGGGCCGGACGCGCCGTGCCTCTGGGATCAGCCCAATGTCGTCGTCGACGCGCTGGTCGGCGATGGCCCCGCGACCGACACGGCCTTTGCCAGCGCGGCCCACATCGCCCGGCTCGACACGCATGTACAGCGGGTGACCGGGGTGCCGATGGAGCCGCGCACCGCGCTTGCCGAATACGACGCGCAGACCGGGCGCTACATGCTTTATGCCGGTGGCGGCGGGGTTGGCCGGCCGCGCAAGGACGTCGCGCACATGCTCGGCATCGACGAGAGTCAGATGCGGGTCGTCGCTTACGATGTCGGCGGCAATTACGGCACGCGCAACAACACCTACCCAGAATTCGGCTTGATCTGCTGGGCGGCGAAGCGGCTCGGCCGGCCGGTCAAATGGCTGTGCGAGCGCGGCGAAGCGCTCTTGACCGATTTCCAGGGCCGCGACCTGACCGTCGCGGCCGAATTGGCGCTGAGCGCGGAGGGCAATTTCCTCGCCTTCCGCACCTCAAACCTGAGCAATCTCGGTGCCTATGCTGCCTCGTTCGTGCCGCTCACCAAAGGTACCGAGCTTTCGACCAGCCTCTATCGCACCCCGGTCGCCCATGCGCGCGCCCGTGCCGTGTTCAGCAATACGGTTTCGACCGCGCCCTATCGCAGCGCGGGCCGGCCCGAGGTCATGTTCGTCAAGGAACGGCTGATCGACATCGCCGCGCGCCAATTTGGCTTCGACCGGGTCGAATTGCGCCGCCGCAACCTGATCCCGGAAGCGGCGCTGCCTTACCCGAACCCGTTTGGCATGACCTATGATAGCGGCGCCTACGAACAGATACTCGACCGCACCTTGGCGCTGGCGGATTGGGACGGGTTTGTGGCGCGCCGAGCGGCGTCTCGTGCCGCCGGCAAATATCGCGGTATCGGGCTCGGCACCTATGTCGAGTCGCAGAGCGGGTCGCCCTTTGAGGAAGCCGTCGTGCACGTGCGCCCGCAAGGCGAGATCGAGGTCGAGATCGGCACCTTGTCGAGCGGGCAGGGGCACGAGACGAGCTACGCCCAACTGCTCGCCGACTGGCTCGGCGTCGAGAACCATCGCGTCCGCCTCGTGACCGGCGACACCGATCGCAACAAGTTCGCCGCTGGGTCGCATTCAGGCCGCTCGATCCGCCTCGCCTCCGTCACGATGCACGCCGCGTCGCGCCAGATCATCGAGAAGGGGCTGCAGATCGCCGCGCATCTGCTCGAAACCGCCGAAGCCGATATTAATTTCGCCGACGGCCGTTTCACGGTGACTGGCACCGACCGCGCCGTCGATCTGTTTGCGGTCGCCGCTGCGGCGGAACGCGACACGCGGCTTCCCGAGGCGTTGCGCGGCCCGCTCAAGGGTAAGGGCGACGTCGTCAGCCGCATCTCGTCCTTCCCGCACGGCTGGCATGTCGCCGAGGTCGAGATCGACCCGGATACCGGTAAGGTCGAGCTTGTCCGCTACACCGCGATTGACGATGTCGGCCGCGCGGTCAACCCGATGATCATCCACGGCCAGACGCATGGCGGCATCGCCCAAGGCATGGGCCAGGCGCTCATGGAGCACTGTGTCGTCGATATTGAGAGCGGCCAGCCGCTTGCCGGCTCCTTTATGGATTACGCGATGCCGCGCGCCGGCGATCTGCCGTTTTTCGCGACCGACCTCTCCGAGGTGCCCTCGACGACGCACCCGTTGGGTTTTCGTGGCGGCGGCGAGGGCGGCATCACCCCGGCGCTCGGCGTCATCACCAACGCGGTCGTCGATGCGCTCGCCGAGTTCGGCGTGACGCACATCGAGATGCCGGCGACACCCGAAAAGCTGTGGCGCGCGATGCGCGGCGAGGGGGTTACGCTTCGCTAACTAACCCACGGTATGCAACTCCTTGATGAGGCAAGTTTTGCCTTTTTAGGACGTGGAAAGGTCGAAGGGATGCCTAAGTCCATACAAGATGTCACGATTGAGCTGAGTCAGTCTGGTCTGGACAACCAAGAGGTTCTCGCTGGGCTTCGGAAGATCCATCCGGAACGCGGCTCTATAAACACAGTGCGTTGGTACCGCTCTCAACTTAAGAACAATGAGAACTACGCAAATATGGTCTGATTCATGACGGTAGCGACGGGGGCGCCCCTGATACTGAGGCTGAGGTTGCCAGCGCCGTCGACACCGCCTTCGGCCTTGAGCGCGATCTACAACTGGCCCTGCGGCGGAGCATTGAGCAGCTTGAGCCTGGATTGATGATCACGGATGGCGGCCGCGAACAGACCGTGGCATCGGGACGGATCGACATAACGACCCGCGATAAAGACGGTGCGACAGTCGTGATCGAATTAAAGGCGGGAATGGCCGATCGGGAGACTGTGGGACAAATTCTCTCCTATATGGGCGACTTGATGGACAGAGAAACGAGAGTGCGCGGCATCCTCGTTGCGAGGGAGTTCTTGCCTCGGGCCATATCGGCTGCTCGCGTAACCCCAAACCTTCGACTGGTGCAATACGGCTTCCGATTTTCTTTCGAGACCGTTTGAGCGTCTTCGAGTTGAACGAGTTTGGATAACGGCCCCAACTTTTCATTACAGGGATTTGCGCCATAATAGCGCTAGCCCATCCTACGAAATTCCCAATTTCCCCTGAATATCCGCTACGACCTGCGTGCGGCTGCGCTTGTTCCACCGCACACGGCTGCCGATTGGCGCGTTCTCGATCTCGGGATAGACCTTGAGCGCGACAAAGACCGGGCCCGGCTTTTCCATGATCTGCGGCAGCGCGCGGTCGAGATCGTCGAGCTTGTCGAAGGCCTGCGCGCGCGGATAGCCGGCGGCGAGTGCCATGCGGTCGTACTTGACGTTCTTGGCATTCGGCACCGGTTGACCGCCGGTCGTCGCGTAGACCTCATTGTCGAGGAGGAAATGGTAGAAATTCGGCGGCGCCTGCTCCGCGATCGTCGTCAGCATGCCGAGGCTCATCAGGATGTCGCCCTCGGAATCGAACAGCACGACCTTGCGGCTGGGCTGCGCCAGCGCGAGGCCGAGCGCGAACCCGGCATGCCCGCCCATCGCCGGATCGCCGACCGGCAGATCGAGATGCGGGTCTTGCGTCAGCTCGACCCAGAATTTGCCGCCGCGCCCCGGCACGACGATCGCGTCGCCGCGATGCGGCTTGAAGGCGGTGAGGGCTTCAGCGATGCGCATCATGATCGTTGCTCCCTCTACCGGTTGAAGCCATGAAATTCGTCGCCGACGAGGACGACGACCGGCTTCTTGGTCTTCGCCGCCTCCTCGAACGCGACCGAGATGCGCGGCGCGTCGGCGTCATTCTCGACCAGGTAATATTGCAGGCCATAGGCGTTGATAAACGGCTCGGTATAGGTCGCGGCGGTGTCGGTGGTGACGCCGTGCCGGGTCCAGCCGCGATAGCCGACCATCATCACGCAACCGACATTCATGCTGAGTAGCCAGCCGCGCAGCGAGTCGCCCGATTCCTGCAGCCCGGTATTCTGGATGAGGATCATCGGCTTGGCGCCGCCCGCCGCGAGCCCCGAGGCGATCGAGCAGGCATGCCCCTCGCGGCTGACCCCGACCAGGGTCAGCGACGGTTCCGCCTGCATCAGCAGATAGAGCCAGTTGGTCTCGCTGTCCGGCAGCCAGACGATATGGCTGACGCCGTTCTTCTTCATCTCGGCGAGCACGGTCTCCGGGCTCAGCGATGCTTCGCTCATGCAACTCCCCTGGCACATCCCCTCATTTCGCAAGACCATAGGCAGCCGGGCCGCGTTCCCGCAAGATCGCCCGATGCTCAGCGAGATACAGCGCCGCTTTGTCGAGAGCCGCCGGCTCGGCCATCTGGCGACCGCGGATGCGTCGGGCGCGCCTTATCTGGTGCCAGTATGCTTCGCGCTCGCCGACGCTTCGCTCTACATCACGATCGACGAAAAGCCGAAGCGGCAAGACCGACCGGTGAAGCGCCTGCGCAACATCCTGGAAAACCCGCGCGCGGCCTTTATCGTCGACCGCTGGGACGAGGACTGGACGCGGCTCGGCTGGGTCATGCTGCGCGGCGCGGCGGACATCCTCGAGACCGGCGCCGAGCATGGCGCCGCGCAGGAATTGTTGCGCGAGCGCTACCCGCAATACCGCGCGATGAACCTCGCCGCCCTGCCGGTCATCGCGCTGCGCATCGCCCATGTTTCAAGTTGGGGAGATCTATCCGCGGAATAATCGCGGCGCAGGAGGTGCAGAGCGATGAGCGACGGCTTCGTACTCCACGGCAGCCCGCATTCCCTGCCGACCTACCGGGTCGCGCTGATGCTGCGCTTGTGCGGGATCGGTTTTCGCTTTCGCTATGTCAGCTTTCAGCGGCGCATGCACCTGACCCCTGAGTTTCGCGCGCTGTCGCGCTGGGGCCAGGTGCCGGTGCTGGAGCATGACGGTCGCGTGCTGCTGCAGTCGGCGGCGATCCTCGAATACCTGTCGGCGACCCTCGGCCGCTTTGCCGGCGCTGATGATGCCGCGCGTCAGGACATCCGTGAGTGGCTGTTCTGGGACGCGGATCGGCTCTTTCCGCCGCTTTACGGCTGGTACAGCGTCAGTCTCGGCCAGCGCGGGCTCTTGCCTCTTTCGTATGACGCCGCCGTGGTCGCGCGCTGGACGATACTGGGCGAAGCGGCGCTGGGCACGCTCGACGCGCATCTCACCGATCACCCGTTTCTCGTCGGCGCCAGGCCGACTATCGCCGACCTCTGCAGCTACTCCTGCATCGCCTTCGCCAAATTGAGCGGGCGCGATCTTGCGGAATGGCCGAGCGTGGTCGCCTGGGCCGGCCGCATCGAGACGTTGCCCGGTTTCGCGGCGCCATTCGATCTGCTGGCGATGCGCGATTCCGACATTCAGACCTGACCTGCGTCGGCACGAGACGAGGATTGCGCGCGAGCGCCTAGCGATCGTCGTGCTATCGCGGCTAATCTGACGGTACGCGTGTCGCCAGGGGAGGACAGCATGGATTTCGGCGCATTCATGTTTCACACCGACTACTCGATGCCGATCATCCCGCTGGCGCAGGGCTGTGAGGCGCGCGGGTTCGAGTCGCTATGGGCCCCGGAACATTCGCATATTCCGTTGAGCCGCAAATCGCCGTTTCCCGGCGGCGGCGACGTGCCGAAAATGTATTACGACGCGATGGACCCGTTCGTGATCCTGAGCGCCGCGGCCGCCGCCACGAAGACGCTCAAGATCGGCACCGGTGTCTGCCTGGTGATCCAGCGCGACACGATCCAGACCGCGAAGCTGGCCGCTTCGCTCGACCAGATCTCGGGCGGCCGGTTCCTCTTTGGCATCGGCGGCGGCTGGAACCAGGACGAGATGGAGGATCACGGCACCGACTTCGCGACCCGCTTCAAGCGGATGCGCGAGCAGGTCGAGGCGATGCGCGAGATCTGGATCAAGTCGAAGCCTGAATATCACGGCGAGATCGTTGAATTCCCGCCGATGATGGCCTGGCCGAAGCCGGTACAGAGCCCGCTGCCGATCATCGTCGGCGGCGCCTTCCCGCACGCGGCGCGCCGTGCGGTGCGTTACGGTAATGGCTGGATTCCCATCGCCGGCCGGCCGATCTACGGCAATTTCGAGGACTATTTCCCGAAATATCAGGAGATGCTGGCTGAGGCCGGGCGCACGCTCGCCGACGCCCCGATCTCGATGTTTGGCGCCGCGCCGGATTACGACCAGCTCATGCGCTACAAGGAACTGGGTGTCGCGCGCGTCGTCGCGCCGCTGCCGCCAGAAGGCGCCGATAAGGTCGAGCCGCTGCTCGACACCTGGGCCGGGCTGATCCGCAGGATCAACGGCTAGAATCGACAGCAAGGGGAGGGGCGCCATGCCCGATGTGAAGATACTGGCGAGCGGCCTCGGCTTTCCCGAAGGGCCGGTGTGGATGGCCGACGGCTCGGTAATCCTCGGCGAGATTTCCGGCAGGAAGGTCACCCGCGTCGCGCCCGACGGGTCCAAGACCGAGATCGGCAAGGCCGGCGGCGGGCCGAACGGCGTCGCCACCGGCCCCGACGGCGCGCTTTATGTCTGCAACAATGGCGGCGCGGTCTACGAGACGACGCCGAGCTTTCTGTCGACTGGCCCGGCGCTCGACTACAAGGGCGGCTCGATCCAGCGCATCGACCCCAAGACCGGCGAAACCAAGACGCTCTACAGCGAGGTCAACGGCCATAAACTCTCGGCGCCCAATGATCTCGTCTTCGACAAGCAGGGCGGCTTCTACTTCACCGATCTCGGCAAGCGCTACGCGCATCACCGCGACAATGGCGGCCTCTATTACGCGCTGCCCGACGGGTCGAGCGTCACCGAGCTGGTCTACCCGATCGTCACCCCGAACGGGGTTGGTCTGTCGCCCGACGAGAAGACAGTTTATGTCGCTGACACCGAGACCTCGCGCATCTATGCCTGGGACATCGTCTCCCCCGGCAAGGTCAAGCATGAGCCGTTCCCGGCGCCCTATGCTGGGCGTTGCGTATGCGGTCTGCCCGGCTTTCAGCGCTTTGACAGCCTGGCGATCGCGGCGTCGGGCAATATCAGCGTCGCGACCCTCGTCACCGGCTATATCACCGTGATCTCGCCGCGCGGCGACGTGGTGAAACAGGTCAAGATGCCCGATGTCTACCCGACCAACATCTGCTTTGGCGGCGCGGACATGAAAACCGCGTACATCTCCCTGTCGGCGAGCGGCCAGCTCGGCGTCATGGAGTGGGACGAGCCGGGCCTCAAGCTCAACTTCATGTGCTGAGGGGCGGCGCGCGCATGCAAATCGAGATCATCTGCACCGGCGACGAGGTCCTCACCGGCAAGATCGTCAATACCAACTTCTCGTACATGACCCAAAAGCTTGAAGACGCCGGGCTTTCGGTGCGCTGGGGCACTACGGTCGGCGACGACCGCGAGACGCTGCTCGACGCGTTTATCCATGCTGGGCAGCGCGCCGACGCGGTGATCGTCAATGGCGGTCTCGGGCCGACGGTCGACGACCTGTCGCAGGAGATCGCCGCGAAGGCGGCTGGCGACGAGCTGGTGCTCAACGAGGAATGGCTGACGACGATGGAGGCGTTCTTCGCCAAGCGAAGCCGCGTCATGTCTCCCAACAACCGCAAGCAGGCGATGCTGCCGAGCACGGCCGAGATTCTCGACAACCCGATCGGCACCGCTTGCGGTTTCGCGCTCGACATCGGCAAGGCGCGCTTCTTCTTTACCCCCGGCGTGCCGCGCGAGCTGCGCCGCATGCTCGCGGAGCAGATCATCCCGCGCCTTCTCGCCAAGGGCGGAACGCCGGGCGCGATTCACCTGAAGCGCTTCCACTCCTATGGGCTTGGCGAGTCGCATGTCGACCAGATGCTTGCCGGCATCGAGGAGATGGTGCCCGACGGCAGCGTCAAATTGGGCTTCCGCGCCCATTACCCGCAGATCGAGACAAAGCTCACCGTGCGCGGCGCCGACCAGTCGGAGATCGACGCGAAGCTCGCGCCGGTCGTCGCCGAGGTCAGGCAGCGGCTCGGCAATTTCGTCCTCGCCGAGGACGACGACACGCTCGAAGGTGTGATCCTCAAGGCGCTGGCGCGCGAGGACGGCACGCTCGCGCTGGTCGAGACCTACACCGGCGGCCAGATGGCGGCGCGCATCGTGCCGCTGCCGGGCGCCGAGAGCGTGCTGCGCCGCGGCGTCGTCTCGCGCGATCTTGGCGAAATTTACGACGCGGTTGGCCTTACCGGCGCCGAGCCGCTGGAGATTACCAAGGAGACCGCTGAGGCGGTCGCCCGCGCGGCGCGGCGCGAAAGCGGCGCGAGCCATGCGCTCGCGGTGCTGATCGACCTTGATGACGGCCCCGACCGCATCGATTTCGGCGGCACGATCTGCATCGGCATCGCCACCGCGGAGCACTGCGAATCGCGCCGCTCGCGCATCCTCGGCGGCCGCGAATGGGTGCGTCTCGGCGCGGTCGAGTTGGGTCTCGACTGTCTCCGGCGCTTTCTTTATGGGCTGCCGGTCACCGAGCGCATCGACTTCGAGAGAACCTGACCAGGAAGCCCAATTGAGCGAAGCAAGAAGAAACGGCGGCGTGGTCACGCTCGTCCACTCGTCCGATGTGCATGTCGATGACAGCCGCATCGCCGCGCAGCATGGCGGTGACGGCACCGGCGGCCTCCAGGCGGTGCTGGCCTATGCCCGCGAAGTCGGGGCGGATGCGGTGATTCTCGCCGGCGACACGTTCGACAACCACATGGTCTGCGCGGCGACCGTCGAGCGCGCCGGACGGGCGCTGGCTGAAGCCGGCGTGCCGATCGTGCTGCTGCCCGGCAACCACGACCCGCTGACCGCCGATTCGGTCTATGCCCGCGGCGGCTACGCCGAGATCGCCGGTTTGCGCATCCTCGGCCTCGACGATGACGGCTCGACGCGCTTCCCCGAGCACCAGCTCGAAATCTGGGGCAATGCGCATCGCGACTACCGCAATATGGAGCCGTTGAAGGACCCGCGGCCGCGCACCACGCGCTGGCAGGTCTGCGTTGGACACGGACATTACGAGCCGCCAGAGACCTGGCACGATCCGCTGCGGCCCTCTTGGCTCATCAGCAACGCAATGATCGACGCGACCGGCGCGGATTACGTCGCGCTCGGTCATTGGGACCGGGCGGCGCAGGTCGGCAGCGGTGCCATTCCGGCCTATTATTCGGGCGCGCCGGACTGGGCTAAAACCGTGAACCTCGTGCGCCTGACGGAAGCAGGCGAAGTGATCGTGACACGCGAGTCGCTTCTTGTGCCGGCCATTTGAATAAGTTTCGCGTCAATTCGCCGCGTGTTTTTAAATAAATTCGCGAGAGCTATTTACCGGCCGTTTACATAATTCGCCCGAACCGTGTTTAAAAAGCCGAAACTGTGGCTGATCTGCCACAGGTGTCTCACCAAATCAGAGCTAAGCCATTCGCGGAATTGCCCTATGAGTTGACCCACCCCACATCCCGACCGATACTGCGGGTATCAAGCTCTGTACGGATGTGGAGGGGGTTTATGCGCTTTAAGATGACTGGAGCCGCGGCGGCGGCGTCGCTGCTGGCCTCGATGGCTCCCGCTGTAGCGCAGGCGCCGATGGCGATGGGAGACTGGTCTGGCTTCTACATCGGCGCGAATGTCGGTGCGGGCACGCAGAACACGAACTTCTCCTACAATCCAGCGATCCCCGGCGGACCGGCGGGCGCTCTGACCACGACATCCGGCAACTTCAATCACGAGGGGCCGTTCGGTGGCGGTACGCTAGGCTATAACTGGCAGTTTGGCCCGGGTTGGGTGTGGGGTCTTGAAGGCGATATCGACGGCGACGGCAACCGTGGTTACAGCACCTGCGTCCCGACGACGACCGCGCATTGCTCGCTCGCCAACAACTGGGTCGGCACGGTTCGCGGCCGGTTGGGCTGGCTGGCGATGCCCAACGCGATGTTGTTCGTGACCGGCGGTGCGGCCTTTGGCGATATCAAGACCACCGCGCCGGGACCGACCAACAACGACACGACGAATGTCGGCTGGACCGCGGGCGCCGGGCTTGAATACATGTTCGCGCCGCAGTGGAGCGTGAAACTCGAGTACCGTCATACCGACCTCGGCAGTGCCAGTACGGCGATACCGGCGGCGGTTACCGGTGGTGTGGCGACCTCGGCGAAGGTCGATTGGACCACCGATTCTGCACTGCTCGGCTTCAACTTCCACTTCAACAACCCGCCGCCTCCGCCGCCGGCTCCGATGGCGATGCCTGCGCCGCCGCCGGCGGCGCCGAAGGTGTTCATCGTCTTCTTCGATTGGGACAAAGACGTGGTCACTCCGGAAGGGCAGCAGATCATCCAGCAAGCGGCTGACGCT
>DATMLO010000103.1:0-13733 GCA_035570495.1 Allostellaceae bacterium | reverse complement strand
CGGGCTCTACATCATCCCCGGCAGCCACAAGCTCGGTCTCCTCCAATCGGTCTACGACACCTCGACCGGCTACAAGCTCTGGGTCATCCCGAAGGAGAAGATGATCGAGGTGATGCGCAACTCGCCGCCGCCGGTCGCGGTGACGGGGCGCGCCGGCGCCGGGGTGCTGTTCCATTGCAACGTGCTGCACGCTTCGGGCCATAATCTTTCGGCCGAGGATCGCTGGCACATCTACGTGTCGTGCAACGCGGTCGCCAACAAGCCGGTGCTCGGCCCCAATCCGCGACCGGATTGGGTCGTCTCACGCAACTGGTATCCGCTGCCGATCGAGGACGATGCGGGCGTTACCAAAGCCGCCTGATCGGCGCGGAGTGAATAGTGATGTATAGAACCTTGGTCGCGGGAGCGGCGCTTCTCGCGTCGCTAAGCGTATCGACATGGGCCGACGAGACGCCGAAGCGCGGTGGGATCCTGACCTATGTGATCCCCGCCGACACGCCGCCGAGCTTTGACGGGCATCGCGAAAATACCTTCGCGACGATTTTCGCGGCCGCGCCGTTCTACAGCCTTCTCATTCGCGCCAACCCGGACAACCCGTCGGATACGACGCAGTTCGTTTGCGATGTCTGCACGGAGATGCCGCAGCCGACCGATGGCGGGAAAACCTACGCCTTCACGATCCGCGGCGACGTGAAGTTTGCCGACGGGGCGATACTGACCGCCGATGACGTCGCGGCGAGCTGGAACGAGATCATCTTTCCGCCGGCCGGCGTCATCAGCTCGCAGCGCGGCTATTATTCAGGCCTTGTCGACAAGGTCGAAGCGACCGACGCGCACACCGTCGTCTTCCGCCTGAAATTCGCCACCGCGGCATTTCTGCCGGCGCTCGCCGACCCCTATACCTTCATCTACGAGAAGGCGGTCCTCGACGATCCCAGTCGCGGCCCGCATTGGTACGAAAAGAATATCGACGGGACAGGGCCTTTCCGGCTCAAGGATTACCAGGCCGGGCAATCGATCTCGGGCGAGCGCAACCCGGATTATTTCCGCCCCGGCCTGCCTTATCTCGACGGGTTTGTCGGCATCTTCGCCGACAAGCAGGCGACCCGCGTCGCGGCGATCAAGGGTGGGCGCGCCGATATCGAGTTTCGCGGCTTTCCGCCGGCGACGCGCGACGAGCTGCAGGCGGCGCTCGGCGACCAGCTCACGGTGCAGGAAAGCGACTGGAATTGCGGCGCGGTCATCACCCCGAACCACAAGAAGAAGCCGTTTGACGATGTGCGCGTGCGCCGCGCGCTGACCTTGGCGATCGATCGCTGGGGCAGCGCGCCGGCGTTGGCCAAGATCACGATCGAGAAGACCGTCGGCGGCGTCAGCTTCCCCGGCACGCCGCTCTCGGCGACCAAAGAGGAGCTGCAGCAACTTGCCGGCTATTGGCCCGACATCGAAAAGTCGCGCGATGAAGCGAGGCGCCTTCTCAAGGAGGCTGGCCAGGAAAACCTCAGCTTCGAGCTGCTCAACCGCGATGTCGATCAGCCCTACAAGTTCAACGCGCTATGGGCTATCGACCAATGGGCCAAGATCGGCGTCAAGGCGACTCAAAAGGTGCTGGCGACCGGCCCCTACACCGCGGCGATGGATTCCCGCGACTTCGACATCGCGCTCGACGGCGACTGCCAGACCGTCGTCAATCCACTGCTCGACGGCACGAAATACCTGCCGCAATCGGTGTCACCGTTCAATTTTGGCAATTACGATGACCCGCAAGAGATCGACATCTACGACCGGATGCTGCGCGAAACCGATTTCGCCAAACAACGCCAATTGATGCGCGAGTTCGAGAAGCGCGTGCTCGACACCGAGGCGCACGAAATCTTCCTACTGTGGCGCTACCGCATCGTGCCTTACCGCGCCTACGTCAAAGGCTGGAAGGTCAGTCCGAGCCATTACGTCAATCAGGACCTCGGCACGGTCTGGCTCGACAAATAGCAAGACCCCAACCCGCTCGCGTCGAGCCCCGAAGGACGCACGATGCCGATGCAGGGTCGCGATGGGCGTGCTAGCGTCCCCTCCCCACAAGGAGGGCCGCATGCCGCTGCTGAAACATCTCGCCAAGCTCGATATTCCCGGCGGCGGGCAGGTCGTTGCCGAGGGCGACCATGCCTATGTCGGCCATATGGGCCCGCCCGACGGCACGTCGATCATCGATGTCAGCGATCCGCGGCGGCCGCGCGTCACCGCGCGCATCGAGGTGCCGGCGTTCATGCACTCGCACAAGGTGCGGGTAAATGGCGACGTGATGATGGTCAACCAGGAGCTGTTCCGCGCCCGCAACCCGGAAAAGCCGGCGGATTGGGCGGGCGGGATCAAGCTTTACGACATCAAGGACAAGACCGCGCCGAAAGCGATCGGCCATTACAAATCGGGCGGGTCACACCGTTTCGATTCCGACGAGCGTTATGCCTATATCTCGTCCGAGGAAGAGGGGTATGTCGGCGACATCGTCGTGATCCTCGACTTGAAAGACCCGACGCGGCCCGAGGCGATCGGCAAGTGGCACATGCCGGGGCAGTGGACGGCCGGCGGCGAGACGCCGACATGGCCGGGCCGGCGGCATCGCTGCCATCACCCGCTGCGGCGCGGCAACCGGCTCTATACGAGTTATTGGCATGGCGGCTTTGTGATCCTCGACTGCGAGGATTTGACGAGCCCCAAATTCATCAGCGGTCTCGACTGGAGCCCGCCCTATCCCTGCCCGACGCATACTGTGCTGCCGATCCCGCACGAGCTGAAAGGGCGCAAGGTTGCCGTCGTGACCGACGAGGAAGTCTCCGACCGGCTGACCCCGTCACCCAACGCCTTTATGTGGATCGTCGACATTACCGACGAGGCGCACCCGGTGCCGATCTCGACCTGGGCGGTGCCGCATGACGAGCCCTTCGACCCGCTGTGCTGGTACGGCGCGCACCAGCCGCAGGAGACGGTCGATGGCGGCAATGTCATCCTCGTCACCTGGTTTGGCGGCGGGTTGCGCGCGGTCGACATCTCCGACCCGTATCGGCCGGAAGAGGTCGATAGCTTTATGCCGACCCCGGGCGCCGGTCAGACCATCGTCCAGTCGAACGATATCTTCGTCGACAAGAGCCGCGGACTTGTATTCCTGATCGACCGGCTGAACGGGCTCGACATCCTCGAATACGGCGGGTAAGTCGCCGCGCGGGATTTCGGTGTCTGCGCTGCGCTGGCCTGACCCGCACGGCGACGAATTTCCTGAAATAGATCGAATTGCGGGAGTTTGGGCCGCCTTTACTTAGTATTGCGGTTGCCACGACCAAGCTGAGGTCGAATACTCCAGTTGCAATCGACCTTGTGCAGGCGTCGAGAAATGGCGACCCATTGGTCTGCACCCGAGCATCATATCGGCGGCGAGCCAAAACGGCTAAAGTTCCATTTCATCCGATTTTTGACCTCGCCGCATTGCCGCGATCTCCTGCTAATCGCCATTGCCTCCGTCATAATCTTTTTAGCCATCATCAGCATCGGCATCGGGTTGAGCGCTGATGGCAGTGCGCTTGCGACAAATGCGCCAGAACTCCTTATCGCCCTGTTAGGTGTGGTGGCAGGCGTCGCCGGCTGGGCGTTTCAGGCGGCGAACACCCGATTTGGTGTGGTCGATCTTTTCGCCGCGGAAATCGCAACGCTATGCCGCGTCGCGGCGGTCGCCGACTTCATGCCGAATTATGTCCGCCGTTATTATCTGCACGGACAATTTCCGCCCGCCCCCGCCATGAGCGACTACATGGTGGTCTTCAATAACAACGCTAAAGACCTGGAAATCCTCGACGGCGACGTGGTCCGGTTCGTGACCCAGTTCTATGTTTATATGAAGGCGTTGAGAGATATGCTGTCGCGCGGCGGGCTACCGGATGAGCAAGGACGCAATCCTGGCGCCATCGCGCTAATCTACAATGCGTTTTTGGCGTTTGAAAGCGCTCGCCAAGCTGTCACCGTTCTGATGGAAGAAGGCCCCGAGCGCACCGAATACGCCCTCACCGCGATGGTTTGCGAACTTCCCGCCTATCTGCTGCTGCTCGCCGAGATTCGGCAACCCGACGATTTACGGACCCAGCGCGTCGCCGCGCGACAACGCCGCTACGAGCGCCTGATCCCGGAAATCGAGGCGGACATTCCCAATATGCGCCGCGCCAGCCGAGAGATTGCGACCCAGATCGTCAATCTATGGCGCGACAGCATCGACACAAACGGAAGGGTCGCACTGCCAGAGCGACTAAAACCGCACCCTCCCGAATAGACGTCGCCATTACCGTGTTGCCTTGGTATTACGCGCCGACGCGGTAAGCTGTCGGCATGTCAGAACTCGATACGTTGATTGGATTGCTCGCGAAGCTACCGGGATTGGGGCCGCGTTCGGCGCGCCGCGCCGCGCTGCACCTGATCAAGCGGCGGGAAAGCGTCATGGAGCCGCTGGCGGTGGCGCTCAAGGACGCCGCGGCCGCGATCCGGCCGTGCCACATTTGCGGCAATCTGGACACGACCGAGCCGTGCACGATCTGCCGCGATCCGCGCCGCGATTCGAGCGCGATCTGCGTCGTCGAGGATCTGAGCGATCTATGGGCGCTAGAACGTACCGCGGCGTTCCGCGGCCGTTACCATGTGCTCGGCGGCACGCTGTCGGCGTTGGACGGGGTCGGGCCGGAGGACCTCAATATCGGCAAGCTGATCGCGCGGCTCGGGCCCGGCATGGAGCTGATCCTCGCCCTGAACGCCACGGTCGACGGGCAGACGACCGGGCATTACATCGCCGACCGCGCCGCGGCGACCGGCGTCACTGTGTCGCGCATCGCGCAAGGCGTACCGATCGGCGGCGAGCTCGATTATCTTGATGAAGGCACGCTGACCGCGGCGCTCAAGGCTCGCCGCGCACTCTAGTAATCCTAAATCGCCCAGAAGTAGTACCAGTAGTTCGGAGTAGTTCAGTAGTACCCATGTTGATCCTTTCGTTGCACGCCGCGAAGCATGACAGTGCGGCAGCCCTCTTCCGTGACTATGAGTTGCTTGCGGCGGTCCAGCAGGAGCGCATGACGCGGCGCAAGGGCGACGGCGGCCTGCCGCTGGCCGCGCTCGACGAGGTGCTGGCGATCGCCGGGGTCGAGCGCCGCGACATCGACGCGCTGGTGCTGACGCGCGCACATTACCCAGTGCGCTTTTTCAGCAGGCTGGGGCCGTACAAATATCTCGAAGACCGTGTCAACCGGTCACTCGGCAAGGAGCGCAACAAGGACGTCGTGCTAGAAATGATCCGGCGCGGCGCGGCAGACGCGCACGAAGTCTTCGACGGCGAACGCATGCTGGACCATCTCGGGCTGCGCGCCGGCATCCCGGTGTTCTTCAGCAACCACCATCTGGCGCATGCGCTGTCGGCGTTGTTTCACACCGACTGGGACGATGCGCTGGTCTATACGGCCGATGGCTGCGGCGACAACGTCCATTACAGCCACCGCATCTTGCGCGACGGAAAGCTGACCTGCCTGTTCGGTGACGACCGCTGGCTTCAGCTCGAGCGGCGGGTCGACAGCCTGGGCCTCGCCTATGGCTTTGCGACCCAGGCGCTCGGTTACCGAATGAACCGGCACGAGGGCAAGCTGACCGGTCTCGCCGGGTTCGGCCGGCCCTCGGTCGCCGGCGAGATTGCGCGCCACTTCGCGGTCGATGCCGAGGGGCTGGTCAATAGCGATTTCGCCTCGGACGGCGCGATGCGTGAGTCACTCATCGCGCTCGCCAAGACCTGCGAACCGGCGGATATGGCCGCATCGATCCAGCGAGTGCTGGAAGATGTCGTCGGCGAGTCAGTCAAAAGCCTGTTGCGGCGGCATGGCGTGCGGCACCTCGCTCTGGCGGGCGGTGTATTCGCCAATGTCCGGCTCAATCGCCTGCTGTGCGAGGAGACCGGCGTCGACGAGATTTTCATCTTTCCCGCGATGGGCGACGAGGGGCTGACGATCGGCGGGGCGCTGCAGATGCTGCTGGAGCGCGACGGCCTCGAGGCGTGGCTGGCGCGGCGGCGGCGCCTCACGAATGTCTATTGGGGCCGCGACTACAGCGAGGCGATCGACCAGCGGCTCGCTTCTCACCCGGCGGTGCGCGCCGAAGCCGGCGAACCGGTGGCCAAGACCGTCGAACTGCTGCGCGAGGGCCTTGTCGGCGCGATCTATGAGGGCCGCATGGAATTCGGCCCACGCGCGCTGGGTGCACGCTCGATCCTCGCTTCGCCCGCCGATGCCACGGTCAATGCGCGGCTCAACGCGCGCCTCGCCCGCACCGAATTCATGCCGTTCGCGCCTTATGTGCTGGCAGAAGACGCGGCGCGCGTCTTCGAGGCGACCTCCGCCAACCGCTACGCCTGCCGTTTCATGACCATCACGACAGCGGTGCGGCCGGAATGGGCCGAGCGTGTGCCGGCGGTCGTTCATGTCGACGGCACGGCGCGACCGCAGATCATCGATCCCGCGGCAAACCCGCTCTATGCTCGCATCCTGGCGGATTTCAAGGCGGCGACCGGGCTGCCGGTGCTGGTCAACACCAGCTTCAACGTGCATGAGGAGCCGATCGTCAATACGCCCGACGAATGCCTCAGGGCGCTGCTCGACGACCGCATCGACTTCGTCGTCACCCGGAACGGGGTCTACCGGCGAAATTGAGGTAGCGATCCGCCCGGTTTTTCGCGAATCGCTTAAGCGGCAGCAATTATCGGCGGGCTCGATGATTGCGACGGCGACGGGCTGAGCGCGGCACTGAAAGCCAGACGCGCGGCGTGCCAATTTTGCAGTTGCTTATCCGGCGAGCGTCATGGTTTCAGGACATTCCTGCAGCCAAACTCAAGGATGAGTCATGACCAATTCTGTCCGCGCCGTTTTGGGTGCGATCGCCGTCGCCGCACTATTCGCGGTGTCGCCGGCGCACCATGCGGCCGCGAGCGATTTCATCGACGCCTGCGTCAAGGGCAGCGGCCTTTTCGACGATGCCGGGTGCAAGTGCCTGGAGGGCAAGGTGACGGACGCCAGCGACAAGGCGGCACTGCTCGCCTACTTCAAAATCCAGGCTGACGCGATGAACGGCAAGACCCCGTCGAGCTCGGACGCGACCTCCACGGCGATGTCGAAGGGCACCGAGCTGATGAGCAAATACTCGACCGAGTGCGTGAAATAAGCGCGAAAAAGGCGGGCGAAAGCCCGCCTTTTCTTTTTGAGCGCTGGCGAACCGCCAGCTCCATTCGCCCGTAATGGCTGTCGATGCAACCAGAGGGGCAACGAACATCATGAAAAATCGACTGAACGCATTGGCAGGGGTGATGGGTGTTGCCGCGTTGCTTGCGCTAACGCCACTCCAACACGCGGCGGCCAACGACTTTACCGACGCCTGCAACGGCGTGGGCAACGGCATGTTTCAGCCGAAAGACTGTACGTGCTTTGACGGCAAGGTCACCGACAGCGGCGACCGCGCCACGCTGATGAGCTATTTCAAAACGATGGGCGCTATCAGCAAAGGCCAGCAGGCGGATATGACCGGCGACGCCGCGACGGCAATGCAGAAGGCGTCCAGCGAGCTGCTGCCGAAATACGTCGCCGAGTGCACGAAATAGTCACGGACGGTCGGGTCAACCTAACGTTTTCTTATGCCGCGCGGCGGCTGCGAACGCGTGTCCTACCCGATTCCTCTTCCTCGAAAAGGTCGGCAAGGCGTTCGAGCATGACGCCGCCAAGCTGCTCGGCATCGACGATAGTGACCGCGCGACGGTAGTAGCGCGTCACGTCGTGGCCGATGCCGATCGCGGTCAATTCGACCTCGCCGGTGCGCTCGATGTCGCGGATCACCTCGCGCAGATGCTTTTCGAGGTAGTTGCCGGGGTTGACGGACAGCGTCGAATCATCGACCGGCGCACCGTCCGAGATCACCATCAGGATCTTGCGCTCCTCGGTGCGAGTGAGCAGCCGGTTATGCGCCCAGGCGAGCGCCTCGCCGTCGATATTCTCCTTGAGGATGCCTTCGCGCAGCATCAGGCCAAGGCTGCGGCGGGCGCGCCGCCACGGCGCGTCGGCCGGCTTGTAGATGATGTGGCGCAAATCGTTAAGCCGGCCGGGGTTCGGCGGCTTGCCGGCGGCGATCCAGCGCTCGCGCGCCTGGCCGCCTTTCCATGCGCGCGTCGTAAAGCCAAGGATCTCGACCTTGACCGCGCAGCGCTCGAGGGTGCGCGCCAGAATATCGGCGCTCATCGCTGCGACGGTGATCGGCCGACCGCGCATCGAGCCCGAATTGTCGATCAGCAGCGTCACGACGGTGTCGCGGAAATCGGTTTCCCGCTCGCGTTTGTAGGAGAGCGGCAGCACGGGGTTAGTCACGACGCGGGAGAGCCGCGCCGCGTCGAGAATGCCCTCGTCGAGATCGAATTCCCACGCACGCGTCTGGCGCGCCAGGAGGCGGCGCTGCAGCCGGTTGGCGAGTCGGGCGATGACGCTCTGGAGATGCTGCAACTGCTGGTCCAACAGATGACGCAGGCGGCCGAGCTCGTCGGAATCGCAGAGTTTGTCGGCCTCGACGACCTCGTCGGACACCGTGCTGAAGGCGCGATAGATCGCGTTCTCGTCGGCGCGACCGCGCGGCATCTGGCCCGGACGGCCGGGACGGCCCGGATCGTCGTCGCTGGCGCCCGGCATCATCTCGCCGTCGGTGTCGGCGTCGCCGTCCTGTTCGGAGTCTTCAGCGGTGCCTTCGGCCGGCGCGCCCTCCATCGAAGGCTGCGCCCCGGCAGTAGCGCTTTCGCCGCTGTCGGTCTGGTTTTCGCCGTCGGCCTCGTCGCCCTGGCTCTGCTGATCGTCCGCCGACTCCTCAAGCTCGCCGAGATCGAGGTCGAGATCCTGGATCAGCCGGCGCGTCATGCGCGCATAGGCGTCCTGGTCGTTGATGACCTTGTCGAGCTCGTGTAGGTCCTTGGCGATCTTGTCCTGCAGCCAGGGCCGCCAGAGATCGACGACCTTTTTCGCGGCGGGCGGCGGCGGCTCGTTGGTCAATGCCTCGCGGGTCAGGAGACGCACCGCCTCGGCCATCGTCCCCTCGGTGCGTTCGGTGACACGCTCGAAGCCTTGGCGGCGGTATTGCTCGTCGAGCAGCGCCGACAGGTTGGTGCCGACCCCGACCATACGCCGGGTGCCGAGCGCCTCAACCCGCGCCTGCTCCAGCGCCTCGAAAATCGAGCGCGCCAACGGCCCGCCGGGCAGACGCTTCGAATGCACCGAATCGTCGTGATAGCGCACCCTCAACGCCAGGCTGTCCGCCGCGCCGCGGAGCTGCGCGACCTCATCGGGCGGCAAGTCGCGCGCGGGGTTGGGCAGCTTGACCCGCCGGCCCGACAGACCCGCTGGCTCCGGCCCAAAGGTGACGTTGACCTCGTCGTCCTCGGCGATCGCCCGCAACGTCGTCGCGGTCGCCCGCTTGAAGATTTCAATCGGCGAAAAATCCTGCGCCATCGGCCTGGGCGTCTCCTACATCCGTCTAAACGGCCCTTGGGGCTACATCAGCGTCGCGTTGATGCCGGTCTCGGGCAAGTCGGTGCCAAAGCAGCGCTGATAGTATTCCGCCACGGCCGGCCGCTCGGTTTCGTCGCACTTGTTGAGGAACGTGAGCCGGAAGGCGAACGCGACATCGTTGAAGATGCGCGCATTTTCGGCCCAGGTCATCACCGTGCGCGGTGACATCACGGTCGAGATGTCGCCGTTGATGAAGCCGTTGCGGGTCAGGTCGGCGAGCGCGACCATCGCGCTGATCCGGCGCTTGCCTTCCTCGTTGTCGTAGGTCGGCACCTTCGACAACACGATGTCGCATTCCGCGTCATGCGGCAGGTAATTCAGCGTCGCGACGATGCTCCAGCGGTCCATCTGGCCCTGGTTGATCTGCTGCGTGCCGTGATAGAGGCCGGTCGTGTCGCCGAGGCCGACGGTGTTCGCGGTCGAGAACAGCCGGAAGCCCTTATGCGGGCGGATGACGCGGTTCTGGTCGAGCAGGGTCAGCTTGCCTTCGACCTCGAGCACGCGCTGGATCACGAACATCACGTCCGGCCGGCCGGCATCGTACTCGTCAAAGCACAGCGCCACCGGGTGCTGCAGCGCCCAGGGCAGGATGCCTTCGCGGAACTCGGTGACCTGCTTGTTGTCCTTGAGGACGATCGCATCCTTGCCGATCAGGTCGATACGGCTGATATGGCTGTCGAGATTGACGCGGATGCACGGCCAGTTGAGGCGCGAGGCGACCTGCTCGACATGGGTCGATTTGCCGGTGCCGTGATAACCGCAGATCATCACACGGCGGTTGAAGGCAAAACCCGCGAGGATCGCCAGCGTCGTGTCGTGATCGAAGCGATAGGCCTCGTCGTGATCGGGGACATGCTCGCTCGGCTGGCTGAAGGCCGGGACTTCGAGATCGCTGTCGATGCCGAAAGTCTGACGCACGGACACCTTGATGTCGGGCATTCCGGTAGGCGTGACCGGGAGTTCCGCCTGTTCTACGGTTGGCATTCTCAGAGGACTTTCTAGGGTTGATACGTGGTTCGGTTGAGCGAAGATTCCTGCTGAAGGGTCAAGCGAAGTAGCTGGCTTTCAGGGTGGTGTAGGCCTGATTGATGATCTTCAGCTTTTCCTCCGCTTCCTTATCGCCGCCATGGGCGTCGGGATGGTGCATTTTTACCAGCACCTTGTAACGCGCTTTAAGAGTGGACTGGGTGAAGGGCGCGTCCATATCGAACACCGCCAGCGCCTGCTCGCGGGCCGAGGCGACACGCGCCGAGGCGTCCCCGCCGGGCGTGCGCGCGCGGCGCTGCTGCCCCGCCGCGCCGCCGCCATTCTCGCGATAGACGCCGAAATGATCGCGCACCCGCGCCTCATAGGCTGGGCCGTGGCGCTGTCCCAATTTCCAAGTCGGGCGCTGCCAGGTCGTGTCGCGGCGGATTTCGGCCTCAATCTCGGCCTCGTTCATTCCGGCGTAGTAATTCCACGCGGAATTGTAAGCGCGGACATGGTCGAGGCAAAACCAGAAGTAATGGTCGAGCTCGATCCGCGAGCGCGGCGCGCGATAGTCGCCGCCGCATTCGCAGCCCGGATGATCGCACAGCCGGGCCGGCGGCGCGGGCTCCGCGATTTGCACCGGTTCGAACACGACGCGTCTCATGGGTTCAGTATGGGTAGCTTGCCGCGATGTGACAAGGATTCGCGGCGGGTCGCTGGAATGCACGAAGCGCGCAGGTTTTAGAGCGCCAGCTTGAACCCGGCGTGGCTCGCGACAAAGCCGAGCCGCTCGTAGAAACGATGCGCATCGGCGCGCGAATTGTCGCTGGTCAGCTGCACAATGCCGCAGCCGGCGGCGCGCGACGCCTCGATCGCGTGGCGGATCAGGTGCTCGCCGATCCGCAGCCCGCGACGGGCGGCCGAGACACGGACGCCCTCGATCAACCCACGTTTCGCCGCATGCCGTGACAGGCCAGGGATCAGCGTCAGCTGTAGGCAACCGACCACCTCCTTTGCCGTTGGGCCGGCGCGCTCCGCGACCAGTATTTCGTTGCCGCCTTGCGCGGTCATATCGTCAAAAGCGTGCAGATAAGGAGCGAGGTCCGACGGGTCCTCGCGCATCGCGCCGAGCGGGTCGTCGGCGAGGAGCGTCACGATAGCCGGGACGTCGGCGCGGGTGGCGGTGCGGATGGTGACTTCTTCAGGCTGCATGGGCGTTCAGCGTCCTTCGAGACAGCCGCTTCGCGGCTTCCTCAGGATGACGAAGAATTGCTGATGGCATCAAGAAAACCGTCATCCTGAGGAGCGCCCAAGGCTATCGACCGAGGCGCGTCTCAAAGGACGCGACGGCGGATGAAAAAAGCCGACCCGTGTCGCCACGGGCCGGCTGTCGTTTTTGTCGCTGGTAGGCTGGGCTTAGAAGTCCATCCCGCCCATGCCGCCGCCCGGCGGCATCGCCGGCATGGCGCCCTTGGGCTCCGGCTTCTCGGCGACCATCGCTTCGGTGGTGATGAGCAAGCCGGCAATCGAGGCGGCATCTTGCAGCGCATGCCGCACGACCTTGGTCGGATCGATGATGCCGGCCTTGATCATGTCGGTGAACTCGCCCTTCTGCGCGTCATAGCCGTAGGTCGTGTTCTTGCTCTCCATGAGCTTGCCGACGACGATCGACCCGTCGCTGCCCGAATTCTCGACGATCTGCCGCACCGGCGCCTGCAGCGCGCGGCGGACGATGTCGATGCCGACCTTCTGGTCGTTATTGCTCGGGGTCAGGCTGTCAAGCGCCTTCGAGGCATAGAGCAGGGCCGCGCCGCCACCGGCGACGACGCCTTCCTCAACCGCGGCGCGGGTCGCGTGCATCGCGTCGTCGACGCGATCCTTGCGCTCCTTCACCTCGACCTCGGTCGAACCACCGACGCGGATCACGGCAACGCCACCGGCGAGCTTGGCCAGCCGCTCCTGCAGCTTTTCGCGGTCGTAGTCGGAGGTGGTCTCCTCGATCTGCTGCCGGATTTGCGTGCAGCGGCCTTCGATGTCGGCCTTCTTGCCGGCGCCGTCGATGATCGTGGTGTTCTCCTTCTCGATGCGCAGCTTCTTCGACTGGCCGAGCATGTCGAGCGTCACGTTCTCGAGCTTGATGCCGAGGTCTTCGCTGATCACCTGACCGCCGGTCAGGATCGCGATGTCCTCGAGCATCGCCTTGCGGCGATCGCCGAAGCCCGGCGCCTTGACCGCCGCCACCTTGAGCCCGCCGCGCAGCTTGTTGACGACCAGCGTCGCCAGCGCCTCACCCTCGACGTCCTCGGCGATGATCAGCAGCGGACGGCTCGATTGCACGACCGACTCGAGCACCGGCAGCATCGCCTGCAGCCCCGAGAGCTTCTTCTCGTGGATCAGGATGTAGACGTTGTCGAGCTCGGCCAGCATCTTTTCGGCATTGGTGACGAAATACGGCGAGAGATAGCCGCGGTCGAACTGCATGCCCTCGACGACGTCGAGCTCGGTTTCGAGGCTCTTCGCCTCCTCGACCGTGATGACGCCCTCGTTGCCGACCTTCTGCATCGCCTCGGCGATCTTGTCACCGACGTCACGCTCGCCATTGGCCGCGATCGTGCCGACCTGGGCGATCTCCTCGCTGGTCGAGATCTTCTTCGACTGCGACTTGAGATTGCCGACCACCGCCTCCACGGCGATGTCGACGCCACGCTTCAGATCCATCGGGTTCATGCCGGCGGCGACGGCGCGCGCGCCTTCACGGACGATCGCCTGCGCCAGCACGGTCGCGGTGGTGGTGCCGTCACCGGCCTGGTCGTTGGTCTTCGAGGCGACCTCGCGGACCATCTGCGCGCCCATGTTCTCGAACTTGTCGGCGAGCTCGATCTCCTTGGCGACGGTGACGCCGTCCTTGGTGATGCGCGGCGCACCGAACGACTTGTCGAGCACGACGTTGCGGCCCTTCGGGCCCAGCGTCACCTTGACCGCATCGGCGAGAATGTTGACGCCGCGCAGCATCTTGTCGCGCGCGTCGCCAGAAAACCTGACTTCCTTGGCTGCCATGTTGCTATCCCTTCAAATTTGCGGTCAGGCGATGACGCCCATGATGTCGGACTCTTTCATGATGATCAGCTCTTGGCCGTCGAGCTTGACCTCGGTGCCGGACCA
>DATMLO010000102.1:0-27463 GCA_035570495.1 Allostellaceae bacterium | reverse complement strand
CCCACAACGTCAGATCGGGGTCGACCTTTTCGATGGCGTCGGTCGCGTTGGCGAAAAGCGGTGCGAGCCCGCCGGTGGCGACCGTGCCCATCGTCTCGCCGCGCTCCTCGCGGATGCGGCGGACCAGCCCCTCAAGCATCCCGACATAGCCCCAGAACACCCCCGACTCCATCGCCGAGACCGTGTTGCGGCCGACAACGGCTGGCGGCTTCTTGATCGCGATATGCGGCAGCTGCGCCGCCGCCATCTCGAGCGCCTGCAGCGACAGGTTCGGCCCGGGCGCGATGATGCCGCCGCAATAATTGCCGGCCTTGTCGACGACGTCGAAATTGGTCGCGGTGCCGAAATCGATGACCATCAGCGGCGACTGGTAGCGATCCTGCGCCGCTACCGAATTGGCGATGCGGTCGGCGCCGACACCTTGCGCCGGCATGTCGACATCGATGCCGATACCGGGGTTGCAGTCGGCACTGCCGATAACCAGGGGCTCGGTGTTGAGATAGCGTCGGCACAGCGTCAGCAAGTTGAAGCTGGCGTCGGGCACGACATTGGCGATCACCGACGCATCGATATCGCCCGTGGTGAGCCCAGCGAGAGCAAGCAGCTGGGTCAGCCAGACGGCGTATTCGTCGGCGGTACGGCGGGCGTTGGTCGAAACCCGCCACGAGGCGCGCAGCGTGTCACCCTCGTAGACGGCGAAGACCGCGTTGGTATTGCCGGAATCGATCGCGAGCAGCATCGGATCAGGCCGCTCTCGCCGGAAAGATCTCGCCCGCGGCGATGCGTCGGCTGCCCTCGGGCAGGCCGAGCAGCAGCGCGCCGTCGGCGTCGAGATCGAGGAAGCGGCCGTCAAGCGTATCGCGCTCGAGGCGGACCTGGATCGCTTCGCCGAGCCCCATCGCGCGGGCGAGCCACGCGTCGCGGATCGGCGCGAAGCCGCTCTGCCGCCACGTCGCCAGCCACAGCGCCAGATGACGGATAAAGGCCGCCGCCATCATGGGCGGCGATATCCCCGGCGCGCCCTCCTCGCCCAGCGAGGTCGCTGGATAGGGCGTGTCGCGCGGCGACGACACGAGGTTGATGCCGACGCCGAGGATCACGAAGTCCGGCCGGTCGCCCGAGACCATCTCGGTTTCCAAGAGGATGCCAGATACTTTCTTGCCGTTGGCCAACACGTCATTCGGCCACTTGCACCGCAGATCGATATGGGGCGCGAGCTCGCCGATCGCACCGGCGACGCCGAGCGCCGCGATAAACCCCAGCTGCGCGGCCTCGGCGGCGCGGCAATCCGGCCGGATCAGGATCGATGAGTAGAGATTGCCGGGCGGCGACACCCAGGCGCGGCCACGCCGTCCGCGACCGCCAGTCTGCTCGCCAGCGATGATGATAAGGCCCTCGTCTGCCCCATCGCGCGCCAAGCGCTTCAGTTCGTCATTGGTGCTGCCGACCGTCTCATAGGCGATAAGCCGGAAGGGACGCGGCAGCGCCTCGCCTGTCATTTGAGAAACAGCGAGGCCGCGGCGGCTTGCGCGCTGCCGACGATCGGATCGGGCAGCAGGAAGAAGAACATCGTCACAATCCCGGTGACCAGCAGCACCGCCTTGAGCTCGACCGGCATCGGCCGGTCGAATGCGGCGGCCGGCTCGTCGAAATACATGACCTTGACGATGCGCAGGTAATAGAACGCGCCCACCACGCTGGTGATCACGCCGATGATGGCGAGCGCGGTCAAATGCGCGTCGATGGCGGCGAGGAAGATGTAGAGCTTCCCGAAAAAGCCCGCGGTCGGCGGGATGCCGGCCATCGCGAACATGAAGATCGCCAGCGCCAGCGCCAATCCCGGCTGCGAGCGCGACAGGCCGGCGAGGTCGTTGATGCCTTCGAGCATCCGGCCGTCCTTGCGCATGCAGAGGATGACCGCGAAAGTGCCGACATTCATAAACAGATAGATCGCCATATAGACGAGAACACCGCGAATGCCGGCCGGTGTCGCCGAGGCGAGGCCGATCAGCGCATAGCCGATATGGCCGATCGAGCTGTAGGCCATCATCCGCTTGATGCTGCTCTGCGCGATAGCCGCGACGGAGCCCAAGATCATCGAGGCGACCGCCAGGAACACGATGATCAGTTGCCACTCGGCGAGTATCGCGCCGAACGGTTCGATCAGGAAGCGCATGAAGAGCGCGATCGCCGCCATCTTGGGGGCGACGGCGAAAAACGCGGTGACCGGGGTCGGCGCGCCCTCGTAGACGTCGGGCACCCACATGTGAAACGGCACCGCGGAAACCTTGAAGGCGATGCCGACAATCACAAAAACCATGCCGATCACAAGCCCCGGCGACGCCGGCCCGGCGCCGGTCAGCACATGCGTCAGCGCCGTAAAGCTCGTCGTGCCGGCAAAGCCGTAAACCATCGAGGCGCCGTAGAGCAGCATCCCGGACGACAGCGCACCGAGCACGAAATATTTGAGGCCCGCCTCGCTGGAGCGCGTGGAATCGCGGTCGAAACTGGCGACGACGTAAAGCGCGAGGCTCTGCAGCTCGAGACCGAGATAGAGCATGATGAGGTCGTTAGCCGAGACCATGACCATCATCCCGGTCGACGCGAGCAGCACGAGCACCGGAAACTCGAAGCGCGCGATGCCGTGATCCTCGTTGTAGCGTATCGCCATGACGATCGCGACCGCCGAGCCGATCAGCACCAGGGACTTCATGAAAAGCGCGAAGGCATCGGTCACGAACATGCCGTAGAACGCGGTCTGCCGGCCGAGGCCAAGCCGCCCCGCGAGCGCCAGGATGCCGATCAGCACCAGCACGGAGAGCCAGGAGACGAGCCGGGTCGAACCCTCGCCGCGGAACACGCCAATCAGCAACAACAGCATCGCCGCGCAGGCGAGCGCGATCTCCGGCAGCGCCGGGAGGAAATCGGGGGTGGCGGCTTGCGGCATCGCGGCTACTCCGCGCTCGCCAGCCGAGGACCCGCCAGGCCGGCATTTGCCTGCGCCGAGCTGACTTGATGCACCAGATTGTTCACCGAGGCGCTGATCGGTCCGAGGAACGACGACGGGTAGACGCCCATCCACAATACGATCAGCAAGAGCGGGACAAACAGGGCTTTCTCCGGGGGGCTGAGGTCGAGGATGTTGCGCAAATCATCGCGGGTGATCGTGCCGAAGATGACCCGACGATAGAGATAAAGCGTATACGCGGCGCCGAGGAACAGCGCTGTCGCGGCGAGGAAGCATTCGAGCGTCGAGACGCGGAACGTGCCAAGCAAGATCAGGAACTCGCCGACAAAACCGCTTGTCCCCGGCAGCCCGCAGGCGGCTAGCGAGAAAGCCATGAACACAAAGGCGTAGGCCGGCATGCGCTCGACCAGCCCGCCGTAGCGCGCGATGTCGTAGGTGTGCATCCGGTCGTAGACGACGCCGACGCAGAGGAACAGCGCGCCCGACACAAGGCCGTGGCTCAGCATCTGGATGACGGCGCCCTGCACAGCCTCGTTGGTCACCGCGAAGAGGCCCATCGTCACAAAGCCCATATGGGCGACCGACGAATAGGCGATGAGCTTCTTCATGTTGGTCTGCGCCAGCGCGACGAGCGAGGTGTAGATCACCGCGATCGCCGACAGCGCAAACATCATCGGCGTGAAATAGTGCGAGGCGAGCGGGAACATCGGTAGCGAGAACCGGATGAGGCCATACCCGCCCATCTTCAAGAGCACGCCAGCCAGCATCACCGAGCCCGCAGTCGGCGCCTCGACATGCGCATCGGGCAGCCAAGTGTGGACCGGCCACATCGGCACCTTGACGGCAAAGGAAGCGAGGAAGGCGAGGAACAGCCATTTCTGCAGGCCGAACGAAAAATGCGCCGATGAAAGGAGGGTCGGAATGTCGGTGGTATGCGGGTCGGTGTTGAAGTACATGGCCAAAATTGCCAGTAGCATCAGCACGGAGCCCAAGAGCGTGTAGAGGAAGAACTTGAACGCGGCGTAGACGCGGTTGCCGTGACCCCAGATCCCGATGATCAGGAACATCGGAATCAGCACGCCCTCGAAGAAGATGTAGAAGACGATGATGTCGAGCGCGCAAAACATGCCGACCATCAGCGTCTCGAGCACCAGGAACGCGATCATGTACTCGCGCACCTGGAAGTGGATGGACTGCCAACTCGCCAGCACGCAGATCGGGGTCAACAGCGTCGACAGCAGCACAAAGAACAGCGAAATGCCGTCGATCCCCATGTGATAATTGATCTCGAACCCGCCGATCTTGATCCAGCGTACCTGCTCGACAAACTGGAACGCGGCGGTCGACGGATCGAAATCGCACCACAGCACGATCGACAGCAAAAACACGATGATCGCGGTCGATAGCGCGATGTTCTTGGCGTTGCGCGCGACGATCTCGGCGTCGCCGCGGGTCATCATGATGAAGCCCGCGCCGACCAGCGGCAGGAAGGTAACGAGCGACAGGAGCGGCCAGTGGATCATCGTCGTTCCTTGAGGGCGCTCACCGCGGGACCAGGTACCAGGTGATCAGCGCGACAACGCCGATCAGCATGGCAAAGGCGTAGTGATAAACATAACCGGTCTGCAGCCGGCTTGCCTCGCGCGCCGCTTCTCTCGTGCCGGACGCGATGCCATTGATCGTCCCGTCGACGATTGTCCCGTCGCCGGTCTTCCACAGCCCATCGCCGAGGCTGAACGCGCTGCGCACGAAGAGCCGATCGTAGAGCTCGTCGAAGTACCACTTGTTGAGCAGGAACAGGTAGAGCGCGCGGAACTGCTTCGTCACAACCGCCGGGATACCGGGCCGCCACATGTAGCAGACATAGGCGAGGAAGATGCCGGTAAGCCCCGCCGCCAGCGGCAAGTAATCGATGAATAGCGAATTGTGCACCGCATGGGCGATCGAATCGTCATAGGGCAGCACGAGGATCGCGTTTTTCCAGAACTCCGTCCGGTCAGCGCCGACAAAGAACTCGTCGGCGAGCCAGCCGGCGAAGATCGCCCCCGCCGCCAGCACGCAAAGCGGGCTCAGCATCACCCACGGGCTTTCGTGGATGTGATGCTGCGTCTCGTGATCGGCGCGCGACTCGCCGTAGAACGTCATGATCAGGAGCCGCCACGAATAGAACGCGGTCAGAAACGCCGTTAACGTGCCAAGGCAGTAGGAATAGCGGCCAACCGCGGTCTCGGAGGCCCAAGCCGCCGCGAGGATCGCGTCTTTTGAGAAGAAGCCGGAAAACGGCGGAATGCCGGCGAGCGACAGACTGCCGATCACCATCAACCCATGGGTGATCGGGATCTTCTTCCACAATCCGCCCATCCGCCGCATGTCCTGGTCGTCGGACATTGCGTGGATCACTGAGCCGGCACAGAGGAACAACAGCGCCTTGAAGAAGGCGTGGGTAAACAGGTGAAACATTGCAGCGCCGTAGGCGGAGACGCCGGCGGCGAAGAACATGTAGCCGAGCTGCGAGCAGGTCGAATAGGCGATGACGCGCTTGATGTCGTTCTGCGCCATGCCGATGCTGGCGGCGAACATGCACGTCGTGCCGCCGATGACGCCAACCACCGCGAGCGCGAACGGCGCATACTCGAACATCGGCGACAGGCGGCACACCATGTAGACGCCGGCGGTCACCATCGTCGCGGCGTGGATCAGCGCCGAAACCGGGGTCGGGCCCTCCATCGCGTCGGGCAGCCAGGTATGCAGGCCAAGCTGCGCCGATTTACCCATCGCGCCGACAAACAGCAGGAGGCAGCAGAGGGTCAGCGCCGGCACCTGCCAGCCAAGAAAATTCAACACCTCGTGCGTCGTGCCGGGCGCCTTGCCGAACACGGTGTCGAAATCGAGTGAGTTGAAGAGCACGAAAGTGGCGAAGATGCCGAGCGCGAAGCCGAAATCGCCGATCCGGTTGACGACAAAGGCCTTGATCGCCGCCGCGTTGGCCGTCGGCCGGTCGTACCAGAAGCCGACCAGCAGATACGAGCAGAGGCCCACCCCTTCCCAGCCAAAGAACATCTGCACGAAGTCGTTGGCCGTCACCAGCATCAGCATGAAGAAGGTGAACAGGCTCAGATAGGCCATGAAGCGCGGCTTCGAGTGATCGTGCGCCATGTAGCCGATCGAATAGATGTGAACCATCGCCGAGACGATCGTCACGACAAGGATCATCACCCCCGACAAGGTGTCGAGGCGCAGCGACCAGGCGACATCGACCCCGCCGGCGGCGATCCAGGTCGCGATTGTCTCTACCTGCGGCGCCGACTGACCCATGATCTGATGGAAGACGAGTATCCCGAAGATCGCCGACAGGATGAGCGCGCCGCAGGTCACGACTTGCGACCCGCGATCACCGATCACCCGGCCAAAGAAACCGGCGATTGCGGCCGCGAGCAGCGGAAGGAAGACGACAAGCGCGACCACCGGATCAGCCTTTCATCAGCCGGATGTCTTCCACCCGGATCGTGCCGCGATTACGGAAATAGACGACGAGGATCGCGAGGCCGATCGCGGCCTCGGCCGCCGCCACGGTCAGCACGAACATCGCGAAGACCTGCCCCACGAGATCGTGCAGCCGCACCGAGAAGGCGACGAAGTTGATGTTGACCGCCAAGAGCATCAGCTCGATCGACATCAGGATGATGATGACGTTTTTGCGGTTGAGGAAAATGCCGAAGATGCCGAGCGTAAAGAGGATCGCGGCGACGGTGAGGTAATGGGCGAGGCCGATCGTCATCCGCCTACTCCGCCGCCTCTGCGTCGACACCGGCGCCGACCGGAACATTGACGACCTTAACCGTCTCGCCGCTCTGGCGCGCGATCTGGTCGGCGATTACCTGGCGGCGCGTCCCGACGCGGCGACGCAAGGTCAGCACGATCGCGCCGATCATCGCGACGAGCAGGATCATGCCGGCGGCCTGAAACGCGAAGAAGTAGCGCGTATAGAGCAGATCGCCGAGCGCGCGGGTGTTGCTGAAGCCGCTCGCCGCGGGCAACGGCGCGGCGGCGACGCTCGCAACCTGCGGCGCGATGGCCCAGCTCCCAAACACGAAAATCAGCTCGGAGAAGAGGATCAAGCCCACCACCAGGCCGATCCATAAATACTGCTTCGCCCCGGTGCGCAGCTGCGCGAAGTCGATATCGAGCATCATCACGACAAAGAGGAACAGCACCGCGACCGCGCCGACATAGACGATGACCAGGATCATCGCCAGGAACTCGGCGCCCATCAGGATGAAGAGCCCCGCCGCGTTGAAAAAGGCGAGGATCAGGAACAGCACCGAATGCACCGGGTTGCGCGCCGACACGACCATGACGCCCGAGGCGATCGCCACGGCCGAGAAGAGGTAGAACATGATCGCGGGGAGGATCACCGGTAGGGAGCCTCGATCGAGAGAGAACGGGCGATTTCGGCTTCCCAGCGGTCGCCATTCGCCAGCAGCTTTTCCTTGTCGTAGAAGAGCTCTTCGCGGGTCTCCGCGGCGAACTCGAAATTCGGCCCTTCGACGATCGCGTCGACCGGACAGGCCTCCTGGCAGTAGCCGCAATAGATGCACTTCGTCATGTCGATGTCGTAGCGCGTGGTGCGGCGGCTGCCGTCCTCGCGCGGCTCGGCCTCGATGGTGATCGCCAGCGCCGGACAGATCGCCTCGCAAAGCTTGCAGGCGATGCAGCGCTCCTCGCCGTTGGGATAGCGGCGCAGCGCATGCTCGCCGCGGAAACGCGACGACAGCGGCCCTTTCTCATACGGATAATTCACCGTAACCGGCGTCTTGAACATGTAGCGCAAGGTCAGCGCCATGCCGGACAGAAGCTCGGTCAAGAGAAGGCCGCGCGCGCCGCGTGAAAACAGGCTCATCGGTTATCCCTCAGCCCCACCATTATCCCGGCCCCACTCCCCGTCAATGACTTGGCACCCAGCCCATCGCCATCAAGACGCCGGCGGTAAGCACTAGCCAGAACAGCGACAACGGCAGGAACACTTTCCAGCCGAGCCGCATCAGCTGATCGTAGCGGAAGCGCGGGAAGGTCGCGCGCACCCAGAGGAATACGAACATCACAAACAGTATCTTGCCGATCAGCCAGATTGGCCCCGGAATCCAGGTGAATGGCTCGATCGGGATCGGCGACAGCCAGCCGCCGAGGAACAGGATCGAGGTCATCGCGCTGACCATGATCATGTTGCCGTATTCGCCCATGAAGAAGAGCAGCCAGGTCATCGCCGAATATTCGACATGGAACCCAGCGACCAGCTCCGACTCGCCCTCGGCGAGGTCGAAGGGGGCGCGGTTGGTCTCGGCGAGGCCTGACACAAAGAACACCACTGCCATCGGCAGCAGCGGGATCACGTACCAGCCCGGGATAAAGCCCAGCCAGTAGTGATCCTGCGCCATCACGATATCGGTCAGGTTCAGCGAGCCGGCACAGATCAGCACGGTCACCATCACAAAGCCGATCGAGACCTCGTAGGAGACCATCTGCGCCGCCGAGCGCAACGCGCCGAGAAAGGCGTAGCGCGAGTTCGACGCCCAGCCGGCCATGATCGTGCCGTAGACCGAGAGTGAGCTGATCGCGAACAGGTAAAGAATGCCGACATTGATGTTGGAAATGACCATCCCCTGATCGAAGGGGATGACCGCCCAGGCGACGAGCGCCAGCGTGACGGTGACGATCGGGGCGGCGATAAAGACGACGCGATTGGCGCCACTGGGGATGATCGTCTCCTTCCACAGCATCTTGATCGCGTCGGCGATCGGCTGCAGAAGTCCAAACGGGCCGACCACATTCGGCCCCTTGCGCAGCTGCGCGTAGGCAAGAATCTTGCGCTCGGCATAGGTGTAATAGGCGATCGAGATCAGCAGCGGCACGAGGACGCACAATATCTCGGCGACGACGATGATCGTCGGCCACACGTAGCCGTGCCAGAACTCAGCCATGCGTACCGGTCCGCGCCGCGGCGCCGGTAACGAACAGCTCGCTGCACTCGGCCATGGTCGGGCTGGCGCGGCTGATCGGGTCGGTCTTGTAGAAATCGGCAATCGGGTAGACGAACGGCGTCGCGGCGATCGGCCCGACGGCGCCGAACGTGCCCCAGGCCGCCGGCGTTAGGGTGTCGATCGCACCGAAGCTGGGATGCGCGGCGCGCATCTTGGCGCGCAATTCGCCAAGCGAGTTGAATGCCAGCGGCGTGCCGAGAGCGCCCGACAGGGCGCGGACGATCGCCCAATCCTCGCGCGCCTCGCCGGGTGAGAAGACCGCGCGGCGGCCGAGCTGCGCCCGCCCCTCGGTGTTGACGTAGGTGCCGTCCTTCTCGGTATAGGCGGCACCGGGCAGCACGACATCGGCGCGCGCCGCGCCGCGATCACCGTGATGGCCCTGGTAGACCACAAAGGCCGAGCCGGTGTCGCTCAGATCGAGCTCGTCGGCACCAAGCAAATAAAGGACCTCGATCGCGCCGTCGCGGCAGCCGCCGAGGATGCCAGCGACGTCACGCCCGCCGGGACCTGGCAGGAAGCCGAGATCGAGCCCGGCGACCCGCGACGCGGCGCGGTGCAGCACGTTGAAGCCGTTCCAGTCGTCGCGTATCCGCCCGAGGCTCTCGGCGAGCGCGCGCGCCGCGCCCAGGACCTGCGCGCCGTCGGCGCGGGCGAGCGCGCCCGAACCGACGATCAGCAGCAATTTCTTATCCTTGAACTGGCCGGCCCAGCCGTGATCGCCCTGCCCCAACACCGCCAGCGTGTCACCGCCCTCGCCGAGCATTTCGACCGGGAAGGTCAGGTCGAGCGCCGGCCCGATCGCCGCTACTTTGAACCCGCCGGCGAGATAACGCTTGCGCAGCCGCGCGTTGACGATCGGCGCCTCCCAGCGCGGGTTGCAGCCGATCAAGAGGCACGCATCCGCCTCGTCGATATTGGCGATCGTCGTGTTGAACAGGTAGCCGGCGCGACAAGCCGCATCGATCTTGGCACCGTCCTGGCGGCAATCGAGGCTGGTGGCGCCGAGGCCGCCGAGCAATTCCTTTAGCGCGTACATCGCCTCGGCATCACAAAGATCGCCGGCAATCGCGGCGACCCGCTCGCCGGGCGTGCCTTTCAGCTTGTCGGCGACAAGGTCGAGCGACTCACCCCACTCGGCCTCGACAAGCTTACCGCCGCGCCGGATATAGGGCCGATCGAGCCGGCGGCGCGTCAAACCATCGACCGCGAAGCGGGTCTTGTCGGAAATCCATTCCTCGTTGACCGCCTCGTTGAGCCGCGGCAATACGCGCAGGATCGCGGCGCCGCGCGCATCGACGCGGATATTGCTGCCGACCGCGTCGAGCACATCGACGCTCTCGGTCTTGCGCAGCTCCCAGGGCCGCGCGTTGAATTCGTAGGGTTTCGAGGTCAGCGCCCCGACCGGGCACAAATCGATGATGTTGCCCGAGAGCTCGGAACCAAGCGCCTGCTCGATATAGGTGCCGATCTCCATGTTCTCGCCGCGGCCGGTGGCGCCCAATTCCGACACGCCGGCGACATCCGTCAGGAAGCGGATACACCGGGTGCAGTGGATGCAACGCGTCATGTGGGTGGCGACCAGTGGGCCGAAATCCTTGTCGGCAACGGCGCGCTTGTTCTCCTGGTAACGGCTGCGGTCGAAACCGTAGGCCATCGACTGATCCTGCAGATCGCACTCGCCGCCCTGATCGCAGATCGGGCAGTCGAGCGGATGGTTGATCAGCAGCATCTCCATAACGGCGTGGCGCGCCTTCTTGGCCTTTTCGGACTGGGTGAAGATGACCATGCCGGGCGCGACCGGCATCGCGCAGGACGCGATCGGCTTTGGCGCGCGCTCCTGCTCGACGAGGCACATGCGGCAATTGCCGGCGATCGCCAGCCGTTCGTGGAAACAGAAATGCGCCACCTCGACGCCGAGCCCCTGGCAGGCCTGCAATACCGTGGTGCCCGGCGGCACCTCGGTTTCCTGGCCGTCGATCGTCAACTTGATCGGATCGGGCATCGCGTTACTCCGCGGCCTGGCGCGATGCGTGCGCGCGATATTCGGCGATACGACGCTGCATCTCGGGCTTGAAATGACGGATCAGGCCCTGCACTGGCCAGACCGCGCCGTCGGCCAGAGCGCAGATCGTGTGGCCCTCGATTTCGCGCGTAACCTCGTCGAGCATGTCGAGCTCTTCGACCGTCGCGTCGCCCTTGATCATCCGCTCCATGACGCGCCAGACCCATCCCAGCCCCTCGCGGCACGGGGTACACTGGCCGCAGCTTTCATGCTTGTAAAAGGCCGACAGCCGGGAGATCGCGCGGACGATGTCGGTCGACTTGTCCATGACGATCAGCGCCGCGGTGCCAAGACCCGATTTCTCGGCGACGAGCGCGTCGAAATCCATCAGCACGTTGTCGCAAACCGATTTCGGCAACAGCGGGGTCGACGACCCGCCGGGGATCACCGCCATCAGGTTGTCCCAGCCGCCGCGCACCCCGCCCGCATGCTTTTCGATCAGCTCGCGCATCGGGATCGACATCGCTTCTTCGACATTGCACGGGTTGTTCACGTGGCCCGCGATGCAGAAGATTTTCGTGCCGGTGTTGCGCTCACGGCCGATCCCGGCAAACCACTTGGCGCCGCGCTTCAGGATTTCCGGACTGGTGGCGATGGTCTCGACATTGTTGACCGTCGACGGGCAGCCGTAGAGGCCGACGGCGGCGGGGAACGGCGGTTTCAGGCGCGGCTGGCCCTTGCGGCCTTCGAGGCTCTCCAAGAGCCCGGTCTCCTCGCCGCAGATATAGGCGCCGGCGCCGCGATGCATATAGAGGTTGAAGTCGTAGCCCGAACCGCAAGCGTTCTTGCCAATGAGGCCGGCCTCATTGGCTTCGTCGATCGCGACCTGAAGGTTTTGCGCCTCATTGTAGAACTCGCCGCGGACGTAGATGTAACCCGCACTCGCACCCATCCCGACGCCCGCCAACAGGCAACCCTCGATCAGCCGATGCGGGTCGTAGCGCAGGATGTCGCGGTCCTTGCAGGTACCGGGCTCGCTCTCGTCGGCATTGACGACGAGATAGCAAGGCCGAGGACTTTCTTTCGGCATGAACGACCATTTGAGGCCGGTCGGGAAGCCGGCGCCGCCGCGGCCGCGCAGACCCGATGCCTTGACCTCCTCGACGATCCAGTCGCGGCCCTTGAGGATGATGTCCTTGGTGCCGTCCCACACACCGCGCGAGCGCGCGCCGGCGAGGCGCCAGTCGCCCTCGCCGTAGAGGTTGGTGAAAACGCGGTCTTGGTCAGCCAGCATCGGCGCCCTTCCCGTTCTTGGCCGACAACTCGGTCAGCGTGGTCTTACCCGGGGCCGGCATCGAGCCCTGGCGTCCCGTGACTGAGCCCATCGGCGGCTGCGTTCCGCCGGCGAGCGCATCGAGCAGTTTTTCGGTCCCCGGGCCGTCGATATCTTCGTAGAAATCGTCGTTGACCTGGAGGATCGGCGCGTTGACGCAAGCCCCGAGGCACTCGACCTCGATCAGCGTGAACTTGCCGTCGGCGCTGGTCTCGCCGATGCCGATGCCGAGCTTCCTCTTGCATGCGGCGACGATGTCGTCGGAGCCACGCAGCCAGCATGGCGTCGTGGTACAGGCCTGCAAGAACCAGCGGCCAACCGGCCGCAGGTTGAACATCGTGTAGAAGGTCGCGACCTCGTAGACGCGGATGGGCGCCATATCGAGGATCTCGGCGACCTTGTCCATCGCCGCGCGCGGCAGCCAGTTGTCGTGCTGGCGCTGCGCGATGTCGAGAAGCGGCAGCACCGCGCTCGCCTGCCGACCCGCCGGGTATTTGGCGATGTGGTACTTCGCCTTTTCCATGTTCTCCGGCGTGAACTCAAAGCTCGCCGGTTGTTCGAAAGGTGGGCCGCTCGGGCCGTGCTCGCTCATCGATCGATCTCGCCGAAGACGATGTCCATCGAGCCGATAACTGCGACCAGGTCGGCCAGCATGTGGCCCTTGCACAGGAACTCGGTCGCCTGCAGAAAGGCAAAGCCAGGCGCGCGGATTTTGCAGCGATAGGGCCGGTTGGTGCCGTCAGCGACGAGATAGACGCCGAACTCGCCCTTCGGCGCCTCGACGGCGGTGTAGGTCTCGCCGGCCGGCACGTGGTAGCCCTCGGTGTAGAGTTTGAAGTGGTGGATGAGGGCTTCCATCGACTGCTTCATGTCGCCGCGGGACGGGGGCGATATTTTCCGGTTATCGGTCTTAACCGGCCCAGATGGCATTTTTTCGAGGCACTGCTTGATGATGCGCACCGACTGGCGCATCTCCTCGACGCGCACGAGGTACCGGTCAAAGCAATCGCCGTTCTTGCCGATGGGCACGTCAAAATCCATCTCGGCGTAGACATCGTAAGGCTGCGCCCGGCGCAAATCCCAGGCGACGCCGGAGGCGCGGATCATCGGCCCCGACATGCCCCAATCCGCCGCTTCTTGCGCGCTCAGCACGCCGATATTGACCGTACGCTGGCGGAAGATGCGGTTGTCGGTCAGCAGCCCCTCGATGTCGTTGACGGTCTTCGGGAAGGTCTCGCAGAACGAGGCGATGTCGTCGACTAGGCGCGGCGGCAAATCCATGTGGACACCGCCGGGGCGGAAATAGTTGGCGTGGAGCCGGGCGCCGGAGGCGCGCTCGTAAAACTCCATCAGCCGTTCGCGCTCCTCGAAACCCCAGAGGAACGGGGTGATCGCGCCGAGATCGAGCCCGAACGCGCAGATATTCAGCAAGTGATTGAGAATGCGCGTGATCTCGGCGAACAGTACGCGGATGTACTGGCCGCGCGGCGGCGGCTCGATGCCCATCAGCTTTTCGACCGCCAGTGAGAACGCGTGCTCCTGGCACATCGGCGAGACGTAATCGAGCCGGTCGAAATAGGGAATCGCCTGGAGATAGGTCTTATACTCGATGAGCTTTTCGGTGCCGCGATGCAGGAGGCCAATGTGCGGGTCGGCGCGCTCGATGGTCTCGCCGTCCATCTCCAGCACCATGCGCATCACGCCGTGCGCTGCAGGATGCTGCGGGCCGAAATTCATCGTAAAATTGCGGATATGCGGGGCACCCTCGAGCCCGGGATCGAGGTCTTCGAGAGTGCGCAATGGGACTTGGTCGCTCATGGCGCCTTCGAGCCCTTTTCCGCCTCTTCGGTGCTCGCCTTCTCGTCGCCCGGCAGGATGCGGTCCATCCCCTCCCAGGGCGACAGGAAGTCAAAGGTGCGAAATTCCTGTTTCAGTTTGACGGGCTCGTAGACCACACGCTTCTGGTCCTCGTCATAGCGCAGCTCGACGTAACCGGTGAGCGGGAAGTCCTTGCGCAGCGGATGCCCGTCAAAGCCGTAATCGGTGAGGATGCGCCGCAAATCCGGGTGGTCACTAAAATAGATGCCATAAAGGTCCCAGGCCTCGCGCTCCCACCAGCCGGCGACGCTGAAGAGCCCGGTCGCCGACGGCACCGGGTTCTCTTCATCGGTCTCGACTTTGAGGCGAATGCGCAAATTCTGGCTCATGCTCAGAAGATTATAGACGACCTCAAAGCGTTCGGGCCGGTCGGGATAGTCGACGCCGCATATGTCGCAGAGGATGGTGAACCGGCACTGCCGGTCGTCGCGCAGAAAGCTCAGTGCGTCGAGCACGCCGTTGCGCGGGACACTGATGGTGAGCTCGCCGTGATGGATCTCATAACCCTGCACAACGCCGGCAAGCGAAGCGGCAAGGTGTTCTGCGAGGGCGGTGAGCTTTTCGTCCATCGCCCGCCTCAGCGATCGAAGTTGCGGTTTCGTTTAATTTTTTTCTGCAGCAGCAGAATACCGTAGAGCAGCGCCTCGGCGGTCGGCGGGCAGCCCGGCACATAGACATCGACCGGGACGATGCGGTCGCAGCCCCGCACAACCGAGTAGGAATAATGGTAGTAGCCACCGCCATTGGCGCAGGAGCCCATCGAGATGACCCAGCGCGGCTCGGCCATCTGGTCGTAAACCTTGCGCAGCGCCGGAGCCATCTTGTTGCAGAGCGTGCCGGCGACGATCATCACGTCGGACTGGCGCGGGCTCGGCCGGAACACCACGCCGAACCGGTCGAGATCGTAGCGGCTCGCGCCGGTGTGCATCATCTCGACCGCGCAGCACGCGAGGCCAAAGGTCATCGGCCACAGTGAACCGCTGCGCGCCCAGTTCACGAGAGCGTCGAGGCTTGAAACGATAAAGCCGCGATCCTGCAATTCCTCGGTGGCGGCGCGCAGCAGCGCGTCCTGCTCCTGCCCGGGCGGGATCGGCATGCCGGCCGCGCCGCTGGGGCTCATCACTCCCATTCGAGCGCGCCCTTTCTCCATTCATAGGCGAAGCCGACGGTCAGCACGCCAAGGAACACCAGCATCGACCAGAAGCCGAACATCCCGATATCGCCAAGCGACACCGCCCAAGGAAACAGGAACGCGACCTCGAGATCGAAGATGATGAAGAGGATCGCCACCAAGTAATAGCGCACGTCGAATTTGACGCGCGCATCCTCGAACGGGTCGAAGCCGCATTCATAAGGCGACAGCTTTTCGGAATCCGGCCGCTGACGCGCCAGCACAAACGACGCCGTGATCATCACGACGCCAATCCCGCCGGCGATGACGAGGAAGACCAGGATCGGGAAATATTCGGCGAGCAGACTGTTCATCGCAGGCCCTCGACCCATTGGCTGACGACACTCGACCGGTGGCGCCGAAAAGGCGCCAGACCCCGTCGCCCCGTTTCCCCAAGGCCTTGCAATCGCGACCGATGGCGGGAGCGACGGGACTCGAACCCGCGGCCTCCGGCGTGACAGGCCGGCGCTCTAACCAACTGAGCTACGCCCCCGCATGCGGTCGCCACTATTCTTGGTGGGGCGCCAACTCGTACGCTTGGCCCCTTGGGGTGTCAAGCGGGCGAGCCACAGTCGACGCGGCAAAATTGGCACGCAGCCGTGGCTCGCCACCTCGCCTAGACGTGGTGATTTAAAGTCGCGCCGTCCAGCCTTTGGTCACCGTGGTGGGCGATGAGGGACTCGAACCCCCGACCCCCTCGGTGTAAACGAGATGCTCTACCAACTGAGCTAATCGCCCGGGACGATGACTTTGGTGACGCGACTGCGGCCGCGTCACCATACAGCCATGCCGAGCTTTGGCCTAGTTTTGCAGCCCCGGTTCCCGGAACCTAGTTCAGCGAGTCCCGCAAACGCCGGCCGGGCTTGAACTTCGCCTGCTTTGACGCGGCGATCTTGATTTTTTCGCCCGTGCGGGGGTTGCGCCCTTCCGAGGCCGCACGCTTGGCGACCGAGAAAGTGCCAAACCCGACGAGGCGCACATCGCCACCACTCTTTAAAGCCCCGGTGATCGAGTCGAACACCGCCTCGACAGCCTTGCTTGCGGCCGTTTTTGACAGATCGGCCTTACCCGCAACGGCATCGACGAGTTCGTTTCTGTTCACGTGTCGCCCCCTACCCTTAAGTTCGGAAGAAAAATTCGTTGAAAGCGAACCGGAGTGTAGAGCGCACCCAACGGCGGGTCAACGTTGGCGCGCATAGGGAAACCAAGGTTTTTTTATACCTTACCGGCCGTTGTCGCCGTCCCACTTGAAGTTGGGTAAGTGGCGACAACGGCCGGTAATTGAAATCAATGCGTTAGAGCGCCAGGGCGCTCTTCGCCCGTTGCGGGAATAACGGGAGCAGTTTCCGCGTCCTCGACCCAAGTCACCGGCGTCAGCGGCCCGGCGAGGGCATGCAAGAGCACCTCGTCGGCCGTGTTGACCGGGATAATCTTAAGGCCGCGTTTGACGTTGTCCGGAATATCAGCGAGGTCTTTTTCGTTCTCGGACGGGATCAGCACGGTTTTCAGACCGCCGCGCAACGCCGCCAGGAGCTTCTCTTTCAGCCCGCCGATCGGCAGCACCCGGCCGCGCAACGTGATCTCGCCAGTCATCGCGATGTCGCGCTTCACGGGAATGCCGGTCAGCACCGAGACAATCGTCGTCACCATGCCGACGCCAGCCGAGGGACCATCCTTCGGCGTCGCGCCCTCCGGCACGTGCACGTGGATATCCTTCTTTTCGAAGATCGACGGCAGGATGCCAAAAACGGTGCTGCGCGACTTGACGTAGCTCTCAGCCGCCTGGACCGACTCTTTCATCACGTCGCCGAGCTTGCCGGTCGCCGTCACCCGCCCCTTGCCGGGCAGCGTGACCGACTCGATCGTCAGCAATTCGCCGCCGACCTCGGTCCAGGCCAGGCCGGTGGTGACCCCGACCAGGTCCTCGCTCTCGGCCTCGCCAAAGCGGAAGCGGCGGACGCCAGCGTATTTGTCGAGGTTACGCCGGGTGACAAGGACCTTGCCGTCCTTGCCGGCCTTCTTCATCAGGATGTCTTTGATCGCCTTGCGCGTCAGGTTGGCGACCTCGCGTTCGAGATTGCGGACGCCAGCCTCACGCGTGTAGTAGCGGATGAGGTCGCGCAGCGCGTCGTCGCTGATCGCCCACTCCGTCTTTTTGAGCCCGTGCTGCTCGATCTGTTTCGGGATCAGGTGGCGCTTGGCGATCTCGATCTTCTCGTCCTCGGTGTAGCCGGGGATGCGGATGATCTCCATGCGGTCCATCAACGGCTGCGGCATGCGCAGCGTGTTGGCCGTGGTTACAAACATCACATCCGACAGGTCGTAATCGACTTCGAGATAATGGTCGCTGAAGGTCGAATTCTGCTCGGGGTCGAGAACCTCTAGCAGCGCCGAAGATGGGTCGCCGCGCCAATCGGCGCCGAGTTTGTCGACCTCGTCCAGCAGGAACAGCGGGTTCGACGACTTCGCCTTCTTCATGCCCTGCAGTACCTTGCCGGGCATCGAGCCGATATAGGTCCGGCGGTGGCCGCGGATCTCGGCCTCGTCACGCACGCCGCCGAGCGACATGCGGACAAAGTTGCGGCCGGTCGCCTTGGCGACCGATTTGCCCAGCGAGGTCTTGCCGACGCCCGGCGGGCCGACCAGACACAGGATCGGTCCTTTGATCTTTTTCATGCGCTGCTGGACGGCCAGGTACTCGAGGATGCGCTCCTTGACCTTTTCCAGTCCGAAATGGTCGGCGTTGAGCACCCGCTCGGCGGCGGCGATATCGCGCTTGATCTTGCTGCGCGTGTGCCAGGGGAGCGAGAGCATCCAGTCGAGGTAATTCCTGACGACCGTCGCTTCCGCCGACATCGGGCTCATCGTGCGCAGCTTTTTCAACTCCGCCAGAGCCTTATCACGTGCTTCCTTAGAGAACTTGGTCTTGACGATCTTGGCCTCGAGTTCGGCCATCTCGTCCTTGCCGTCCTCGCCCTCGCCGAGTTCCTTCTGGATCGCCTTCAACTGCTCGTTCAGGTAGTACTCGCGCTGCGTCTTCTCCATCTGCCGCTTGACGCGGTTGCGGATGCGCTTTTCGACCTGGAGGACGCCGATCTCGCCTTCCATGTAGCCGAAGACCTTTTCAAGCCGTTCCGATACCGGGACGGTCTCAAGAAGCTCCTGCTTCTCGGGAATCTTCAGCGTCAGGTGCGAGGCGACTGTGTCGGCAAGCTTGCCGGGGTCTTCGATCTGGTTGATCGAGACCAGCACCTCCGGCGGGATCTTCTTGTTGAGCTTGATGTACTGCTCGAACTGCGCGACCACGGTGCGGGCCAACGCCTCGGTCTCCTGCTGCGAGCCGGCGCTGTCGCCGAGCCCCTCGGCATAAGCCTGAAAGAACGCGCTATTCTCCGCGAAACGCGTGATGCGCGCCCGTTGCCCGCCTTCGACCAGCACCTTAACCGTGCCGTCCGGCAGCTTCAGGAGCTGCAGCACGGTACCGATCGTGCCGACCATAAAGATGTCGCCGGTCGTGGGATCGTCCAGCGCCGCGTTCTTCTGGGTGACGAGCAGGATCTGCTTGTCGTCCTTCATCACGTCTTCGAGCGCGCGCACCGACTTCTCGCGGCCGACAAACAGCGGCACGATCATATGCGGAAAGACCACGATGTCGCGGAGCGGCAGGACAGGATAGAGCGCAACGCGTGCAGGTTCTGACATGAGCCCTCTTTTCGTCGAGGACCGGCCGCCGAAGGGCGGCCGGAATTTTCCTAGGCCGTGATTAGTTTGGCGTTTGGTGGCCCGCCGTCAAGCGGTGCCGCTAAGTGCCGCATCTCTTGAAAAGGCCACGTGCCGATCAGTCGGCGGTTCCGCTTTCGCCTCGGCGGTCGGAATAGATGTGCAGCGGTTTGGTGCGACCGTCGACCACTTCGCGGTTGATCACAATCTCGCTGACCCCGGCCAGGCTCGGCAGCTCAAACATCGAATCGAGCAGAATCGACTCCATGATCGACCGCAGCCCGCGCGCCCCGGTCTTGCGGGCGATCGCCTTGAAGGCGATGCCGCGCAGCGCCTCATCGGTCAATTCGAGACGGACATCCTCCATCTCGAACAGCCGCTGATACTGTTTGACGAGCGCGTTCTTGGGCTTGGTCAGGATGTCGACCAGCGCATCCTCATCGAGATCGTCGAGCGTGGCGACGACCGGCAGACGACCGACGAATTCAGGGATCAGGCCGAATTTGAGCAGGTCTTCCGGCTCCAGATTGCGCAGGACCTCGCCGGTCTTGCGCTCGTCGGGGCCGCGCACCTCGGCGCCAAAGCCGATCGACGTGCCTTGCCCGCGCTGCGCGATGATTTTTTCAAGACCCGAGAAGGCCCCGCCACAGACGAACAGGATGTTGGTGGTGTCGACCTGCAGGAATTCCTGCTGCGGGTGCTTGCGGCCGCCCTGCGGCGGCACCGAGGCAATCGTGCCCTCCATGATCTTGAGGAGGGCCTGCTGCACGCCTTCGCCCGACACGTCGCGGGTGATCGAAGGGTTGTCGGATTTGCGCGAGATCTTGTCGACCTCGTCGATATAGACGATGCCGCGCTGCGCCCGCTCGACGTTGTAATCCGCCGCCTGGAGCAGCTTGAGGATGATGTTTTCGACATCCTCGCCGACATAGCCCGCCTCCGTCAGCGTCGTCGCATCGGCCATCGTGAACGGCACATCGATGATCCGCGCCAAGGTCTGCGCCAACAGCGTCTTGCCCGAGCCAGTCGGGCCGACCAGCAGGATGTTCGACTTCGCCAGCTCGACATCGTTGTTCTTCGCGCCGTGGGCGAGCCGCTTGTAGTGGTTGTGCACCGCGACCGACAGCACGCGCTTGGCGTGGCTCTGGCCGATCACATAATCGTCAAGTACCCGGCAGATGTCGCGCGGACCCGGCACGCCGTCGCGCGACTTGACGAGCGTCGTCTTGTGCTCCTCACGGATGATGTCCATGCAGAGCTCGACGCATTCGTCGCAGATAAAGACCGTCGGGCCAGCGATGAGCTTTCGGACTTCGTGCTGGCTTTTGCCGCAAAACGAGCAGTACAGCGTGTTTTTTGAATCGCCGCCGCTGGACTTGGTCATCGCCGCTCCGTCGCTTCCCTTGCGCGGGCAGGGCGGCCAGAGCCGCCGAACCGGCGCGGGGACGGGGCATCATGCGACACCCCATCCCGGCCCTCAAAGTATATGTGCTCGCGATCGATCAACAACTAGTTAAATCCTTTACGCCGCGACCACACTGCTCACGCGCCGTGTTACGCCCTCGCCTTCTCGTCCACGGCGCCCGGGCGCGAGTCGACGACCTCGTCGATCAGCCCGAACTCCTTGGCTTCGATCGGCGACAAGAACTTATCGCGTTCAAGTGCATTCACGATCGCGTCCAACGGCTGTCCCGTGTGTTTAACGTAGATGTCGTTGAGACGTGCCCTGAGCGCCAGAATTTCGCGCGCTTGAATCTCGATGTCGGTCGCCTGGCCCTGGGCACCGCCCGACGGCTGATGGATCATGATCCGTGAATTCGGCAGCGAGAAGCGCTTGCCAGGCGCGCCGGCGCAGAGCAGCAGCGAGCCGGCGGACGCTGCCTGGCCGATGCACACGGTCGAGACCGGCGAGCGGATGTACTGCATCGTGTCATACATCGCCAGGCTCGAGGTCACCACGCCGCCGGGCGAGTTGATATAAAGCGCGATGTCCTTGGTGGGGTTCTCGGCCTCGAGGAACAGCAGCTGAGCGCAAATCAGGCTGGCAACCGCATCGTGGATGGGGCCGATCAGGAAGATGATGCGCTCCTTCAACAGCCGCGAATAAATATCATAGGCGCGCTCGCCGCGATTGGTCTGCTCGACCACCATCGGCACCAGGTTGTTCATGTAATATTCGTAAGGGTCGCTCATTCCGTCTCTCCTTTGGCTGGCGCCTTGGTGCGGCGCGCGCCGGTTTGTCTCCGCGGTTTCTTGGCCGCCGGCTGTTCCTCGGTCGGCGCCGCGGCGTCCGCGGCTTCGTCGGCTTCGGTCATCGCCAGGAGCTCTTGCGGGCTCACTTTGCGGTCGGCGGGCTTCGCCAGTTCGACGATGTAATCGACCACCTTCTCCTCGAAAATCGGCGCCCGGAGGTTGCCAGCGGCGTCGGGATTCTGGCGATAGTAGTCGAGCACTCGTCGCTCCGCGCCGGGAAACCGTTGCGCCTCCCGGATCAGGGCCTGGTTCAGCTCGTCCTGAGAAACGGTGATATTGGCATTGCGACCGACATCGGCAAGCAGCAAGCCGAGACGAACACGCCGCTCGGCGAGAGAGCGATATTCATCCTTGAGTTTTTCGTCCTCTTCGGTGGGCGGAGCCGGTTCGGCCGGGGCCTCCGCCGGTGCGTCGGCGTCGCCGGGCGCTTGATTGGCGGCGTAAGCTTTCTCGGCCTCGTGCTGCTGCCAGATGTTGTTGAACTCCATCTCGACCATGCCCAGCGGCACCGGGAAGGAGTAGGCCGCAGCGAGCTTGTCGAGCAGCTGGCGCTTGAGGCGCTGGCGCGTCACCGTGCCGTAATCGCGGGCGATCCGGTCCTTCACCTCCTGGCGCAATTCGCCAAGGGTTTCGAGCCCGACCTCGGCGGCGAGCGAATCGTCGATCTTCGCCGGCTGCTTTTCGCGCACCTCTTTGACCTTGACGTCGAAGACCGCGTCCTTGCCGGCGAGCTCGGGACCGCCGTAGTTCTCGGGGAAGGTGACCTTCACGGTGCGGTCCTGATCGGCCTTCGCGCCGACGAGTTGATCCTCGTAGCCGGGCACGAACTGCCCCGAGCCCAACTCGAGCGCAACGCCCTCGCCCTTGCCGCCAGGAAACTCGACATCGCCGATCTTGCCGACAAAGTCGATGACCACGACGTCGCCGTTCTTCGCCGCCCGCTTGACCGGCTCGGCCTTGCGATGCTGCTCGGCGATCCGCTCGACCGCCTTGTCGACATCGTCGTCGGGCACCTCGATGCTCAGCCGCTCGAGGCCCAACGCCGTGAAATCGGTCGTCGGCATATCGGGCAGCAGCTCGACGGACATCGTGTACTCGAAATCGGCACCCTCATTGGCCGAGAGGATCTCGACCTTGGGCGGCAACGCCGGGCGCAAATTCTGCTCGCGCATCGCCTCGGCCGAGCTTTCCTGGACGGTGTGCTCCAGCACCTCGCCGCGGATCGCATTGCCATAGCGCTGACGCAGCAGGCTCTGCGGCACCTTGCCGGGCCGGAAGCCCGGCAACCGGATCGACTGTCCAAGTTGCGTAAGACGGCTATTGACCTCGTTTTCGAGATCGCCGGCGGGGATGACGATCTTGAACTCGCGCTTCAATCCGTCGGCGTTGGTCTCGGTCACTTGCATTGCATGACACTCGTGCTTTCGGGGGAAAGGTTCAGTAAGGGCGTGGCGCTGGTGCGGGCGGAGGGATTTGAACCCCCACGATTTTCATCGCTGGAACCTAAATCCAGTGCGTCTACCAATTCCGCCACGCCCGCCGCAAATCAACAGAAAAGATGACGCCGTAAGGCGGCGCACAGGCCGCGGCGCCTTCTAACACACTCGCTCAGGCTAACATAAGAGGGCGATGGCGCGTCTCACCGGTTGCGCAAAAGATGGCGCACGGCAGACGACGACGCGACCTTGCCCTCGCCGCGATAGGCCTCGTGGTTGGTCTCGATGCGATCGAGCCGGTAGAGATAGTTCACCATCATCCCTGCCGATTGCTGCAAGCCCTTCTCGGATGTGTCGCCGAGCCAATTGATCCGCTCGACGCGCGCGCCGTTGGTCAGATGGAAATGCGCGACCGGGTCGGCGGCGCGATTGCCCCTGCCCTTTTCCTCGACAAGATAGCGCGCGCAGAGCCGCAGCAGCGGGTCACGCAGCGCCCCGGCCAGCGTGGGATCGTTCTGCCAGCCCGGTCGATCGAGCAGCTGAACAAAGTCGGGGCCAGCCGAACCATTGCCAGTAACCGAGGCCAACGCCTTTGCTTCGCTCGGCAGCAGCAGGTCGAGGCGCTGCTTCTCCTTGTCGAGCCAGGCGCGGAAGCCCGGAATTGGTGACAGCGTCGAGAAAATCTTGAGACGCGGCAGCTCGGCCGCCAGCAATTCGACAACGCGCTTGATCAGGAAATCGCCAAAGCCGATGCCGGCGAGGCCGCGCTGGCAGTTCGAGATCGAATAAAAGATCGCGGCGTCGGCAACGCTGACATCGCCGAGCGGCGCGCTCTCGTCGAGCAACGCATGGACATTGCCGGCCATGCCATCGACCAGCGCTACCTCGACAAAGATCAGCGGCTCGTCAGGCATGCGCGGGTGGAAGAACGCAAAGCAGCGGCGGTCCGCTTCGAGCCGGTTCTTGAGGTCGTTCCAGCCGCGGATCTCGTGCACCGCTTCGTAAGCGATCAGCTTTTCGAGCAGCGCGGCCGGCGAATCCCAGCTAATCCGCCGCAGCTCGAGAAAGCCGATATCAAACCAATCGGCGAGCAGGTCGCGCAAATCATCGGACAGACCGCGCATCGCGACATCGCCGTCGCCCCAGGCCAGCATCTCCTCGCGGCGATCGACCAGGAACTTGACCCCTTCGGGCAGCGCGTTGAACTGGCGCAGCAGGCGCAGTCGCGGGGCGGTCAACGCGGCGTGCAACGCGCGCTCGGCCGAGACGCGTTCGGCCGGCGCCGTCGTCGCGGCGAGCTTGGCGCAGGCGCGATCGATGATGGCACGATCGATGTCAAAATCCTCGGCCATCACATGCAAAAAGCGCTCACGACCGGCCCGGCTCAGCGCCAGGTAGGTGCGGCCCAGCTCGGCCGCGCGGGCGCGCGCCGAGACCTCACCGCCCGAGCCGTCGAGACAGCTCTGCATTTGCTGGCGCAGCCGCTGAGCATCGTCCTCGGGCAGATCGGCGCGCGGCGCGGCGTTCAGAACACTGCGCGTCGAGGTCGCGATCTCGCGCCAGACATTGCGCAGCTTCGAGAGCGTGCGATCGACGACCGTGTCGTAAAAGGCGATCGGGGCGCGCTCGCTCATCAAGGCTCCATTATCTTCAGCGGCATATTGTGCGCCATTTGTTGCAGGCCGGCGAGAACCGCCGGCAGCGTTTCGATGAGGTCTTCAGCGACCAGACCCGCGCCGAACGCATGCGCCGCGGCGCCGTGCAGCCACACAGCGGCGGACGCCGCCTCAAAGGCCGGCATGCCCTGCGCCAGAAGCCCGAGCACGAGACCGGCCAATACATCGCCCGAGCCGGCAGTGGCGAGCGTCGGCGGCGCGTTCTCGTTGATCGTTGCGCGGCCGTCGGGTGCGGCGATCACCGTATCGGCGCCTTTCAGGACGATCACCGCGCCGCTCGCCGTGGCGGCGCGGCGGGCGCGATCGAGCTTGCTACCCGCGGCATCGAAAAGCCGGGCGAATTCCCCCTCATGCGGGGTCAACACCACGGGGCACTCGATGGCGTCGAACAAATTAGCCGGGCGATCAGCGAAAACCGTCAGCGCGTCGGCATCGAGAACCGTCGATTTTCCGGCGGCGAGGATTTTCAATGCCTTATCGCGCGTTTCCGAAGTCGTGCCAGCGCCGGGGCCGATGAGCGCGGCGTTGCGCCGCTTGTCGGCGAGCAACGCGTGGAGATCCGCCATAGCGGCCAGCGGCGTCACGATGACCCCAGTCAGCGATGCGGCATAGACGGGAAAAGCCGGTTCGGGCGCGGCGACTGTGACGAGGCCGGCGCCAGCACGCGCCGCGGCGCGCGCCGCCAGCCGCGCTGCCCCGGTCATCTGCGCGCCGCCGACGACCAGCGCGTGGCCGCGGCTGTATTTGTGACCGGCGGTCTCGGCCCGGGGAAAATCGCCGAGCCAGCAGGCGGGATGGTTGGCCGTCGTGTCGGGCGCGACGACGTCGAGTACCGAGGAAGCGATGCCGATCTGCGCGACGAGCGTCTCGCCGCAATGGAGCCGCCCAGGCAGCAGCACATGCCCCGGCTTGCGGCGAAAAAACGTGACGGTGAGCGCCGCTTTTGGCGCGACGCCGCGAATCGTGCCGCTATCGCCTTCAATACCGCTCGGCACATCGACCGCGACCACGGGAACACGGCGCGCGTTCAGCGCGTCGATGATTTCGGCCGCGGCGCCCTCGATCGGGCGAGCAAGGCCGGCGCCAAAGATCGCATCGATGACGAGCCCAGCGCCGTCGAGCGCCGCGAGGGTCAAGGGTTCGACCTGACCTGTCCAGCGCGATGCGGCGATCGCCGCATCGCCTTTCAGCGCAGCGCGGTCGCCGAACAGCGTGAGGCGCACTCGCCAGCCGCGCTCGGCCAAAATTCGCGCCGCGACAAACCCGTCTCCGCCATTGTTGCCCGGACCGCACAGCACCGCCACGGCGCGCGACGCAAAACGCCGGCTTACGGCGTCGGCGACCGCCCGGCCCGCGTTCTCCATCAGCTCAATGCCCGGCACGCCGCCGGCAATCGTCAGCCGATCCGCCTCGCCCATCTGCCGCGGGGTCAGGAGCGCGTGATCCGCCCAACTCTTTGGTGAAGCACCCATTGCCGCAGAAATGGGGTCTCGGCGCGCCGGCGAAAAGGCCGGCTCGCCTTGACCTCACGCACGCGATTCGCTACCTCACGCAGCGACGGCGGGTGTAGCTCAGGTGGTTAGAGCGCCAGATTGTGGATCTGGATGTCGTGGGTTCAAGTCCCATCACTCGCCCCATAATTTCAATTACTTAGAAGGCGGATGCGACGCCGGAAGAGGGAAAATCAGCGAATTGGGTAGCGAATTGGGTAGCAAATTCGCATGATGCCTATGCGTCTGCGCGCGGCCTAAAACTTGAGTAGCCAGGCGAACGGAGCGAAAAAATGACCTCCTCCACCAAAACGAGCCGGAAAATTCGCGCGAACCGACGCAAAGCTAAGCGCGCGGCAAAAGAGCGCGGCAGACGCGCTCGGGCCAACGGCTAACCGACCGTCCGGCCAGGCGGCCTTCAGGCAGCGGTTCTGTGGCACCGAAAATTAGACGCGAGCCAGGGAAGCTAGAGGGAGAGCCTATCCCTCGGTCAGAGGCGGACCCCGCCTGGTGGCGACCGGCGCCGATCTCAGAGCCGGAGCGGCCGACCAGATGGGTGTGGATCATCCTTGGAGTAACAGTCGTTTTCGCAGCGATCGCGTGCGGCGGCTATTATTATGGGTTTAGCAGGCAGCGGCAGGTGCCGGCTGCAGTGCAGGTGGTTCCACCGCTCAACGCGGCTGCCAAGCCCACTGGCGCTGGGGCGCCCGCCATTCATCCAGCGCCGCAACTCGCCGTTGGTCTGAAGCCGCTAATTGGTCAGCAGAAGCCGGATGAGCCGGCAACGGCCCCGGTATCGGCACAATCGCCGCCGCCCGTGCCCAATGAACCGCCGAAATTCGCTTCCGGCTTACGCCCGATAACTGAACAGGTGCCACCACCGGACATGCCCCAACCGCCTGCGGAAGCGGCAGCTCCGATTGAGCCACCGCCTGCACCTCTCCCGCAGCCCAGACCAGTTCGGAAGGCCGCACCGCCGCAGTCGGCTGCTCCCGGTGCGCCCCCAAGTGCACCGACTGGCATCGTCAAATTCTAACGAGTTCTGTTGCGCCGACGCCAACGGTCGACCTCACCGACGATCAGCTTGTCTTGATCGGCTCTATCAGGGGGCGGATCGTTGTTCCTGACGTTGCGCTGTGGCCCCGACTTCGCCCACTGTACGTAGCGATGCCCGACGAGCCCCTATACGAAGGCCCTGCACATCAGGCCAGCTTCTTCGTGCCGTCGGCGGGCATTGTGCGGTTTGCCTTCAGCAACCCGCGGGCCAGCGGCTTTATACGCTCTCGCGGTGGCGCGATGATGCGCTTGCAGGCGGGAGCGCGGGCGTTCGTGGAAGCCGGACAGCACGTCCTGACGCTTTACGATCCCGAGCTGGTGGCGCGGGTTTCGATTACGTTCGAGCCACGCTGAGGAAGCGGTGCAAAGTATGCAGACCGAGACCACCCTAGCGCGGGTCGCCGAGCACCTTTCCATGCTGGAGGTTGGCTGCCGGAAGTGC
>DATMLO010000101.1:0-16160 GCA_035570495.1 Allostellaceae bacterium | reverse complement strand
ATCGAACACCGCCAGGGCTGGAAGATCGCTTGTCTCGAGGAGATCGCCTGGCGTATGGGCTATATCGCCACCGAAGATCTGCTGCGCGAGGCGAGCCGCTTCGACAAGAACGGCTACGGCGCCTATCTGCGCAACGTCGCGGCAGAGACTGAATAGCTCCTGATGCTCGATGGGTCGTGCTAGCGGTAATTAAGGCCGTGCCTTGGCCAGTTGCGCGAAAATAATTCCCAGACGCACCCAAGAACTTCGCGCTCTTGAAACGGTTTGGCGACGAAATTGTCGCGATCGGGATCATCCCAGCGGCATTCACCACCGCCGGAGATAAACAAGGACTGCAGCGCCGGCCGACATTCCCGCGCGCGTCTGACGGTTTCGACACCGTCCATCAGCGGCGGCAGGCCGATATCCGTAATCATGAGGTCGAAGTCGTCCCGCTTGATCAACTCAAGGGCTGAGAGGCCGTTCCCCGCGGTGCGAACGACAAATCCCTCCCGAAGCAGCATCGAACGCAGCAAATCGCAAATATCGGGGTCGTCGTCGACGATCAGGATTCTCGGAGTCTGCACCTGCACCCGTGGCACCTCTCGGCTAACCGAAGCTACCCCGACTAGAACAACAGGGCGAAAATCGAGTTGGTTCCATCCTATCGGAAAAAATTTGAGCATCTGGCCTAGAAAGTTTGCATTCTACAAATCCAGTTAACTTTTACGCGTATACCGTTCTCTGAAATCGCACGTTATGCCGTTCCATCTGCCGATAACTTTGAGGCGGGCGGCGCCTAAAGCCGGGCTAATCTGCCGCATGAGGTAAAAAATCGGGAGATAACCAGTATGCTCCGTTTCTTTTCCGATATTTTCAATAGCTCGGACTTGTCGCCCCATGGCATTTGTCTGTTGTGGCGGCCGGAGTTAATTTGGTTACACGTAACTTCTGATGCGATTATTGCTTTATCTTATTACTCAATTCCATTGGCCCTTACATATTTTGTGCTCAAACGGCGCGACGTGGTTTTTGGATGGCTGTTCTGGATGTTCGGCGCATTCATCCTAGCGTGCGGGACGACCCACGTCTTTGGGATACTGACACTGTGGTACCCGGTCTACGGCATCGAAGGCGCGGTCAAGTTCGTGACCGCCATCGTTTCGATCTTCACGGCTGTCGTGTTGTGGCCGTTGCTGCCGCGGGCGCTGGCCCTGCCGTCCCCCGCCATGCTCACCCGAGCAAACGAGGAATTGTCGGCGGAGATTGACGAGCGCAACAAGCTTTGGCAACGCTGCGCGAGAGCGAGGAACGCTACCGGGCCCTCTCCGAGACATTGCAGCAGGAGGCCGCGGCGCGGCGGCGAGTTGAGGATGCCTTGCGGCAGTCGCAAAAAATGGAAGCTGTCGGGCAACTGACCGGTGGCGTAGCGCATGATTTCAACAACCTGCTGACGATCATTTTGGGCAATGTTGCCGAAGCGCGAAGGTTGACGGCGGGGGACGGAGTCCGCGATGGGGCCGCGCTCGAGGAACGTCTCGCGACCGTCGATCGGGCCGGAGCGCGGGCGGCGACGCTGACCCATCGGCTCTTGGCGTTTTCGCGGCGCCAGCCCCTTGCGCCGCGCACATTGGACCTGAATCGCCTTGTCGCCGGCATGTCCGAGCTGCTGCACCGGACGCTGGGTGAGGTTATAGGGATCGAAACCGTGCTCGGCGCCCGCTTGTGGCTGACGCGCGTCGACCCCAATCAGCTTGAAAACGCCTTGCTCAACCTGGTGATCAATGCACGCGACGCGATGGAGCGCGGCGGCAAACTGACCATCGAGACGGCCAATCTTTATCTCGACGAGAATTACGCGGCGACCGATCCCGAAGTCCTTTCCGGCCAGTACGTCATGCTGGCCGTAACGGATACCGGCACCGGGATGAGCGAGGAGGTGCGCGTCAGGGCGTTCGAGCCGTTTTACACGACAAAACCGGCGGGCCGGGGCAGCGGGCTTGGCCTCAGCATGGTGTACGGGTTCGCCCGCCAGTCCGGCGGTCACGTCCGCATCTACAGCGAGTTGGGCCAAGGTACGACGGTAAAACTGTACCTCCCGCGGTGGTTTGGCGAAGAGGAGCAGGCGCGCCCGGAAACGACCGACAGCGAGCAGCTGCACACCGAGGGCCAAGAGGCCATATTGGTTGTCGAGGATGATGAAGAAGTGCGTTCCTTTGCGGTGCGTGTGTTGCGCGGCTTTGGCTATCACGTGCGGGAGGCCAAAGACGCCGACGAGGCGCTTGCCGTAATGCGCGAGCAACGCGTCGATTTGTTGTTCACCGATATCGGGCTGCCAAATACGGACGGCCGCCAGCTCGCGACAATGGCCCTGCAGCTTCAACCCGACCTGCGGGTACTGTACACGACCGGCTATGCGCGGAATGCGATCGTACACAACGGAACGCTCGACGCGGGGGTCGAGATGATCCCGAAGCCGTTCAACGCAGAAGCTCTCGGCCGTATCGTCAGGCAGATCCTCGATCGAGATCCCGACCCCGCTCCGCCTGCTTAACGCGGTATGCTGTATCCCTTCCCGTAGCGTGCCGATGCGCTAGAGTAGGCGAGAAAAAGCGCTCTGCCGTCGGTGGGCGCGCACGGGGAGAGAAGCGATGCAGGCGGATTATGTGATCGTTGGCGCCGGATCGGCGGGATGTGTCCTGGCAAGCCGGCTGACCGAAGACCCGAGCGTCAAGGTCATCCTGATCGAGGCCGGCGGCAAGGACTGGAACCCGCTGATCCATGTCCCGGCCGGCTTCTTCAAGATGCTCGACCACGACACCTTGACCTGGAAATACCGTTCCGAGCCCGACCCGGGCACCAACGGCCGCGCGATCGTCTATACCCGTGGCCGGGTGGTCGGCGGCTCGTCGTCGATCAACGGGCTGATCTATATTCGCGGTCAACCCGAGGATTACGACCACTGGGGGCAGCTCGGCAATCGCGGCTGGTCGTGGGATGATTGCCTGCCGTATTTCCGGGCGGCCGAGCGCTGGGAAGGCCAGGAGACCGAGGTGCGCGGCAAGACCGGGCCGCTCTACACCTCGCGGATGGACCGGCTGCCGATCTGCGCCAGTGTCGTCGAGGCGGGCAGGGAGCTGGGCCTCGAATACCGCGAGGACGTCAACAGCATCACCCCCGGCGCCGCCGAATGCGTCGGCTGGTGCCAGCAGACGCGTGGCGGCCGCCGTCGCGCGAGCGCCGCGCGCACCTACCTCAAGCCAGCGCTGAAGCGCGGCAATCTGCAGCTTGTGACGCATGCGCTGGTGCATCGCGTCGTGTTCAACGGCAAGCGCGCGGTCGGGGTGGAGTTTTCGCGCGGCGGTCAGGTCGAGCGCGCCGATGCCGGGCGCGAAGTGATTTTGTCCGCCGGCGCGATCGGCTCGCCGCATATCCTGCAATTGTCGGGGGTCGGCGATCCCGAGCATCTCGGCAAGATCGGCGTGCCGGTGGTGCACGAGCTCAACGGCGTCGGCAAGAACATGCAGGACCATTTCCAGGCGCGCGTCGCCTATTCGGTGGTCGGCGCCTCGACCGCGAACGAGAAGTCACGCGGGCTGCCGCTCGTCGGCGAGGTGATCCGTTGGGCGCTCACCGGCAAGGGCATGCTGACCTACAGCCCGTCGCTGGTTGCCGCCTCGGTCAAGGTGCTGGAGGAGTCGGCGACGCCCGACATGCAGATCACCTTCGCGCCCGGCAGCTTCAAGGGCGGCCAGATCGGCGAGCTGGAGGAGACGCCGGGTCTCTCGGCCGGCGCCTGGCAGATGCGGCCGTTGTCGCGCGGCTATGTCGAGGCGAAGACCAACCGGCCCGGCGACGCACCGGCGATCAACCCGCGCTATCTCTCGGAAGAAAGCGACCGGCGCGCGGTGCTGGGCGGGCTGCGCTACGCTCGGCGGCTGTTCGAGGCGCCGGCGCTCAAGAAGTTCGTGGAGGTCGAGACCTTGCCGGGCCGGCAGGTCGAGGGCGACGACGAGCTGCTCGACTACGCGCGCAGCTATGGCGGCACCTGCTACCATGCGAGCTGCACCTGCATGATGGGACAGCATCCGCTCGCGGTGGTCGACGACCAGCTGCGCGTCTACGGGCTCGATGGCTTGCGCGTCATCGACGCCTCGGTGATGCCGGCGGTGACGTCGACCAACACCAACGCGCCGACCATCATGATCGCCGAGAAAGGCGCGGTCGCGATCAAGGCCGCGGCGCGGCAAAGACTGGCAGCGTAAATCGCGTACGTGGTCTGCGTCCGCGCCTCCGCATCAAGGTTGAGCGGCGGCGCGAATTGGGCTGAAGTCTCGGCCATCTCGTCAGGAGGAAACCACCATGCCGTTTTATGAAAAAGGCAATGTCCGTATCCGCTACGAAGACACCGGTGGCTCCGGCTTTCCGCTGCTGGTGACCCCGGGCGGCGGGTTGAATTCGCGGGTCGCCATGTGGCCGACCGCCGCGATCAACGCCCCCGAGGAGTTCAAGGGCGATTTCCGCTGCATCACGATGGATCAGCGCAACGCCATCGGTGGCGAGTCCACTGGGCCGGTGCCGAGCGCGAATGCCTGGGACGCCTATGCCGACGACCAGCTCGGGCTGATGGACCATCTCGGCATCGATAAGTTTTTCTATATGGGCTACTGCATCGGCGGCTGCTTTGCCGGCAAGCTTCTACAGCGCGCGCCCAACCGTGTCGTCGCGGCGGTATTCCATCAGAGCGTCGGGCACCGGCACGAAGACCCGGAGGTCATGGTCCGGCACAGCAACGACAACTGGCTGCCGGAGTTCAAGAAGCTTCGGCCGGAGGTGTCGCAGGACAATATCGACAAGTTCATCAACAGCCTGTGGCGAGAGAACCCCGACTTCCTCTACAGCGTGTCGCGCGACTTCATCACCAAATGCCACACGCCGATCCTGGTGCTGCCGGACGACACGCCGTCGCACCCGCTGCAGACCTCGATCGATGTCGCGTCACTGGCGCCGAACTCCGACATCACCGTGTTCCCGTGGCGCGAGCCGGAAGAGCTGCGGCAGCGGATGATCGGCAAGGTCCGTCGCTTCCTCAAAGAGCACGCCCCCCGCTAGGAGAGCCGCCATGCCGATGTACCAAAAAGGCGATGTCCGCATCCATTACGAGGAGGCGGGCTCGGGCTTTCCGCTGCTGGTCATTCCCGGCGGCGGGCTCAACTCGACCGTCGAAGGCCTGAAGACCCACCCGTTCAATCCGCTCACTGAGTTGAGCAACGAGTTCCGGGTGATCGCCGCCGATCTGCGCAATGCGAAAGGTGGCGAGTCGATCGGGCCGCTCGAGGCCGACCGGCCGTGGGACGCCTATACCGACGACCATCTCGGGCTGATGGACCATCTCGGCATCGGAAAGTTCATGGTGCTGGGCTTCTGCATCGGCGGGCCGTTCATCTGGAACCTGCTAAAGCGCGCCGGCGACCGGGTGGTCGCCGCCGTGCCAGTGCAGCCGAGCGGCTATCGCCACGAGATGCCGAACCTCTCCTACACCAACAATATGAAGGGGTGGGGCCCGGAGCTCTGCGCGCGCCGGCCGGACATCACGATGGCTCAGGTCGACAAGTTCCTGAGCAACATGTATCGCGGCGAGCGGGCCGATTTTGTCTACACGGTGAGCCGCGATTTCGTGCGGCAGTGCCAGACGCCGGTGCTGATCCTGCCCGACGATGTGCCGGGGCATCCCTACGCGGTGGCGCTGGAAAGCGCCTATCTCGCGCCGAATGCGCAGGTCAGCCTCTATCCGTGGAAGATGAGCCCGCTGCAGACCCAGATCGCGCTGCGGCACGTGCGCGCTTTTCTCAATACCTACCGGCCGGCCGCGGCGGCGCGGCCGTTGTCGGCGGCAGCCCAGTAAGAAAGGAACCCCCATGCCGTTTTACGAAAGAGGCAATGTCCGCATCCGCTACGAAGACACCGGTGGCTCCGGTTTTCCGCTGCTGGTGACCCCAGGTGGCGGGCTCAACTCGCGAGTCAGCAACTGGCAGACCGCCGTATTCAATGCACCGGAAGAGCTTAAAAGCGATTTCCGCTGCATCACGATGGACCAGCGCAATGCCAATGGCGGCGAGTCGCGCGGGCCTATTCCCGATGGCGACCCGTGGGAGGCCTTCGCCGACGACCAGCTCGGCCTGATGGACCATCTCGGCATCGATAAGTTCTTCTACATGGGCTACTGCATCGGCGGCTGCTTTGCCGGGAAGCTGATGCAGCGGGCGCCCAATCGCGTCGTCGCGGCGGTGTTCTGTCAGACCGTCGGCCATCGCCCCGACGAGCACATCGACTACATGTATAATTCGGGCAAGGACGTCTGGGCGCCAGAGCTGCTGCCCAACCGGCCCGACCTCAACATGGACATGGTCCTCAAGTACCTGCACAACCTCTACCGGGTGCAGCCCGACTTCCTCTACAGCGTGCCGCGCTCGTTTATCGCGCAATGCCAGACGCCGATGCTGGTGCTGCCCGACGAAACCCCGGCGCATCCGTTGCAGACCTCGATCGATGTGGCGTCGCTGGCGCCGAATTGCGACATCACGGTGTTTCCGTGGCGTGACCCGCCCGGGCTGAAGCAGCGCACGATCGAAAAGGTGCGCCGGTTTTTGAAGGCGCATACGCCGAAATAGGCGGTCGCGGAGTAGAGGCTTTTGGGGGGCGTCGAACGGCGCCGCCCCGTCATCCAGGCAGACCCGCGCGGAACGCTCCGCGCGATCGTATGCGATGCCCGGCGCTCCAGGGTCACTTGAATGCTCGCGTGTTCACCGGTGGCCGTTTTGCTTGCGAAGACCGTATGGCTGATAAATAAGAAGGCACGCAAGCCGGATACGCTGCTATGCCAGTCAATGATTTACCCGACGCTCTGCCCCATGTAGATCCTGGCGTCGCGGTTAAATCTCTCACCGATCTGTGGATGCACCAGAATGCGTTGATGTGGAACCGCATTCAGTTGCTTTCGGCCGTCCAGGCGGGAGTTCTTGCATCGAATTACGTGTTGCATAAGGGATTGGTGTCGATTTTTCTTTTTCTGGCGGCAGCTATTTCTACCCTTTATCTCAATTACATATGGGAAATGGATCACGAAATTAGAAATATCTATGGTGCGCGATTGCAGAAGCTGGGGTTCGACGTCGGCTGCACTGCCGATGAGCGCCGGACGATACGAATAAGACTTCTAGGAGTTGGCCTTCCGGTTTATTTGAACTCGCAAATTTCTTTGACTGGCATCTTTTGGGCAATACTCGTCGTCGATGCAAGTGTTTTTGTTACGTCGCTCTTTATGTTTCCGTTTCTATAATACTGAACATTTCAGCGCCAATTTTCCGATCACTAAACAACGGCTTGATCTCGGCGGTGCCGTTTATTCACGCGACGGCGGATTTGAGTACCAGATCCGCGGCCTTTTCGCCGATCATGATCGACGGCGCGTTGGTGTTGCCCGAGGTCAGGGTCGGCATGATCGAGGCGTCGGCGACACGCAGCCCGGCGATGCCGTGCACCCGAAGCTGCGCGTCGACCACGGCCATCGGGTCCGAGCCCATCTTACAGGTGCCGACCGGGTGATAGGTCGTCTCGGCGTATTGCTTCACCCAGTCGATGATCTCGTCATCGCTCTGGCGGTCGGTACCGGGCGCGACCTCGCTGACCCGCAGCGGCGCCATCGCCGGCGCGGTCATGATCGCGCGGGCGATGCGGATCGCCTTGACGGTCAGCTCGGCGTCGGGCGGCGCGGATAGGAAGTTGAAGTTGATTGCCGGCGGGCGGCCTGGATCGGACGAGGTGATGTGGATGTGGCCCTTGCTCTCCGGCCGCATCGGATGGGCGTAACAGGTAAAGCCGGCTTCCTTGGCGATGCGCGGCCCGTTAGGGCCCTGCACGGTCAGCATCGGCACCCAACCGAGCAGCAAATCGGGCGCTTCGAGGCCGTCGCGCGAGAATACGAAGGCTCGCATCGGTGCTCCGACGCTGGCGAGAAAACCCTTGCGGAACAGCGCGTAGCGCGCCGCCTGGTAGACCATGGCGAGGCCGCGGGCGCGGTGATTGTTGGTGACGCCCCACTTGCCGACATGCCAGCGCGTGCGTGGCGCGTAATGATCTCGGAGATTTTCGCCGACCCCGGGCAATGCTTGCCGCACCTCGATGCCGAGCGCCTTGAGCCGCTCGGGCTGACCGATACCGGAGAGCTCCAGCAATTGCGGCGAGTTGATCGTGCCGCCGCAGATGACGATGTCGCGCCCTGCGCCGGCCTCGCGCTTCTCGCCGCCGACCGAATATTTGACGCCGGTGCAACGCGTGCCGTCGATCACCAGCATTTCGGCTAGGGCGTTGGTCTCGATATGCAGGTTCTGGCGGTTGCGGACGGGATCGAGATAGGCGCGGGCAGTGCTTTGGCGACGGCCGCGGGCGATCGTCGCCTGGCTCATCACGATGCCTTCCTGGCTCGCGCCGTTGTAGTCGGGGTTGTGCGGGATGCCGACCTGAGCCGCAGCCGCGATCAGCGCCTGGAAGATCGGCTCCTTCGGCGGCGGGTCGGTGACGCGCAGCGGCCCGTCACGGCCGCGAAACCGGTCGTCGCCGTCGCCTTCATAGCGCTCCATGCGCTTGAAGAAGGGCAGGACTTCCTCGTAGCTCCAGCCCTGGTTGCCCATCTGCGCCCAGGTGTCGAAGTCCTGCGCCTGGCCGCGTACAAAGGCCATGCCGTTGATCGAGCTGGAGCCGCCGAGCAGCTTGCCACGCGGCACCGGGATGCTGCGGCCGTTGGTATTGGCCTCGGGTTCGGCCGAATAGAGCCAGTTGGCCGCCGGGTTCTTGATCAGCCTCGCCGAGCCGACCGGGATAAACGACCAGGGATGGCTCGCCCGCCCGGCTTCCAGCAGCAGCACCTTGTGGCGCGGGTTTTCCGACAGGCGATAGGCGACGGCGGCGCCGGCCGAGCCGGCGCCGACCACGATGTAGTCGTAAGTTTCCATCTATCGCGTGTTATTGCGCGGCGGCGGCCACCTTGTCGGCGGTCTTGGTCTCGAAATCGCTCGCGTCGTGGCGCTCGTGGAGCTGCTCGTGCGGCTCGCCCGACAGGCGGTTGACCATGCGGCCGCGCCGAACCGCCGGCCGCGCCAGCATCGCGTCGCACCAGCGCTGCACGTTCGTGTAGCCCTGCGCCTCGATGAATTCGCCGCCGCCGTACTGGTTGAAGCGCGCGATGCCGCCAAACCACGGGAAGCAGGCCATGTCGGCGATCGTGTAATCGGGGCCGGCGACCCATTCGCTCTCGCCGAGCCGCTTGTCGAGCACGTCGAGCAGCCGCTTCGCTTCCATCGTGAAGCGGTCGATCGCGTATTCGATCTTGATCGGCGCATAGGCATAGAAATGGCCAAAGCCGCCGCCGATATAGGGCGCGCTGCCCATCTGCCAGAACAGCCACGACAGGCACTCGGCGCGCGCGGCGGTCTCGGTCGGCAGGAATTCGCCGAACTTCTCGGCGAGGTGCATCAGGATCGCGGCGGTCTCGAAAACGCGGATCGGCTTTGGCCCGCTGCGGTCCATCAGCGCCGGAATCTTCGAGTTCGGGTTGATCGCGACAAAGTCGCTGCCGAACTGGTCGCCTTCGCCGATCTTGATGAGCCACGCGTCGTATTCGGCGCCCTTATGGCCCTTCGCCAACAGCTCCTCGAACATGATCGTGACCTTCACGCCGTTGGGCGTGCCGAGCGAATAAAGCTGGAAGGGATGCTTGCCGATCGGCAGCTCGCGCTCGAACTGCGCGCCGGCGGTCGGCTTGTTGATGTTGGCGAAGCGGCCGAGGGCCGGCTTGGCAACCCAGACTTTCGGCGGCGTGTATTCCGTGTCGGCCATTGGTGAGGCTCCAGCGATTGGGGGAGGGATGCGCACAGAGTGCGCAATCGGCTCCCATCGCGCAAGCGCTGGGGAAATTTGTGGCGGTGCCGGCGACCCGGCCTCTGGTTCGGTTACAGCGCCTTGCAGTTGCCGTCGCACTCGTCGGCGAACAGGCTCATGCCGCAGGCGCACGGGCCGCGATGGCCGATGATGTTGGCAGATGGAGTTTGGGCGGGCTGCTCGGGCAGCCGCTCGCGACGCAATTCCTCGAGACGGGCGCGGATCGCCTTGAAATCGTCTGCGGCGCGCGGTTGCGACATCAAATCCTCCGTTTCTCGCACTATCACGGGTGGGGGCGGTTAGCCAAGCCGAGACGCGGCTGGGCACCTCGCCGCCTTGCGTCATCGCGGCCGGGCGAGTCATGCTGTGGAAGGCGGGGAAGGGAGCGGCATGAGCGATCCGGTTGATGTGTTGATTATCGGTTCGGGGGCTTCCGGCGCGGCGGTGGCGTGGGTGGAGCCTCGCCGAAACCAAGATGCACATCCTCTGCCTCGAGCAGGGCGGCTGGATGAACCCGGCGCAATATCCGAGCACCGGACGCGATTGGGAGGCGCGGTTCTGGGGCGATTATTCGCCGAGTCCCAATATTCGCGGCCGGCGCGAGGACTATCCGATCAACGACGACAACTCGCCGATCAAGATCGTCAATTTCAACGGCGTCGGCGGCAGCACGATCTTCTACACCGCGCATTTCCCGCGCCTGCATCCCTCCGATTTCCGGGTGAAGAGCCTCGACGGCGTCGCCGATGACTGGCCGGTCGATTACGACACGCTCGCGCCGTTCTTCGAGGAGAATGACCGGATGATGGGGGTGTCCGGTCTGGCCGGCGATCCCGGCGAGCCGGAACGCCGCCCGCCGATGCCGCCCTTGCCGATGGGCCGGTCGGGCGCGCTGTTCGGCAAGGCGATGAACCGGCTCGGATGGCACTGGTGGCCGAGCGACACGACGCTCGCGACGGTCGATTACGAAGGCCGCGCTAAGTGCATCAACCTCGGGCACTGCACGCCCGCCTGCGCGCAGGGCGCGAAAGCCAGCACCGATATCACCTATTGGCCCGTGGCGCAGCGTGCTGGAGTCGAGCTCAAGACGCATTGCCGGGTGCGCGAGATCACCACGAACGCGGAAGGCATGGCTTCGGGCGTCGTCTATTACGACGAGGACGGCAAGGAGCAGTTCCAGGCGGCGCATGTCGTGGTGGTGGCGTGCAACGGCATCGGCACGCCGCGGCTGCTGCTGAACTCCGCCTCGGGGAAATTCCCCAACGGGCTAGCCAATTCGAGCGGGCTTGTCGGCCGCAACCTGATGTTCCACCCCTACGCCCAGGTCTACGGCTATGTCGTCGACGAGACCGACGGCAACCGCGCGCCGCCGACGTGCTTGTGGAGCAAGGAATTTTACGAGACTGATGCCGCGCGCGGCTTTGTGCGCGGCTATTCGTTCCAGTTTGGGCGCGGCGTCGGGGCCGGTGATGGAGGCGGTGACCAGCGAGCAGAAAGGTATTCTACCGTGGGGCGCCGATCATCACGCGGCGTTTTGCCGGCTTAACGGCCACCGGCTGACCTTGTCGGCAATCTGCGAGGATTTGCCGGAAGAGCACAACCGGGTGACGCTCGATCCCGTGCTGAAGGACTGCCACGGCATTCCCTCGCCGAAGATCGACTACACGATCGGCGAGAACAGCGCGAAGATGATGGAACACGGCATCGCCCGCGCGAAGGAAGTGCTCGACGAACTGGGCGCGAGCGATGTCTGCGTCAACAGCCCGATTGTCTATGGCGGCTGGCATTTGCTCGGCACCGCGCGGATGGGCACCGACCCCGAACGCTCGGTGGTCAACGAATGGGGGCGGTCGCACGATGTGAAGAACCTCTTCATTGTCGACGGTTCGCTCTTTGTCACCTCCGGCGGGGTGAACCCGACCTCGACGATCCAGGCGCTGGCCCTCTATGTCGCCGATCAGATGAAGCAGCGCCTCGCCAACTTGTTCGACTGAGCCGCAAGATGACCGATATTCCGCTCACCCAAACGCAGACCGCCGATCTCGCCGCCATCGCCGGCTTCATCATTCCTGCGAGCGATGAGTTCGACGTGCCCGGCGCCAACGACCCGCGCATCCAGGCCGACATCGTCGCGACGCTGGGGCGCGATGGACCGCCGGTGCGCGACGCGCTCGATCTGCTGGCGCGCCTGGCGGGCGGCTCGTTCGCGGAACTCGACCCGGCGCGCCGCGAGGCGGTAGCGCAGGAGCTACGCGCGGCGGGCGGGCCGGCGGTGGCGACGCTCGCCCGCGTCGTGCTGCAATGCTATTACCGCGACGATCGCGTCGTCCGCTCGCTTGGGCTTGAGCCGCGCCCGCCCTATCCGAAGGGACACGAGCTGCCGGATGGCGACTGGTCGCTGCTCGACCCCGTCCGCGCCCGCCCGGCGCTGTGGCGGCGCCCGTAACCCGTATTTTATCGCAAGGAGGAACCCCCATGCCGGTCTATCAACGAGGCGATGTCAGCATCAACTACGAGGAGGCCGGCTCCGGCTTTCCGCTGCTGGTGATTCCCGGCGGCGGGCTCAACTCGACGATCGCGGGGCTCGCCGCGAGCCACCCGTTCAATCCGCTGGTCGAGTTCAAGGACCAGTACCGCGTCATCGCCGCCGATCTGCGCAACGCCAATGGCGGCTCGTCGACCGGCCCGCTCGAGGTCGACCGGCCGTGGGATGCCTATACCGACGACCAGATCGGGCTGATGGATCATCTCGGGATCAGCCAGTTTCATGTGTTGGGCTTTTGCATCGGCGGCCCGTTCATCTGGAACATGCTGAGCCGGGCGCGCAATCGGGTGGTCTCAGCGGTGCTGACGCAGCCGAGCGGGTTCCGGCCGACAATGCCGGACCTGTTCTACCAGAATAATATCAACGGCTGGGGGCCGGGGCTGTGCGAGAAGCGGCCGGACATCACGATGAGCCAGGTCAGCGACTTCCTCAACAACATGTACACAAAGCGCGCCGATTTCGTGTTCACGGTGAGCCGCGACTTTGTCCGCGACTGCCAGACGCCGATCCTGGTGCTGCCCGACGACGTCGCGGCGCACCCGTTGGCGGTGGCGATGGAGACCGTGCACCTCGCGCCGAACGCGCAGGTCAGCACCTATCCGTGGAAGGCGAACCCGGAGCAGACCGTGATCGCGCTGCGCCACGTGCGCACCTTCCTCAAGGCCAACGCGCCCTAGGGCCGACGCGCGGCAAAAGCCGCTAAAGACCGAGGCCGCTACTCCGCGACCAGCGGGGTCGGCATCGTCTCCACCTCATCGCCGGCGCGCGTGAAATAGAGGTGAACGGCGGTGCCGACGCCCTCGGCGCTCTCGACGCGGACAAACCCGCCGAGCCGCTCCATGACGGTTGCGGCGCGAACGATCGCCGGCCGCAAGCTGCCGCCGGGGTCGAGGATCTGCTCGAACGCCTCGTCGGAGAGGCCCGGTCCGCTGTCGCGTACCGTGATCCGGGCAAAGGAGCCCAGTCGGCCGCCAGGGAAGTCGGCGATATTGCCCTCGTCAAAGGTGAAGTTGCGGGTGCCGACGATCAATGTGCCATCCGAGTCCATCACCTGGTTCGCCGCGTCCACCAGCTCGATCACGGTCGCGGCGACCATGCCGCCATGGGTGCGGCACGGCCACAGTCCGTCGACCAGTGAGAAGCGGCAGCGAACCTTGCCGCGCAAACGCTGGCGGATACGCCGTTCGAGCGGCGCCAGCACATCATTGAGATCGATCGGCGGCGGGGCCGGCAGTGGCGTTGGCTCGGGCGGCGGCGCTTCGGGCGCGGGCGCCGATCTGCGCCAGCCGCGCCGTGTCGCGGCCTCAGGCGCCACCGGCTCGACCCGCGGCACCGACTCGGCGCCCAGGTCGCGCCGCCGCGTCGCCAGGCGCCGCCGCACGGCCCGCGCGCCGTACCACGCCACGGCCGCCAGCGCGATCGCCGCGAGGACCACCGCCGCGACAAGGCCGCCGAGCTGGCGGTAATCGTTGGCGCGCGGCGTGTCGGTTCCGGGGTTGTAGACAAAGCCGGTGAGGTCGGCGCTGCGCGTAATAGCGCCCGCGCCGAGCAAGCCGGCTTCGATCTGCGTCCAGCGATCGGCATTGGAATAGCCGAGTTGAATCTCGGGAAAGCGCGACAGGCGCTTGGCGACATCCGCCTGGTAGCGGTTGAGGCCCGCGATGTCGGCAGTTGCCGGCTCGCCCGGCTTGTCGGCGACAAGGCGCGCGATCATGTCGTCGGGGTGGTGCAGCGCGTAGTCCCAGCCCTTCAGCGTCGCCTCGCGGAAGCGACGCACCGTGTCGGGCTCGGCGGCCTCGAAGTGCTGCATCGTGAACAGGCTGTCGCCGTAATACTCGACCCGGTAGTTCGCCGGGTTGAACGATTTGAGCACCAGCCGGTGCTCATAAGCCTGCCACGGCACGATCCAGGCCGAGCCGATCGCCGCGTCGATTGTGTGATCGGCCAGCGCCGGAACGATCTGGTCGGCGGTGATCGTCACCGACTTGGCCCGCGCCGGGTCGATGCCCTCGGCGCGCAGCGCGGTCGCCAGTTCGATATCGAGGATGTCGCTCACGGCAAGCCGCCCGAGCTTGGCGTTGGCCAAGGCTGCGGGGGAGGAGAAATCGCTGTCGGCGCGGTAATAAACAGTGGCGCCGCTCTGCTGGAAGATCGGCGCCACCAGCAAGATGGGCAGCCCCTGCGCGCGGCGGATCACGAGCTGCATCGTGCCGACGCCGAATTGCGCCCGCCCTTCGGCGACCTCGCGCACCGGGTCGATTGGCGCCTGGCTGTGCAGTCCGGTCGGCAGGATCGTCACATCCAGCCCGGCCTCGCGATAATAGCCTTGCCATGACGCCGCGTAATAGCCGGCGAACTCGAATGTCGCCGGTCCGCTGAGCTGCAGCGTGATCGCCTCTGCGGCCCCACTCGCCCGAGGCAGCGCCAGCAGCGCCAAGACAAGCGCTGCGGCGAAGGCCGTCACCCTCGACATGAGCCTCCAACCCCGCGCGGCGAGGCAGTGGGTTGCTGCGTCCCCCGCGCGACCCCAAGCGTTGCACCTGTTAGCGCGCTTTTTTCTCATGTCAGCGCGAAACCGCGGCGAAATCAATCCGCATCTGCGGCGAGGAACGACTCGGCCAGTGTTAAAAATGCCGCCGGTTGCTCGGTGTGCACCCAATGACCGGCTTCGGCGATCCGCTCGATCATCGCGCGGGGGAATAGGGCATGGATCGCTGGCTCGGCGCTCGCCGTTACCAAGGGTGATTTTCCGCCGGCAATAAACAGAGCTGGCCCTTCATATTGTGTGCCAGGCGGAAAGGCCGGGAAGCCGGCAAGCGCCGGCATTGCCGCCTCGAGCACCGTGAGGTTCAGCCGCCACCGCGGCCTGCCCTCGTCGAAAACGAGGCTCTGCAACACAAAGGCGCGGGTGCCGGGGTCGGAGATCGTCGACGCGAGAGCGTCGTCGGCCTCGCGGCGGCGGGTGACCGCGTCGAGATCGAGCCCGCGCATCGCCCGGATGAGGGCCACGATTGCCGGCATAAAGACCGCCGGCGCGGTAATCGGTGCGATGTCGACGACGATGAGCCGCGCGACGGTTTCGGGGTTGCTCAAGGCCAGAACCATCGCCGCCTTGCCGCCCATGCTGTGGCCGATCAGCGCATAGCGGCGATACCCGCGCGCCCGCATCGCTGCGCGCACATCCTCGGCCATCGCGACATAGTCCATCGTGTCATGCCAGCGCGAGGCGCCGTGATTGCGCAGGTCGAACGCGATTACCCGATGGTGTGCGGCGAGGCGCTGCGCGATGCTCGCCCAATTTCGCCCCGAGCCGAACAGCCCGTGCAGGATCGCCACCGGCGTTCCGTCGCCGTATTCCGTCGCTGCCAGCTCTACCGCCATCCCAGACACCTACGCCGAACCGCGTCACGGCGCACGCGGTATCGATGGCACGTGACGCAGATCATGAGCTCGGTCGAAAATTATTTATTATTTAATGGAAGTAATTATCGCTTCGATATCGCATCGACGCTATGATCGCGCCGGATTGCGATGGGAGGGTTGAGCGAGATGCGCAGCCGTGGCCGTCCCCCGACAATGACTGGCGTCCGGCGCTATCCGAACCGGCTGCGCGAGCTGCGCGACAGTTGCGGGCTGTCGCAGCGAGGCGTCGCCGCCGTGGCTGGCATCAGCGACGCCTATTACGGCGCGCTGGAGCGCG
>DATMLO010000100.1:0-2841 GCA_035570495.1 Allostellaceae bacterium | reverse complement strand
CGCCAGCGCTGCCAGCGCCGGGCGAGAAAGCCGGTCAACGCCGGCAGAAGCCAAAGCGCGATCGCCGTGGCGGCGACCACGATGGCGCCGAGGATGGCGATCTGGCGCCCGAGATTCTGATCGACCGCATCGAATTGCCAGCACCACACGGTGCCGGCGACCGCGACCAGTCCGAGCAGCGCGAGCAGGCGATCGGTCACCAGCGACATGATCGCCACCCGCAATGCGACGCCGCGCCGGTAGCAGAGCCAGCCGCGCACAGCGTCGGCGCCGATCGGCCCGGGCGTCGCCTGGCCGACGAAGACCGAGGCGAAGGTGATGGCGACGGCGTAGCCGAGCGAGATGCTCTCGACATCAAGGCGGCGCAGGAGGAGCCACCAGCGCAGCGCGACCAGCGGAATATTGGCGGCAAGAAGGAGCGCGCCGAGGACAAGATAGACGGTGCCGGCGCCGCCGAGGTGCCGCGCCAGAACGGAAAAATCGATCTTGGCGGCAATGATGACGATCAGCGTGATGGTGATCGCCGCCTTTACCAGCGAGAACAACAGGACGGAGCCGCGCCGCTTCATCCGACGGCGCTCGCCGGCTGTTGGCGCAGCCCGAACGCCGCGGCAATGCGCTCGGCCGCATAGCCGTCCCCATAGGGTGAGCCGCCGGCGGCCATTTTGGCGTAGAGCGCCTGATCGGTGAGCAGCTCGCGCGCCGCGCCGACGATTGCGGCCGTGTCGGTGCCGATAAGCCGCGCCAGGCCGAGCTCGGCCGCCTCCGGGCGCTCGGTCAGGTGGCGCAGAACCAGCACCGGCTTCTTGAGGAATGGCGCCTCTTCCTGGATGCCGCCGGAATCCGTGAGGATGAGATGTGACTTCGCCATCTCGGCGACGAGAGCCTGGTAGCTCAGCGGCGGCAGCAGCCGCACCCGGCCATGCAAACCGCGCAGCCGCTCGAAGGTCTCGCGCACCGCCGGGCTCGGGTGCACCGGAACGATGAACTCAATGTCGGCGAACTCGTTCACCAGCGCAACGACCGCTTGGCAGATCGACTCCATGCGCGGGCCCTGGTTCTCCCGCCGGTGCGCCGTGAGCAGAATGCGCCGCAGCGGGCCGCCCGTGCCGCCGCCTGCCGGCGCCACCCGCTCGACGGTGAGCCGCAACGCATCGATGCCGGTATTGCCGGTGACGTAAAGCCGCGACGGTTCGATCCCCTCCCCGCGCAGATTATCGAGCGCGCGCCGCGTCGGGCAGAAGTGCCAGCGCGCCAGCCGGTCGGCGGCGACGCGATTGAACTCCTCGGGAAACGGTGCCCGCAGATTGCCGCTGCGCAGCCCGGCCTCGACATGCGCGAATGGGATGCCGGCGTAGAACGCGGCCAGCGCCGCGACCAGCACGGTCGTGGTATCGCCCTGGGCGACGACCACGTCGGGCTCGTGCTTGGCGATCATGCGCTCCATCGGCGCCATCATCGCGCCGGTGAGCATCGCCAGGCTCCGCGATTTCGACGGGAGCGCGATGCAGTCGTCGGGCGCGATGCCGAACCAGGCGAGCGGTTCGAGCGCCAGCTTGGTGTGCTGGCCCGAGCACAGCGTCGTCACCTGCGAATGCCGCGCCAGTTCGAGGATGACCGGAGCCATTTTGATCGCCTCGGGCCGCGTTCCGACAACACAGAGAAACCGCATGGTCCCGCCAGCGAGCGTCCGCCGCAATGAAAGGGCGGCCCTTATAGCACCGCGAATCGGACCGGGTGAAAATGCCGGCAGCGCGGGCCGTTTGCCGGTTCGCATGCTTTCCCCATCTTTACCGGGATTACGCCGCACGCGGACTGGCAAAGGGGCGGCGTTCTCACTATGTTCGATGCATCCTGAGGGCAGTTGGCGGTTCCTTTCCGCTCATTCCCGCCAAAGCGGGAATCCAGATTGCTTCGGGAGAGGTGCATCCAGGTTTCTGGGTCCCCGCTTGCGCGGGGACGAGCGGATGAACGCATGAATGACCTGTTCGACAGCTCGGAGAAGACCCCTGGCCGCCGCGATCATCGCGTGATCGCGATCCGCGGCGCGCGCGAGCACAACCTCAAAAACGTCGATCTCGACATTCCGCGCGACGCCCTGGTGGTGTTCACCGGGCTGTCCGGCTCGGGCAAATCCTCGCTCGCCTTCGACACCATCTATGCCGAGGGCCAGCGCCGCTATGTCGAAAGCCTCTCGGCCTATGCGCGCCAGTTCCTGGAGATGATGCAGAAGCCGGACGTCGACCAGATCGACGGCCTCTCGCCCGCCATCTCCATCGAGCAGAAGACCACCTCGCGCAATCCGCGCTCGACCGTGGGCACGGTCACCGAGATCCACGACTATATGCGGCTTCTCTGGGCGCGCGTCGGCGTGCCCTATTCGCCGGCGACCGGGCTGCCGATCGAGAGCCAGACCGTCTCGCAGATGGTCGACCGCATCCTCGCTTTGCCCGAGGGCACGCGGCTTTATCTGCTCGCGCCGGTGGTGCGCGGCCGCAAGGGCGAGTACCGCAAGGAGCTCGCCGACTTTTTGCGCAAGGGCTACCAGCGGGTCAAAATCGACGGCAAATTCTACGAGATCGCCGAGGTGCCGGCGCTCGACAAGAAGTTCACCCACGACATCGAAGTGGTGGTCGACCGCATCGTGGTGCGGCCGGACATCGCCACGCGGCTCGCGGATTCGCTCGAGCAGGCGCTCAAGCTCGCCGACGGCCTGGCGGTGGCGGAATTCGCCGACGACTTACCTCCCCCTGCAGGGGGGAGGTCGAACGCGAAGCGTTCGGGTGGGGGGCAGACGACGGAGACGGACCCCACCCCGGATCGCCAGAGGCGATCCGACCC
>DATMLO010000099.1:0-3655 GCA_035570495.1 Allostellaceae bacterium | reverse complement strand
CGCTCACGCTTTACGATCCGGAGGGCCGGCTTGTCGCCAACGCCATCGACCGGCACAGCTTCACCAGCGCGGAGATCGTGCGCGACGCCGAGGGCCGCTTTACCATCAATATCGCCCCGCGCGCGCGACCGGGTAATTGGCTGCCGACCGGCGGCATCGAACGGTTCGTCCTGGTGTGGCGCCTTTACGACACGCCGATCGGCGTCGCGACGCGCACCACCAAGGAAGGGCCGATGCCGGGGATCGTAGAGAAGAGCTGCTCATGATCCTGCGCGTCTTCTTGTGGGTTCTCGGGGCCCTGGTGTTGGGCGGGATCGTGCATCTGTCGACGGTGCTGGCTATGCCCCAAGCAGCAAAGCAGGACGCGTATGCACGCCTCGCACCGGTCGCTCCAGTCAACACGATGACGACGCTTGCCGCGCCGACCGCGCAGGCCGCAGTGATGCCGTTCATGGATCCGGCCTTCGCGGTCGCGGTTTGCCGCTACGATCTTTCCAACGCGCCGCTCAAGCTTACGGCGCCGGTCAGCCAATCCTATACGTCGGTTACGTTCTACACGCGCAACAGCGTCGCCTATTATGCGATCAATGACCGCGCCGCCGGGCGAAGGACGATCGAGCTCGATCTGATGACCACACAACAACACGCCGACATGCCCGAGGAGGAGGACGTCACCGCGGCCGACCGGCTGATCATCGAGTCTCCGACCAATTCCGGATTGATTGTGCTGCGGGCGCTGGCGGCGGAGCCTGGGCTGATGGCCATGGCGCGCCGCGCGCTCGGCGCCGCGCAATGCCGCGTCGAGCCGCAGGCCAAGCCCTAATCTTTGGTGACGAGCGCGCCCTGGGCGGCGACGTTGACCGGCACGGGAGCGAAATGCGGCACCGGCACGAGCTGGTTCGCCGCGATCAGCTGTTGCAATTGCGTAAGCGTCACGTCGGCGTCGGCGGCGACCCGCTCCGGCTCCGCCACCACCAGATGCTCGAGCGCGAAACGATAAGAAGCGGCGCGAAACGCCAGCGAACGCTCGACCCAGGCGATGGTCAGGATGTTCTCGCCGATCCGTGCGCGCGCATTGGCTCGGTCGGCCGGGCTGAGATCGGCGACATATTTCAGGCTCATCTCGCGCCGCCGGTCAAGATCGAGGACGCGTTGCGCGAGATCAAAGAATGGGCCGATGCGCACCGTGTCGTTGCGGATATCGTCGATCAATTTGTTGTAGCGTCCGGTGCTCGACCGATAGCCGGCCGCCTGCAGATATCCGTAATAGACGGTAGGACCGAGCGTCCACAACGCCGGGCGGAACCCGCGCTTGGTGCCGTATTCATAGACGATCGCGTCCCAGCGGATGCGGTCGTAGGGCGGCTCGATCAGCGCAAAGGCGAGATCGCGCAGCGCCTGTTCGTCTTCGGTCAGATTGTAGTTTGAGATCGGCGCGCCGGCATGCCTGGCAGCATCCCAGCCCACCCAAGCATGGATGTCGTCGGTGACGACCTCCTGCTGCAGCCGGCCGAAATCGCCAACGCTGGAGCATCCCGGCAATGCCGAAAGCGCAAGGACGATCAAGGAGGAAAATTTTGTCTGAGTGCGGCAGCGAGTACGCGACATCGACGCAGGCGCTCAGCGGCGCCGGACGCGGCGGCGTCCGCCATTGTCCGCCGGCGGCGGCGAATAAGGTTCCACCGCGTCAGCGCCCTGATCGCCATGACGCTCGATACGGATGACCGGCAGAATGATGACGGTCGCGGATTCGTCCGGCGCGTCAACGCGGCCGAAACGAACAATGCGCCCCTCGTCGGGAAACTTGACGATAGTACCCATGACCGCAGCCAGCCGTGCCACTGCCCAGCGGCAGCGGACCCCCGCCTCGACGCTCGCGCATCGGACCCCGCAAGTAAGCGTCATGCAAGGTTAACGCTACGCTAACGCAGGCGACTTAGGTTGATCAGCCTGGGTGCCTGTAGCTTGGCCTGTCGAGCCGCGTACGATGCATACACAGAGCCTGTTCGGTCTTGACGGCCTCGGCGAACTCGGCCGACGCAGCGGGGTCGCAATGCGTCCTACCCTGCTTCGGGTCCTTACCGATCTCTACGTCCATAGGCTGCGGCATACGCCCGAAGAGGAGCGCCATTATACCGAGCTGGCGTTGCGGCTCCTCGCGGCCGTGGACGTGCCGACGCGCATCGCCGTGGCTAACCGGCTGGTGCGGCACACCTCGCCGCCGCCGCGGGTGCTGCAATATCTTTCCGGCGACGTCCCGGAGGTCGCCGCGGTCGCGCGGTCGCATCCGCTCTTACGGGCGCGCAGCATAGTCGATGAGGTGCCGCCTCGCGCCGCCGCGGTGCCGGAAGCGCCGCGCGGCTCCGACGAAGAACGTGGTCCCGCCGCGGCGCCGCCCGCAATCGACCCAGCGACCGCCCGCGAACTCAACGAGCGATTCTTCGCGGCGAATGCCGCCGAGCGGCGCCTCATTCTGCTCAACCTCGATGTCGTCGTTCCGATTCCGGTCTGGCTCATCGGTGTTTCGCGCGATCCGTCCATTAGCAAGCGGCTGGAAGCGGCGGCGCTCGCCCACGCCGGCGACGACTTTGCCCAACACCTCGCGGCGGCGTTGCTCGTACCGCGCGAGCAGGCGCGACGCATCGTGCGCGACGATCTCGGCGAGCCGGTCGCGGTGGCGGGAAAGGCGCTCGGCATGCCCCGAGACGTGCTCTATCGGATCCTCATCTTCATCAATCCTGCAGTTGGTCATTCGGTCGAACGCGTCCATGCCCTCGCCGCGCTCTATGACGAGATGTCGGCTGCGGCGGCCGCCGGCATGGTTGCGATCTGGCAGGCGCTGCAAGGCAGCGAACGCGCCGGGGTGAAGTATCAAGGGGTCACCTGGGACGACAGGCGGCCGCCCGCGCGCCCGGCCGCGGCAGCGCAACGCCCTGCGGTCGCGCCGCGCACCGGCGAGCGACGCAGCGGCTCTTAAGGGACCGCGTTCAGCCGCCGACCAGATCGAGAAAGTTCCGCCCGGCCCGGTCCTCGACCTCCACGATCCAGACGTCCGGATCGAATTTGATCTCGCGCGCGAGATAAGCCTCTACCGCCTCGTCGGAGGCTGGCTGCGCGGTGAGGCTCGGCGTGAACGCGCGCGGGGCGGATTGGGCGGCTTCGAACGCGCTCTGCGGCGCCGGACCGAACAAATCCGAGGTGCCGTCGAGCCTGCTGACGCGGACGAACACGGCGCCCGCCTCCTCGGCGCCGCGCCTGCGCACCACCCCGAACACGCCCTCCACCTCACATCGGCGGAGATAAGCGGCAACCCAGATCGCGGTTTTCAGGCGCATCGCGGCTCACATTGCCCGCCATTCCGGCGCGGGTGAAGCCCGCGAGCCCCGATTCGATAACCACGCAATGTGAGGTTTGCGAAGGTCGAGACCAATAATCGACGAGCGTGACCGTTGTTTCTAGGCGCCTCGCCCGTCCCGCCCCGGAACAGCCGGTTAGTCCAGCGGCCGTCCGCTCATGCTGGCGAGTTCACGCACCAGGCGATCCGAGAGGAGCCCAGTGACCGGCAGCTTGTGCTCGCGCTCAAATCTTTCGATCGCCGTGCTCGTTGCTTCGTCGAGAATGCCCGACGGTTTGATCTGGCCATAGCCGAACTCCG
>DATMLO010000098.1:0-2511 GCA_035570495.1 Allostellaceae bacterium | reverse complement strand
TCCTTTCGCGTCTCGGTGCCTGAATTTTATCCGCCAAATTAAAGCGCCACGGGCGGAAGCGCAATTGAATTGGATGTTTCAACGCCGTCATTCCCCGATGTGCCATCGCACATCCGAATGTACGCGAACGCGCGAAACCCGGCAAATGACGACGCCTCAACCCTCGAGCAGTTCGTTGGAGACGATCTCGATACCGAACCCGGACAGTCCCTTGTAGTCGTGCACCGACGACGTCAGATGGCGGATCGAGGTGACGCCGAGATCGCGCAGGATCTGCGCGCCGACGCCGACCTCGCGCCATTGCCTGTTGCGGTCGGCCTCGGCGGATTTCTCCTCGGCGAGCGGGGCCACCGGAACGCCGGCGGCGCCATCGCGCAGGTAGACCAGCACGCCGCTGCCTGCCTTCCTGAAATGTTCGAGCACCGCCTGCATGCGCTTCGGCCCGGTGAAGATGTCCTTGACGATATTGGGCTTGTGAAACCGGGTCAGCACGTTCTTGCCGTCGCCGATGCCATTATAGACGAACGCGACATGGGCGATGGAATCGAATGGCGAGCGATAGGCATAGCCTTGCAGCGGCCCGATCGGACTTTCCGTGGTGAATGTCGAGACCCGCTCGATCAGCTTTTCGCGCCCCTGGCGATAGGCGATCATGTCGGCAATGGTGACATGCTTGAGCCTGTGGACGGCGGCGAACCGCGCCACCTGGTCGCCCTTCATGACGGTGCCGTCGTCGTTCATCAACTCGCTGATGACGCCGACCGGCGGCAGGCCGCTGAGCTTGCAGAGATCGACCGCGGCCTCGGTATGGCCGGAACGCAAGAGCACGCCGCCGTCGCGCGCGACCAGCGGAAACACATGGCCGGGCCGCGCGAAATCATTGGCGCCGGCATTGGGGTTGGCCAGCGCCCGGCAGCACGACGCCCGCTCGTCCGCCGAAATCCCGGTGCCGCCATCGGGCTTGTAGTCGATCGATACCGTAAAAGCGGTGGTGTGACTGGATTCGTTGTGCGCGACCATCGGATCGAGCCGCAGCCGCCGCGCATCTTCCGTCGTGACCGGCGCGCAAACGATGCCGGAAGTGTGACGGATGATGAAGGCCATCTTCTCGGCGGTACATAGCGAGGCTGCGACGATAAGATCGCCCTCGCCCTCGCGATCGTCGTCGTCGGTGACAACGACGAGTTCGCCGCCGGCAAAGGCTTGCAGAACTTCCTGAATCGGATCGGCCATCGAGGTCTCACTGTTGTGCGAGGCGAGCAATAGCCGGACTCGCGGGCCGGCGCCAGCGTCATTACGCAGGGCAGAACGGCAGGCGCGGCCGCGCTGCGAACGGATCGAGACCGGAAAAGTCATTGACGGGGTCCAATCTCAATCGCCATGGTCGGTTTATAAAAGAGACCATGGGAGAGGCTACTCATGACCCCCGCAACATTCGACTTCGCGCCGCTGCTGCCGCCGGGCCTGCCCGCGCCGGCGGCAAGGTGGACGGGGCTGGCGAAATACAGCTTCATCGGCGGCAACAACGACCCCGACCAGGTTCCGGTCGAGGGCCTGATCGACGCGGTGAACGCCGTTCTCAAACGCGAGCGCAAGAGTCTCGCCACCTACGGTCTCGCCAGCGGCCCGCAGGGTTACCGTCCGCTGCGCGACTTTCTCACCGCCAAGCTCAAGCGCGACGCCGGCATCAACTGTGTCGCCGACGACATCCTGATCGTGTCCGGATCGCTGCAGGCGCTCGACCTCGTCAACCAGACGCTGCTGGCGCGCGGCGACACCGTGATCATCGAGCGCGACACCTATCAGGGCGCATTGACGCGGCTGACGCGGCTCGGGGTCAACGCGGTGGGCATTCCGCTCGACCATGAGGGCATGCGGATGGATGCACTGGCGGCGGCGCTCGCCGACCTCAAGCGCCGCGGCATCACGCCCAAATATATCTATACCATTCCGACCGTGCAGAATCCGACCGGCACCATCATGCCCGAGGCGCGCCGCGCCGAGCTGTTGAAGCTGAGCCAGCAATACGGCGTGCCGATTTTCGAGGACGATTGCTACGCCGACCTGATCTGGGACGGGCGACGGCCGCCGGCGCTGTACGCGATGAGCCGGAACGCCGGGGTCATCCATATCGGCTCGTTTTCCAAATCGATCGCGCCGGCCTTGCGGGTCGGTTACATCGTGGCGCCCTGGGACGCGCTGTCGCGGATGCTGTCGCTCAAGACCGATGCCGGTTCCGGCGCGCTGGAGCAGATGGTGCTGGCGGAATATTGCGCGCCGCATTTCGCCACCCATGTGCCGAAGCTGACGCGCGGCCTGCGCGCCAAGCTCGACACATTGATGGAAGCACTCAACGAGCAATTCGGCACCTCGGCCGAATTCGACGATCCGAAAGGCGGTATTTTCTTGTGGGTCAAGCTGCCGGACGCGGTCGATACGCTAAAACTTTTTGCGCCCGCGCTCGCGGCCGGCGTCGCCATCAATCCGGGTCCGGAATGGGCGACCGACAAG
>DATMLO010000097.1:0-3310 GCA_035570495.1 Allostellaceae bacterium | reverse complement strand
AACCGGCCGCGGCACCGACCATGAAGGCGAATGGCTCGACCTCGCCTTTCGTGCCGAACATCCTACTCGAATCAACGGGCTGTTGACGCGCCAGAGCAACGATTTCCGCGCGCATCGCTTCGCGCGATGCGGCATCCCAATCCGGTACCTCGAAAATCCCGGTGCGCGGCTGCTGGGCCACGATCGCATCCTGCAGCCGGTGCGCCGCCGCCATGTCGTCCATTGAGCGAGGATCAGCGAGCGTGCGGACAAGCAGCATCGCGTAGCGCGTTCCGGCCTCAGCTTCGTCGATCGTGTAGCGGCCGGGTGCGTAGGCAACGAGCGGGGTGTACTGATCCTCGGAGGTTACCTGCAGCGACATGTAGCGGCGGCCGGGATCGGGAAGCGTGATCGTCACCGGCCCCGCGGCCGGATCGAAGATCCCGGACGAATAGAGCGTGTCCCGGTTCATGCGGACGACGCCTTGGCGATCGACCGGAACCATATTCCGGGCATGCACCAGCTTGCCGAACCCGCCATGGCGCACGGTTTGGGCGAAATAGAAATCGGTCTGGACCCGAACGAAATTGTCTCGGGTGACGATCACCGGCGATTGCGCCATCGCGGTCCGCGGCACGGCGAAGCTCATCGCGAGCGCGGCGATGAATCGCAGCAGCAAACGGCAATCAAAATCGAGCCCCAGCGCTTCACCCATAGGGTCCTCCCTATCGCGATCGCTCTGCTATTTCGGGGAGAAACCGGATCGGCGCGGCGCGATCGGCACACGACGTGTCGAGCGGCTGCGCGGGGTTGTCGATGAAGGCCATGACGATTTTGCCGCCGCAAGGACTGAAGGGGCTGCCGTTCGAGGCTCGCGGCGTGCTGACGTTGTGCCCCATGCGAGGAAACTCGACCCAGCGCGCCTGGGGACCGATCAGCGCCGCCACGTGCTGGCTCTGGGATGGCCGCGTAAGGGGGTCGAATTCTCCCGCCAGCACCAGCGTCGGCAAGGCGGTGCCGATCGGCACAAGCGGCGCGGGACCGATGTCCGACCAACCATTGCAGAGACCGTAGAGCCCCAAGCGGTCGAGCATGCTCGCACCGGCCGGAAGCGGGTCGTGATAATGGGGACGATCGCGGCATTCAACGGCAATGTGCGTAGCGCGGTTCACCTCCGTCTTCATGGCCGCGTACGCTGACGCAAGGACCTTTCCGAGCCCCTGGCTGTCGCGGTCGTGCACGCTCGCGATCAGATGCGGCAAGCCCGGGTAGGCCGAGGGATAGTAGATGAGATGCTCGACGAGAGCTTCGAACAGCGTTGAAGTGAGACTCACCCGATTATGGGGGCGATGCATTTCGGTCGGCACGGTGACGATCAGCGGCGCGCGGGCGAGCCTGGACACTGTCTCCCGGTAGGTTGCCGCGAGGTCGGGATAGACGGCTGCGCGGGCCCGGTCGCCGGTGCAATAGCGGAAGAACGCAGCGAGCGCGTCGGCGACGTTGGCCGAGTGCATCGGTATCGGGTCCGGCGGGTAGATCGAATCGAGCACCGCAGAGCGCACCGTATCGGGATGCAGCGCGAGCAAGGTCATCGCGACGGTCGTGCCGTAGGAGAGGCCGTAAACGTTCCAACGTTCGATCCCAAGCGCCCGCCGCACCCACTCAAAATCAGTAACGGTGACGCTGGTGCCGAAATCCTTCAGGTCGATGCGTGTGCGATCGCCTCGGCACGGCACGCGGCATAGGCGGCCCGGCGCCTGGCAAAGGCATCGTCGCTCGGGTCGGTGGCGACGGCGAGAGAGGCATCAAAGAGCGCGCCGCCAAGGTCGGGGCAGATTTTGGATTCCGATCGGCCGGTCCCCCGTTGATCGACAAGGATTAGATCGCGGCTTAGGGCATAGGGGGTGCGTGCCCATTGAGCGGCGAAGACGGTAAGGGGTGAGCCCGGGCCGCCGCTGATATAAACGACGGGATCAGGACGCGCCGGCTGGTGCGCGCTCTTTACGACGACGACCGCCAGCTTGAACCGACCTTCACCGAGGTCATTGTAGTTCAGCGGGACACTTACGGTGCCGCAGCGGAGGCGCGGAGCGAGCTCCGGCGAAACATTAGGCAGATTGCAGACCGTCTCGTCGAAGACGGGCCGGAGCGGCTGGCCGCTCGCATGTCCCACGAGCGCAAATCCGATCACGAGCACGAACACACCGCCTGCCCTGGCGACCCTGAACGAGGCCCGCTCGCTCACGCAGCGCCATTGGGCGAGTCTCGCCCGATAGCCGGCCAGGAGGCCTCCAATGGCCCAACGAAGTGCGGCCGCGTCGTCCTCGATGTAGTCAAGCTCGTGTCGCATCGCCTCGGCCCACGGATCTGCGCCCGGCCAGATCCATGACGCGTGCTGCACAAGCCGCGCGGCGAGTCGCCGCCACCCGCTCGGCGCGGGGTTCACGCGACGGCTCCCGCGCCGTCACCGAGCGCCGCTTCCCGTTCCTGCTCATGAGCAAGAGCAAGGCCTCGTGCGGTCAGTCGATAGACGTGGCGCGGCGGAAGGCCCGGCCGCGGCGCCTCTTGCCAGCGCGCTTCCAGCAAGCCTTGATCGCTGAGGCGCATGAGCAAGGGGTAGAGAGTGCCCGATTTCAGACTCGTTTCCCTGGAGAGGTCGTAACCGTGCCGCCAGAGCTGGGAGCGGTCCAGGAAGGCGGCCAATAAGGCACGGGTCTGGCGAGAGCTGTTTGGTTTGCGAGGCATGTGAAATTATCTATATATGTAGAGTTTGTGTCAAGGCGGTCCTCGTCGAGGCACGCCGCGGCCGAGCCGCTTAACCACGGAATGCCGAGTGACCGCAGTCGGCGCTTAGGGCTACGCTCGAGTGTCCACGCTCGACCAGGACCTCTCCATTCAGCGCGCTGCGCTCAAGGCGGCAGGCTGCGACGTGATCCGCGCCGAGAAGGCGAGCGGCACCCGTCGCGACGGACGCAGCGAATTGCAGGTGCTCCTCGATTTCCTGCGCGCCGGCGACACGCTGGTGGTCACCCGCATCGACCGCTTGGCGCGTTCGCTGAAGGACCTGCAAGACATCGTCTATGAGCTAAAGGGCAGGGGCGTCGCGCTGAAGGCGACCGAGCAACCGGTCGACACCGGCACCGCGGCAGGCAAGGCGTTCCTCGACATGCTCGGCGTGTTCGCCGAATTTGAGACCAATCTGCGCCGCGAGCGGCAATTGGAGGGGATCAGTGCCGCGAAAGCGCGCGGCGTTTACAAGGGCCGCAAGCCAAAGATCGACGCCAGCGAGGTCCACCGGCTGCGCCACAACGAGAAGCTCGGCCCGGCGCGA
>DATMLO010000096.1:0-18993 GCA_035570495.1 Allostellaceae bacterium | reverse complement strand
GCGCAGGGACGGGATGCCGACAAGCGTACCGATCACCGCCGCCATCAGCCCGCCCGCGGGCAACGCGATCCAGAACGGCGCATTGAGATGGGTGATCAGGTTGGCCGCTGTGTAGGCGCCCACCGACATGAAAGCGCCGGCGCCGATCGAGATCTGCCCGGTGTAGCCGACGAGGATGTTGAGCCCCAGAGCGCCGACGATCGCGATGAGGCTGAGATTGACGATCGAGAGGAGATAGTCGCCCGATGTCAGGGGCACGATGACGATAAAGATCGCCGCCAGCACAGCGACCGCCCAGCGCGCAATCGGCAGCGGATAGAGCGCCATGTCGGCGGCATAGCTGGTTTTGAAGACCCCGGCTTCGCGGTGGAACATCGCTCCCGCTCTTCGCCTACACGCGCTCGATCCGGCGACGCCCAAAAATCCCTTCGGGCCGCACCATCAGCACGATGATCATCAACAGATACGGCACAAAATCCTTGGTCCCGCCGCCGACCAGCGGGTCGAAATACCCGGCCGCCAGGTTCTCGACGATGCCGACGATAAGCCCCCCGATCACCGCGCCGACGACCGAGTCGAGCCCGCCCAGGATGACCACCGGAAACACCTTGAGCCCGACCAGCGCCAGCTGGTTGTCGACCCCCAGCATCGCGCCCCAGACGAGGCCGCCCAGCGCCGAGACAACCCCCGCCATCGCCCAGGCAAAGGCGAAATAGCGGCGGACATTGATCCCCATCGCCATCGCCACTTGCTGGCTGTCGGCGACGGCGCGCATCGCGATGCCGGTTCGGCTCTTGAGAAAGAACCAGGTGAACCCGGCGAGGAAAAGAAGGCTGACCGCGGCGCCGACGACCTCGACCGGCGGCAGCGACAGCGGCCCCAACGCGATCGGATCGTCCGGGATCGGCATGTTGATCGCTGATGTACCGGCGCCAAACGCCAGCACCGCGGTGCCGCGCAGAACCGCCGCGAGGCCGATCGTCGCCATGACCACGGCGATCACCGGCCGGCCGATCAGCGGTCGCAGCACGACCCGCTCGAGCGTGAAGCCGAGCGCCACCATGCCGCCGATCGAGATCAGCGCGGCGAGCCAAAACGGTAGGCTGTGCGACATCGCCGCCGCGGCGATAAAGCCGGCGAACATGACAAATTCGCCTTGCGCGAAGTTGATCGCGTCGGTCGCCTTGTAAATCAGCACGAAACCGAGCGCGATCAGCGCGTACATCAACCCGATCATCACCCCGTTGGTGAGCAGGTAGATCGTGAATTGGAGATCGAATTCGGGCATCGCGACCCTACTGCGCCACGGCCAGTTCGCGCGGCGCCACCAACGCCGCGGCGACATCGGCGATCGCCAGGGTCGAGCGCATCACGGCCTTGCGCCCGTCCTCGTAGGTGATTTCCGCAGCGAGCTCGACCTCGCTGAGCCCGCCATAGAGGGCGTCGACGGCCCCGGCATATTTCTCGGTGACAAAGCCGCGGCGAATTTTGCGCGTGCGGGTGATCTCGTCGTCATCCGCGTCGAATTCCTTGTTGAGCACGAGAAAGCGGCGCACCTGCGCCGCTTCGGGCAGCATCGCGTTGCACTTGCTGATTTCGTCGCGGACGAGGCCGGCGACCTCGGGCTTGGCGCAAAGATCCTGAAACGAGGTATAGGCCAGGTTGTTGCGCTCGGCCCAGTTGCCCACCGTGGTCGGATCGATGGCGACGATCGCGGCGACAAACGGGCGGGCGTCGCCAAACGCTATCACCTCGGCGATAAACGGGCTGAATTTCAGCTTGTTCTCGATGAATTGCGGCGCGTAGGCGGTGCCGTCGGCCAGCTTTCCGACGTCGCGCGCGCGGTCGATGATGACGAGGTGGCCGCGCCGGTCGATGAACCCGGCATCGCCGGTTCGGAGCCAGCCATCCTCGGTCATGGCGTCCTGCGTCGCCTCATCCTGCTTGTAATAGCCGTGGAACACCGAGGCCGAGCGGACCTGGACTTCGCCATTGTCGGCGATGCGCAGCTCGGTCCCGTCGAAGACGCGGCCGACGGTGTCGGGATCGACCTCGCGGTCCGCCTGTACCGAGCAAAGCCCGGCCAGCTCGGTCGCGCCGTAGACCTGCTTCAGGTTGATGCCGACCGCCCGGAAGAAGCGGAATGTGTCGGCGCCGAGCGGCGCCCCGCCAGTATAGGCCCAGCGCGCCCGTCGCAGGCCAAGCTGATCGCGCAGCGGCGCGTAGATCAGCATCTCGCCAAGCGCGAGCCGGAGTCTGAGGCTCAGCGGCAGGCTCTCGCCGGCGCTGCGCCGGGTCTCCGCCTCTTCGGCGACACGGCGAAAGATGTTGAACAAGTGCCGTTTCAGCCGGCTCGCATCGGCCGCGCGCACCAGGATCGCGGTCAGCGTGTTCTCCCAGAAACGCGGCGGCGCCAACGCGATGGTCGGCCCTAACTCCCGCAGGTCGCGGAGCAGCGTTTCTGGCTTTTCCGGATAGTTCGCGGTGAAGCCGACCCACAGATGCAGCGCCATCGACAGAAGCGAATTGCCGATCCACGCCATCGGCAGATAGGCGATGTGGTTGTCGCTCGCCCGCACGTCGTCGGACTTGGTGAGCGCCTCGGACGCCGCGAGCAGATTGATGTGCGACAGCATCACGCCTTTCGGCCGCGACGTGGTGCCCGAGGTGTAGGAAAAGAGACAGAGATCACCCGGCTTGCCGGCCTCGACCGCGGTCTCGGCATAGCCCGGATGCGTCGCGCCGAACTCGCGCCCCGCCGCTTCGATCGCCGGAAAGGATTTGAGGATCGGTTCGTCGTAATCGGCCAAGCCGCGCGGATCGTCGTAGACGATGAGCTTCAGATGTGGCAGCCGGTCGCTCAGCGACAGAACCTTGTCGACCTGCTCCTGGTCCTCGGCGACGACGACCGAGACCTCGGCGTGATCGAGCACATAGGCGAGCTCGGACGCGATGGCGTCCTGATACGCCGGCACCGCGATACCGCCGAGGCACATCGCCGACAATTGCGCGAAATAGAGGTGCGGCCGGTTCTCGCCGATCACCGCCAGCTTGTCGCCGGCCTTGAAGCCGGCGGCGGCGAGGCCGAGCGCGAAATCCCGGGTCTCTTCCCAGTAGCGCTGCCAGCTGTAAGGCTGCCAGATGCCGCGATCCTTTTCGCGCATTGCCGGCTTGTCGCGCAGCGCGGTGGCGTTGCGTCGTAAAATCTGCGGTAGCGTCACATTGATCGTCATGCCGCCTGCTGCCCCCGGTGGTGCCCGGCCCCGAGATAGGCGTCGATGACAGCGGGGTCGGCCTGGACTTCGGCGGGTGTTCCTTCGGCGATCTTGCGGCCCCGGTCGAAGACGTTGACCCGCTGCGAGATGTCCATCACCACGGTCATGTCGTGCTCGATGAGGATGATGGTCGTGCCCCAATGCTCGTTCACGTCGAGGATGTAGCGGGCCATATCCTCCTTTTCTTCCTGGTTCATCCCACCCATCGGCTCGTCGAGCAGCAGCAGCTTGGGTTCGAGCGCCAGCGCCCGCCCGAGCTCGACGCGCTTGCGCAGCCCATAGGCGAGGCCGCTCACCTGCTGCTTGCGCAGGTCTTCGAGTTCGAGAAACTCGATCAGCTCTTCGCAGCGCTCGCGGTGCGCGACCTCCTCGCGCTGCGCGAAGCCCCAATAGAGCAAGGACGACAACACGCCGGAGCGCATATGCACATGCCGCCCGAGCATGATGTTGTCGAGCACGGTCATGCCGGCGAAGAGCGCGATGTTCTGGAATGTGCGGGCGATGCCGAGCGCGGCGATTTTCGCCGGTCGCTCGCGCGTGATATCGCTTCCTTCGAACGTGATGGCGCCGGTATCGGGCCTGTAGAAGCCGCTGATCATGTTCAGCATCGACGTCTTGCCCGCCCCGTTGGGGCCGATGATCGAGACGATCTGCCCGCGGTCGACCGTGAGCGAGATGTCCTCGACCGCGCGGACGCCGCCAAATCGCTTCGAGACGCCGCTGACCGTCAGTACGAGTTCGCCGCGGCCATCCGCAGCCGTCCTGGCCATGAAATGCGCTTCCCCACCCTGAGCTTTATCCGTTATGCGGCGCTATAGTGCTGGCTGCGCCGCGCTTAGGCAATCGGCCGGCGATCGTCGATCAGTTTGCCGTCCTGCGGCAGGGTGCCACAGGCGGCGCACGACACGTCGATGCGCAGCTTGGTCACGGCCTGTGCGGTTGCCGCGATCGCACCGACTTCGTCGGGCCCGTCCGTGTCGATCATCAGCGTCACGACGTCGGCGCTTGCCGGCCGCTCGATGACGAGCCGCCCGCGCCGCACCGCCGGGTGCCGCTTGAGGATCTCGACGATTTGCGAGGGATGGACAAACATGCCGCGTACCTTCGCCGATTGGTCGGCGCGGCCGAGCCATCCCTTGATGCGCTGATTGGTGCGACCGCACGGGCTTGGCTCGACAAGGAGTGCCGAGAGGTCGCCGGTCGCGAAACGGATGAGCGGGTATTCCGGGCTCAGCGTCGTCACGATGACCTCGCCGATCTGGCCGGGCGCCACCGGAATGCCGCTGCCGGGCTCGACGATTTCGAGAATGATGCCTTCGTCGATCACCATCCCCTCGCACAACGCGCCATCTGGCGCCGTCGTCTCATAGGCGATGAGGCCGAGATCGGCGGTGCCGTAGCATTGCAATGCGGCGATGCCCCGGGCGCGAAACTCCTCGCGCAAGACCGTCGGGAAGGCCTCCGCGCCGACCAGTGCCTTTGTCAGCGAGGTGATGTCGGAACCGGATTCCGCCGCGCGATCGAGCAGAATCTTGAGGAAGGACGGCGTCCCGGCATAGCCGACCGGGCGCAGATCGGCGATCGTCATTAGCTGCTGCTCGGTCTGGCCGGTTCCCGCCGGAATGACCGGGCAGCCGAGTGCAAGCGCCGCGCTCTCGAACATGGCTCCGGCGGGGGTCAGATGATACGAGAACGTGTTGTGGATCAGATCGCCGGCGCGGAAACCGGCGGCATAAAGCGCGCGCGACAGCCGGAAGAAATCGGGCCGTCGCGCCTCGATCTCGTAGATCGGGCCGGGCGAGGCGAAGACCCGCCCCAACTGGCCGATCGGTACCGTGGTGAACCCGCCGAACGGCCGATTTCGCCGCTGCAGCTCGATTAGCTCCGACTTGTGGGTGAGCGGCAGCCGGGCGAGCGCTTCCCGGCTGTCAATGGCTTCGGCGCGAATGCCGTTCAGCCTGTCGCGATAGGCCGGTGCGTCGCGTTGCGCCGCCGCGAGGATCCTCGATAGCGCGGCCATCAGGCCGGCTTCTCGCTCACCTGGATCGCGCACCTCGGCAGCATCGAAAAAATCAGCCGAAGCCACGGCGCCTCCGTTGCTGCAACGCTTTTATCGGCGCGTTACCCGCGCATCCTAGGACGTCGACCACCGGAAGTACACGCCACGCCGCCAGGAAGGCTGAATAGCGTGGGGTCTTTTATGGGACAGGGATCATTCCTATCTATCGGTCGAAGTCCTTGCTCAAGCGTCTTCCACGAAACCCGCGCCACCCAACACCTGCGCTTTCTCGCGGGGGGACGAGGCGCGCCCGGGAGCCCGACCATGACAGAAACCCGGTTATGCGAACGATGCGGTGAGATGATCCCCGCCCGCCGCCTCCAAGTTCTGCCCGACACCCGGCTTTGCGTGCCCTGCAGTGAGGAGATTGGCGGCGATTACATCCTGATCAGTCAGGCTGAGAACCTCGCCAAAAGCGGCAGCCTCAAAAAGAACTACGGGGACTACAAGCTGGCACGCCGGCGCCGCCATATCGAACGCAAATAGCGATGATCGAAGCTTAAGCGAACGTCGCCCCGGCGCAGCGGCAAGTTTCGAGCGGCCGGCGCTTGCGGATAAGACCGTTTGTGTCCATTGTTCCCGCCATACTCAACCTAAAGATAACTGAGTGGGCTCAAAACTCGGAGATCGCGCCCGGGTTTGGGGATCATTCTGGTTGGAGCGGATGGATGCAGCGCTCGCGGTCTTGGGTGTCGGGGGCGGCTGTCGTCCTGGCGGTGGCCGGTTGCAATCTGCTCGGCCCGAATTCGATCGACCAGGGTCGCGATCGTTACAACAGCGCTATCCACTCGACTTCCATGGAACAGACGATGTCGAACATCGTCCGCGTCTACCAAAACGAGCCGACGACGTTCATGGATGTCAGCGAAGTCGATGCGACGATGAATTTCGGCGGGTCACTCCAAGGCGCCGCGACAGGTATCGGCGCGACGGCGACTAAATCGACTTCAGCGGGGACACTCGCCGGGCAGGTGGGAAGCGCAACTGGTACGGTGCAATACTCGGAGACCCCGACGGTCCGCTATCTGCCACTTCTCGGACAGCCGCTCGTCGCCCAAATGGTCACTCCCGTCAGCGTCGACGCGCTCGGCTTGCTTTACGATTCATTCTGGCCGGCGGTATCGATCATCGATTTTTCGGCAGCCTATCTGACACTTGACTATGCCGAGTTCTTCTCCGCCCTCGACACGGTCATCGAGCTGGACAACCGAAGCGCGATACAAATCACCGCCGGAAAATCCAACCTTCCTAAACCGGCCGAAGCCTCCGATGCCAAATCGCAGACAGCGGGTAAATCGCCCGCGTCGGAAAGCGGTAACGACTCTCTGTTTCTCTATTTGCGACCGCTGCAATCCGACAAGGAGGCCCATGCCGTCGGCAAACAGAAGCAAGACGCGGCGTGGACAAAGCGCCGCATTCTGCAGCTTTGGGTGCGTCTGCTGAGGATCTACAGCGGGACCCAGCCGCGGTTTGAGCCCCGCTCCGGGGCGAAACGTTGCGCCGAGTTGGGACTGGCGGTCGATCGGCAAACCGGCTGGTTCGCGCCCGACAAGTTGCGAAGCTGGGATGTCGACATCCGCTCGAAGCCGGAAGCCGATTTAGACCAGGCGCGGGCGTGTCTGCCGGACTCGATCGAGTTGCGCGTCGTTCCCGAACCGCGAAATCCACCGGCGATGGCGGGAAAGAAAGCGACACCCGGCGAGGTTCTCATCACACGCGCGCCGCTGATGCGGACGTATTCCGCCCTGGGCATCCTGAAAAACGCCGTGGAGCGGCCGCATTCTCGGGTCGAATTCGTAACTCCGACGCGCTACCGGGCGATCCGCGACCGGGAGACCCATCCTTGGAACGCCAATGTCGACGAAATTGGCTACTACACTCTGCTCCCCGAGGATCAGGATTCGGTCGATTGCGATGATGCCGCCGCGAAGCAGCGCGGCTGCGACAACCCGGCACCGCAAAAGGAACCCGATCGCAGCAATTACGCGACGATGACGACGACCCTGACGAATTGGTTGCGCCGTTCCGACACCTACGAAGCACCACCCGATCCGGCGGCAGACCCGTATCCGGGGGACTTATTCGCCTATGAGCGGCCGGGCGATGACATGCTCAACGTCGATAACGTCACGATAAATCGAATCCTGGGCTTTCTTCGCCGATATATCCTGATCATCGTGAGCAACGGACCTCCCGATATTCCGGTGTACGCGAGTTACTTTGATCGCGGGCGCTGGTATTACATTGCCCAAGACGATCCGGTGTCGCAGAAGAATTTTCATCTGCTGTCGCTGTTCATGACGATGATGGCGGTGCCGCCGGCGACGCAGCCGTTATCGCCGGTTATCAGCGTCGGTGGCGGTGGATGATTGACGTCAGCTGAAAATCCAGTCGGCAAATGGGAGTCACGTGATGCGACCGCTCGCCAGACGTATCGCAGCGATCAGCCTGGCTCTAGGCGTGGTTAGCGGCAGCGCTGCGGCCGACGATACTTCGGTGCAACAGCTGACCGGCGTTTGGCTGCTGTCGTCGGATCGCGACAAGGAAGTTGCGGTCGGCGATAGCGCCAAAGGCACGATGACCCTCGAAGGCGGCAACTTCGCCGTGCAGATCATAAGCCCCGATCTTCCGAAAATCGCCGCCGAGGATCGCTCGCTGGGCACCGCGGACGAGAACGCGGCGATCGCGCAGCAGAGCCTCGCCTATTTCGGGGCGTACGAGCTCGACGAGGCAACGCATAGTCTCGTCCTGCATATCTATTACAGCTCCTTCGCCAACTGGCGGGATACCGACCAGAAATGGACCGTCTCCCTTAACGCGGACCGAATGACCTGGACACGTCCAGGAAACACCGCGCCGGCGCTGGTATGGCAGCGAGCGCCGTCGGGGGCGGCGGTGGCAACGCGCGGCCGTCATTACTGAATGTGGAAGGGCTGCTGATCAGCCATTCAGACCACGCCCGTAGAAAGCGGGCGGGATGGCCCGCGCTGGCGCTTGTTTTCATTCTGGCGGCGATAACGCACGCGAGCGAAGTCGCAGCTCAAGACGGCGGCGCCGAAAAATATCCCGCGGCAACCGCGCCCAACGCGGATGTGTCGCGCGCGAACGAGCTAAATCAGCAGTTCCTGCAGGCTTACCGGGACAATCGCTTCGAGGATGCGCTGCCGCCGGCAAAGGAGGCGCTGGCGATCCGCGAAAAGGCGCTTGGCCCCGATGATCTCAATCTCGCGGTCAGCCTCAACAACCTCGCTGACACGTATCGCATGCTTGGCCGCTACGCCGAGGCCGAGCCGCTCTTCAAGCGCAGCCTGAGCGTTTACGAGAAGGCGGGCGCGGCCGACAAGATTGGCGTCACCACCGTCCTGACCAATCTGGCGCGGGTCTATAGCGCCGAGGGCCGCTACGCCGATGCGGAGCCGCTCTTTGAGCGCAGCCTGGCGGTCGCCGAGAAAGTGCTGGGTCCCGATGATTCGCAAGTGGCTCAGAAGCTCGGCGGCCTCGCGACTCTCTATACAAACATGGGCCGCTACGCCGACGCAGAGCCGCTCTACAAGCGCAGCCTGGCGATCAATGAGAAAGCGCTCGGTCCGGATGACGTCAACGTTGCCGTCAGGCTGAACGACCTTGCCGAACTATATCGGCTACAGGACCGCTATGCCGAAGCCGAGCCTCTTTACAAGCGCTGCATCGCGATCGATGAGAAAGCGCTTGGCCCCGACAACCCCCAGGTCGCGATCGCCTTGAGCAACCTCGGGTTGCTCTATAACGCCCAGGGCCGTTACGCCGAGGCCGAGCCGCTCTACAAGCGCAGCATCGATATCGATGAGAAAGCGCTCGGGCCCGATCACCCGATGATCGCCATCGTTTCCAACAACCTCGCGCTGCTTTATACCGCCCAGGCCCGCTATGCCGATGCCGAGTTGCTTTTCAAACGCAGCATCGAGATCAGCAAAAAGGCATACGGGCCAGAGCATCTGAATGTCGCCCGCGCCACCTCGAATTTGGGCGATCTATACCGGACCGAGGGCCGCTATGCCGATGCCGAGCCGCTCTATCAGCAAAGTTTCGGCATCCTCAAAAAAGCGCTCGGGCCCGGTCACCGAGATGTCGCTACTAGCCTAGGCGTTCTCGCTCAGCTCTATCACGAGGAGGGCCGCTATGCGGAAGCAGAGCGGCTCTACAACCAGAGCCTGGAGATCAACGAGAAGGCGCTTGGGCCGGATGATCCCGCAGTCGCCGCCAATCTCGTGAATATCGGTGCTTTGTATATTGACGAGGGGCGGTATGCCGACGCCGAGCCTCTCTACAAACGCGCCCTGGCGATTGATCAGAAAGCCCTCGGCCCCAATCACCCGAGCTTTGCCACGGACCTCAACAACCTTGGGATGCTTTACAGCGACGAGGGGTTCGATACGCAGGCCGAGGCGCTCTACAAGCGCAGCCTCGCGATCCGCGAGAAGGCGCTGGGGCCCGACCACCCCGATGTCGCCGTGAGCCTCAACAACCTCGCGACGATCTGCATGAACGAGCATCGCTATGCCGACGCCGAGCCGCTTTTGCAGCGCAGCCTGGCGATCCGCGAGAAAACGCTGGGGCCCGACCATCCCGACGTCGCCGTCGGCCTCAACAACCTCGCTGCGGTGTATGTCGACGAGAACCGGGACGCCGAGGCCGAGCCGCTCTACAAGCGCAGTCTCGCGATCAACGAGAAGGCGCTCGGGCCGGATCATCCCAATGTCGCTTTCCTCCTCGATGATCTCGCACGGCTCTATCGCGACCAAAAGCGCTTCACCGAGGCGCGAGACTTTAGTCGTCGCGCGGTAGCGATCATCGCGAAGCAGTCGGGCGCGGCCACAGGCGGCTCCGCTGATAACGCCGCCACGCGGCGCAGCCAGCGCGGCTACTTTCTCGACAATGTCGCGATGGTCACCGACGTCGCGGACCCGAGCTGTGTCGCCGAGACCTTCGGAGTCGTGCAGCTGGCGAATGCGTCGAGCGCCGCGCAGGCGGTTGCCGGCATGGCCGCACGGTTTGCCGCCGGGGGCGACGCGCTGGCCGCTCTCGTCCGGGAGCGGCAGGATTTGGCCGACCGCTCCCAGACGCTCAACAAATCGGTCCTGGCCGCGGCCATGCTTCCGCCGGCGAAGCAGGACGCCGCCGCCGCCGATGCCCTGCGCAAGCAGGCCACGGACGTCACAACCCAATTAACCGCGCTCGATACCCGCATCGGTCGCGAGTTTCCCAAATACACCGAACTCAGCAATCCCAAACCCGTCGAGCTCAGCGCGGTGCAAGCGCTCTTGGCGCCGGACGAGGCGCTGCTGGTCTATCTCATCGGCAACAAGGATAGGAGCTGGCTCTGGGCGATCCGCAACGACCGCGCCTATTACTACAAGCTCGACATCAATGCCCAGACGCTGAGCGACGATGTCGCGCAGCTGCGCCAGCGGCTCGACCCCGATCGCAACGCCGACAAGGCCCCGTTCGACACGAAGCTATCGTACGGGCTCTATCAACAGATCCTCGCGCCGGCGGCCTCGGCGCTCGACGGCGCGCATAATCTCTTCGTCGTGACCGACGGTGCGCTCGATAGCCTGCCGCTTGGCGTACTGGTGGCCGAGGAACCCCAGACAGAACCGCAGGGCAACGCGGATTATCGCAAGGTCCATTGGCTGGCGCGCGATTACGCCTCGACCGTCCTGCCGTCTGTCGGCGCGCTTTGCGAATTGCGTCAGTTCGCAAATGCCGATCATGCGACCGATCCGTTCGTCGGCATCGGCAATCCGCTGCTGGCCGACGCATCGGGCCAAGGGCGGGGCGCCAAACCCGCCGGCCTGTTCCGCGGCTCGATGGCCGATGTCGATGCGGTGCGGGAACTTCCCTCGCTGCCCGAAACCGCCGACGAATTGCGCGCCGTCGCCAGCGACATGGGTGTCGGCGACAACGATCTCTACCTCGCTGACCGGGCGACCGAGCCGTTGTTGCGCCAGGCCGATCTCGGCCGCTTCCGGGTGATCGAGTTCGCCACGCACGGGTTGATGTCGGGAGATCTCCCGGGACTTGCCGAGCCCGCGCTGGTGCTGACGCCGCCCGCCGTCGCGAGCGCGGACAATGACGGCCTTCTGACGGTGTCGAAAATCGCGACGCTCAAGCTCAATGCGGATTGGGTGGTGCTGTCGGCTTGCAACACCGCGGCGTCGGACGGAACTCCCGATGCCGGTGGTCTCTCCGGGTTGGCGAAAGCGTTCTTCTACGCCGGATCGCGATCGCTTTTGGTGTCGAACTGGGCGGTGCCATCTTCGGCCACGGTCAAGCTGATCACCGGCGCCTTTGACGCCCTAAAAAAGAGCCCAGCGATCGGTCGCGCCGAGGCGTTACGCCGCGCGGAGATGGCGATGCTCGACGCCGATCCGCCGGACTTCGCCCACCCCATGATGTGGGCTCCCTTTATCCTCGCCGGCGAGGGCGGCGCCGGGCATTAGGCAAGCCGGGGATGCGTATGGCGGGAATAGCCTCGCAGACCCAACGTCCTAAATTGCCGCGCTTTCCGCTCTAGTCGCCGGAGGCCGCCGCGGTCATCGGGTCGCCGAGATGCAGCGTCGCGCGATAGCAGGTCTCGCGGTCCTGCGCCGAAAACCGCGAAAAGTCGCTATTCATGGCGCCACAGCGGTGCAGCGCGTCGCTTTTGGCCTGATCCGAGGGGTAGGCGGCGCGGATCGAGCCGAGGACATTGCCGTGCATGAGTGGCCCGGCGAGCGCCCCGAAAGCCATCAGGGTCAGCATGCCCCACATGTTGAAATAGCTCTGGGACATGGCGTTCCCCGTGCGGTTGCGAATTTAGCTCGATTACACACGAATGCGATTAACAGGCGGTGAATCCCGCTCGCGAGCCGGCTGCCTTTCTTGACCGCATGATATTCACATAGTAGGTGCTCCTGAGGCGTGGAACGGCGGCGAACGCTAGACGCGAGCTTGGGGTTGGGGAGGAGTGCGATGGCGGATATAGCAGCCGGCCGGCTGGCGGGATGGCGGGCGATCACGCCCTATCAATGGCTCGTCTTTCTGGTGGTCTGGGCGGGCTGGACCCTCGACGCCACCGATTTCGGCTTGTTTTCGCTGGTGTTAAAACCGGCGGTCACCGAGTTGCTCGGCTTCCCCGCGACCGGCGCTCTCGACAAGACGCAACTGGCTGAGGTCGGCAAATACGGCGGCCTCTTGGCGATGACCGGGCTCCTCGGTTGGGCCTGTGGTGGCTTCATCTTCGGTGTCGTTGCCGATTACCTCGGCCGCATACGAGCGCTGATGTACAGCGTGCTGATCTTCAGTGTGTTTACGGCCCTGCAGGGCGTCTCACAGCATCTGTGGGATTTTGCCATCTACCGTTTCATCGCCGGTGTGGGCACTGGCGCCGAGATCATGATCGGCATCCCGCTACTGGCTGAAACCCTGGGCGAAACTCATCGCGCGAAGATTTCCGGTGTGATGATGACCGGTGGCGCGCTGGGTACATTCCTCGGTGCTTGGGCCTATGGTCTCGTCGGCGGATGGGGCTGGCGGACAGTGTTCTTCATCGGCATCGTGCCGGCGATCCTGCTTGCCTTTATTCGCGGGCGAATGAACGAGCCGTCGCGTTTTGCCTCGGTGCAAGAGCGACGCAGCAAAGTAAGTGCGGGACAGAACGTCTCGCATGACGACCAGGCGTTCATGCGCTTTGTGCCGCTGCAGCTTTTCACGCGCGAGCATCGGTTCAGCACGCTGGTCGGTCTGTTGTTCGGGCTCGGCTCCCTGCTGGCGATCTGGACGACCAATATCTGGCTGCCGACGATCCTGTCGTTGATGGTGCAGAAGAGCGGCATCACCGGCGCGGACGCGGTGCCGTTTGTCAGCAAAGGCATGCAGCTGTTCAGCATCGGCGGCATTGTTGGCTACGCCGCCTTCGGCTTTATCGCCGACTGGATCGGGCGACGCCTGGCGATCAGCTTCTATAGCATCGGCACGATCGTGTTCGGGCTGATCCTCTATCTCGCTCTGCCGACCTACGAGCCATGGTATCCGGTCGTGCTGCCGGTCTTCGGCTTCTTCGTGTTTGGGGTATTCTCGGGCCACGCCGTGTACTTCCCCGAGCTGTTCCCGACGCATATCCGCTCGACCGGTGTCGCGTTCTGCAACGGCACGGGGCGGATCATCACCAGCTTTGGCCCGCTCGTGGCCGGGCTGCTGGTGGGCGCCTTTGGCGGCAACTTCAACAATGTGACCGCGTTCATGAGCTGCTTCGCGATCCTCAGCGTGATCGCGATGCTCTTGGGTCGCGAGACCAAGAACGACGAGCTGCCACATTAGCCTGGCAAGTGCGCTGCCGCTGAGGCAGCGCGCGCCGCCTACGGATTTATCAGCGTCTCGTTCTGGCTGATGATAAAGGCCTCCCGGCGCTCGATAAAATCGGTGACGATTTCGGCAAAGGCCTCCGGCCGGTCGGTGCCGATCGCGTGCGCCGCGTCGTAGACCAGAACCAGGTTGCAGTTGGGCAGCGCCTCTTTGTAGTGGCGGCCGAGCTCGGGTGGGGTCACCCGGTCGAGCGTGCCGAACAGCACCAGGGTTGGCGTGGCGATCTCGGCGAAGCGCGCCTCGAGCGCCGGGTCGCGATCGGGGCCGCGCAGCCGGCCGACGAGCCTCCCGGTCTGCACGACGATCGCCGGGTCTTGCGGTGACAGCGGCGGCACACGCTCGGGATGGGCGAACAGCGCCCGCGCGATTTCTTCCGGCGTCCCCGACGGCGAGCGGCCGCCCGGCGAGCGGATCGCCGCCGGCGACTCCAGCACCAGCGCGGTCAGACGCTCCGGCGCTTGCGCCGCCAGCCACAGCGCGGTCTTGCCGCCGAACGACGTGCCCCACAGATTGAACCGGTCGAGTCCGAGCGCAGCGGCGGCATGAGCCATGGTCGACGCCAGCTCCGCCTGGTCCTTGGTGCGGGTGTTCTCGGCCGAGGCGCCAAAGCCCGGCATCTCGAACGCGATGACCCGATATTTCTGTGCCAGCAGCTCGTGCGCCGGGCTGATCCGCATTCCGCCCGCGCCATGCAGATGGACGAGGGGCGGGCCGCTGCCGGCTTCCGCATAGCGGATGCGGAACCCATCGGCCTCGATAAGGGCTTCGCGAAACTCGGTCACGGTCTCTCCGGCGAAATGGTCGCGCCCGTTCTACAACGGAAGCGACGATCGCCGCCAGACATGCAACCGGCACATGCGGCAAGCCGGGCGGTACGGGTTTACGCGCGGGGCAAAGCGGGGCTACGCTTTTCCAAGAGCCGCGCAGGGAGGATGGACGATGCTGCTGAACCGGGCCGAGATCAGCACCGACAAGAGCTTCAATCTGCTGACCGAGTCGATCCTCGAGCGTGATCAGGCGAAGACCACCGACACCTTCTTCAAGATGGTGCAGAGCGGCCAGTCGATCGGCGATGCGTTGTCGATCGTCGCGGCGGCCGAGGCGCCGTTTGTCAACGTGCCATGCCACATCAACATCAAGGACGGCAACATCGCCCTCACCAATAACGACCACACGCTTTTGGGCCTCAGGGCGTCGACCTATCTGATGCCCTATCTACCGGAGAAATATAAGCTTCTGCCGCTCCTGCAGAGCGTCTGGTACATCGGCGCGGGCCTCGATATCTGGAACCAGCTGCTCTACAAATATCCCGGTCGCTATGCGACGATGAAGGGCGTGCAGGTGCCGCCACCGTCATACGGTCCGACGGTCTGGCTCGAGGACGTCGCGCCCATCGTCGAGGCCGGCACGCTCGAAGAGCGCGTCCATTCCTATATGATCGCGACGATGACCGGCGACTCAAAGCGCGCGCACGGGCTCTTTCTCGGTATCGCGCAAGACCCCGAAGCCCGCCGCGAGCTGCACGAAACTATCGAGTTTCTCGGTCTCATCGACATCCAGGAGACCGTGATCGGCCGCAAGGCGCGCAACACCGGACATAAGGCGATCCGCGCCCGCGCTGTCACCGACCTTGCCAACTATATCGGCTGGGAGAAATCGCACGGCGTCTTCTACATGGGCGTCCCCGACATGGCGGTCGGTCCGCTGTACTATTCGCTCTATGACGCCGCGTCGGTGCTGATCACCGCCGAGTTCGAGGACGCCGGCAAAGGCCTCGAAGCACGCAACAAGACGCCGCTGTCCCCGGCGGAAGTCGAGGACATGCTCCACCAGATGATGAACGCCACGGGCGAGGAAGTCTGGGCGCTCATCACCACGCACCTCAAGAACGGCAAGTCGATTCAGAGCCTTGGCGATACGATCCAACTGGGCGCGGCCGAGCTGATCCTGCGCACCACCGTGGCGCGCCAGTTCACCAACGGCCAGCACCCGTTCGACTATTGCAATGTCGCCAACAACTGGCTGCGCAACGCGAGGAGCCCCTACAAGGCGCGCATCCTTTATCTGATGGCAAACTTCATCAACGACGTGGCGCACGAAAACAAGCTGCAGAGCACCGTGATCGAGGGCGAGATCGGCGCGTATGACGGCGCCGGCCGCGCGCCGCAAGCGCTGCTCAAAGAGCTCGACGAGGCGATCATGTCATTGGATTGCGCGAAGTCGACCGCGGTGGCGCACGCCTATCTTAAATCAGGCGCAGATCGCCGGCCCTACATGGAGACGGTGTCGCTCTGCGCGTCGCGTTTCCAGGACGACCCGCACAACCAGAAGATCACCGTCTCGACCTTCGAGGAGTACGGGCTCAACACCACGCACCTCAAGGACCGTGTGTTGCTGGCGACGCCGCGCCTCCTGGCGGGCTGGGTCAAGATGCCCGGCGAGCGCGAATGCTACGCCCGCTTCGAGAAGGAGTGGATCTACAACTGACCTGAGCCGCCTAGGCGGCTCAGCCATCCCGGCAAAAGTCGGGGTCCAGAAAATGGCCGGAGCTCCTCCGGCCATTTTTTTCGCGCTATACGCAAAAAAATCTGCGGTGTGTAACCCACGTCACATTAGCGCGCCGCGCGAGCGCCCACCTCCAAGGTATCGGGTTAAGAGTTTGGATGGAGGGTCAGATGAGCGAGATCGAAACCAAAGCAGTCAGCGCCAAGCAGGGTTGGTTGCGGCGTGCGGCAATGGGTGCCGCGTTTGCGGTGGTCGGCCTGGTGTCACTGGGCGCCGCGACGACGCCGGCTGAGGCCTATTGGAACCATTACGGCTACTACCACCCGTACTACCATTATTATCACCCGTATTACGGCTACGGTGCCTATTACGGTCCGGTCTATTACGGCTGGGGTTGGGGCTGGCACGGTGGTTGGGGCTACCACCGCCACTGGTAATCGACTGACGCCAGAGAGTTTGCGGAGCGGGGCCGTTTGGCCCCGCTCTATTTTTGCGTCGGCCTATAAGCTTTGGCGCAGCAATGCGGCGAGCCAGAGGCGGAACCGACGATCGGTGTCGTCGGTCTCGGGGAGTCCGGCGCTGCGCCGCAATGGCGCGCCGTAGAGGGCGTCGCCAAACGCCGCGAAGGTCACGAGAAATACCCGCCATTCCGTATCCTCGCGCGAGATGGTCGCGTCCGGTGGGGCGGCGGCCGTGCGGCGCGCATGCAGCGTGTCGATGATCTCGCGCATGATCATCGTCTCGCCGCTCTCGCCGCCATCGGGCTCGGTCGCGGCGAGCCAAGACAGCGTCTGCGCGAGCCCATCGCGCAGCGCATCGAAGACCTGACCGATTTGTTCCTCGAGCGAGAAGTTCGGTGCGCTCATCGCTGCGATCAGCCGGTCGCGCAACGCTGCGGCGGCGCGCCGCGCCAGCGCACGCACAAGCCCGGCGCGGCTGCCGAAATGATGCAGGATCAGCGGATGCGAGATACCGGCTTCGGCGGCGATATCCTGCAGCCGCAGCCCCTCTGGCCCGCCGCGCGCGATGAGCGCTTGCGCCGTGTCGAGGATCAACTCGCGCGCTTCTTCAGGCGTGCGGCGAAGGCGTTTCGCGGACGCAGAAGATTTTAGCGGATCTATTATTGACAATTTTGTCAGTAACCTTATCTTGAGTGCATCATCTTTGAACGGAGGGTTCCGCCATGTCACGAACCACCAGCACCCACCTCCGGCCTATCGCGGCGCTGCGCGCCATTCGCGCTCTGATCCGCGATCGCGAGGATACGCGTCAAGCCTTCTTGCTGATGGACGCGCTGCGCGGCAAGACCAGCGTGCGCCAGCTTGCGCGCTTTCGCACCACCGAAGTCGGACGCGCGGTGCTTGCCGAGCGGCGGCGACTGTTCGACCGGCTGGCCGACCGCGGCGCCTTGTCGGCGTTACCGCCGGGCACGCTCGGCCGCGCCTATTACGACTTCATGGCGACCGAAAACCTGTCGGCGGAAGGTTTGGCCGCGGTCTCAAACCTCGACCAACTGCCGCCCGGCGAGGACATGACCCTGTTCCGCGAGCGCACCCGTGAGATGCACGATCTGCTGCACATCGTTGGCGGCTACGGCCGCGACCCGCTCGGCGAGGCATGCGTTGGTGCGTTCACCTTCGCCCAAACCGGGCTCAAAGGGTTTGGGGTCATCGCGTTCTTTGGCGCCATGCGCATCGCCAGGGCGTTCCCGGGCCACCGCGTACGCCGGACGGTGTTCGAAGCCTATCGCCGCGGCCGGCGCGCCGGCTGGCTGATCGGTGCCGACTGGGAGAAGCTGCTGGCTCAGCCCCTCGCCGAAATGCGTGCCCAATTCAACATCAAGCCGTCGACCTATTACGAGCCGGCCTTGACCGCGATCCGCGCCGCGCGGGCGCCGGACGCTCCCGCGAAGCTCGCCGCTTAAATATCCTTGATGCGCGGCAGTACGGTCTTACCGAACAGCTCGACCGCGTCCATCAGCGCGCCAAGATCGCCGGAGCCGGGGCTGGTCAGCGATAGGTCGAGCACGCCCGCGCCCATCACCTCGCGGGCCTGCTTGATCTGCGCGACCACCGTATCGGGGCCGCCGACAAAGGTCACCGGCAGCACCCCGTTGACATTGGCCTGACGCGTCTCGCCGGCGATGTTGCGCTTGTCGACCGCGATCATCGCCTCGCGCAGCGCCGGGCGCATCGGGAAGGGCGCGGCGCTTTGCTGCGCCTTGAGGCGCTTGTCCGCCTCGTCGTCGGTTTCCGCGAGCAGCATGTTGGCGCGGTAGATGACGTGGTCGGGCCCCGGCTCCCAGCCGTATTCCCGGCATTGCTCGCGGTAATAATTGGTCGATTTCGCCATCACCTCGAACGGCCCGTAGGAGACGCCGAGGCCCAGGTGGTTGCGGGCCGCGAAGTCGCAGCTTTCCTTGCTGGTGCCGAGTGCGTAGGTCGGCGGGTGCGGCTGCTGCAAGGGGCGCGGCCACACCGAGACGGTGCGGTATTGGTAATAGCGGCCCTGCCAGCCGAAGGGCTGCGGCTCGGTCCACGCCTTGAGGATCAACTCCATACCCTCGTCGGTGCGCTCACGGCCCTCGGCGGGGTTGAGGTCGAAGCTGAGATATTCGTTGGTCGTGCCGCGCAGCAGCCCGACGACGAGCCGGCCTTGCGACAGGGTGTCGACCATCGCCAGTTCCTCGGCGACGCGGATCGGGTTCGATTGCGGCACGATCGGGCCGAGGAGCGCGATCTTGATGTTCTTGACCCGCGCCGCGACATA
>DATMLO010000095.1:0-17135 GCA_035570495.1 Allostellaceae bacterium | reverse complement strand
CGGGTCGCGGCGAGAACGACAACCGGGTGCCGACGGCGCCGGGTGTGCGCGAGCCGCAGAACCGCCGCGTCGAGATCGTCGCGCCGTAAGCGACACTCGTCTCTGCCAAGAAAAGACAGGGCGGCCTTCGGGCCGCCCTGTCTCGTTTTTGCCACAGCATGATCCAGAAGAGCTTCATGCTGGCTCCGGATTTGCTCGCGTTGGTTGACTGCCGTGGTTAATCGGGCAACAGTGCGCTAGGTCCTTTTTTATTCCAGCGCAGGGGGATTAAATGCGCTTTACGACGATCGGAGCAGCCGCCGCGCTGTTGATTACCACGATGGCGCCCGCAATAGCGCAATCGCCGCCGCCGGCAGACATGCCCGCCCCCGTTATGCTCACGGGGGTCAATTGGTCGGGATTTTATGCCGGCGTTGAAGGCGGGGCCGATATTTCCAAGTTTCCCGGCTCGATCAATACAGGTGTGACGCCCGCCACACCCGGCGTTGGCGGCCCCTTTGCCGCCCCGACAGGGATTCCCTTGAATGGTGGCTATAACACCGCGGGTACCGGCGGTTTCCTTGGTGGTTATAACTGGCAGTTCAACAACTGGGTGTTGGGTGCCGAAGGCGACTTCAAGGGTGACTTTAACGGTCAAGCGACGAATCTGACCGCTCCCGTCAACCCCGCGTTCAACGCCCTTCCGAACAATTCTTTCTCCGTGCGGAATCGCTGGGATGCATCGGTTCGCGGCCGCCTGGGCTACGCATGGAACAACTGGCTGTTCTACGGGACGGGCGGTATCGCGTTTACCGACGTGACGGTTACCGACAGCTTCCAGCCGACCGCCACACAGCCGGGAGGCTTCGGCTCCTCGACGAAGGTGCTCACCGGCCCGACCTACGGCGGCGGCGTCGAGTATGCCTGGACGCCTAACGTGTCGATCGGAGCCGAGTATCGTTATGCCGATTTCGGCAGCAACTCGTTCCCGTTGGGAAGCCGCAGCACCACAAATGTAGGCGCCACCGTGGCCTTTGCGCCGGTGAACGGTAACGTCTCGGTGCGCAGCAACGAGATACTGCTCAAGCTCGACTATCATTTCACCGCGCCGCCGCCACCGCCACCGGCTCCGATGGCGATGCCGGCCCCGCCGCCTGCGGCGCCGCGCGTGTTCATCGTCTTCTTCGATTGGGACAAAGACGTGGTCACCCCGGAAGGCCAGCAGATAATCCAGCAAGCGGCTGACGCCTACAGGTCGGGCGCTCCGGTGCAGCTGCAGGTCACTGGCTATACCGACCGTTCGGGCTCGCCCGGTTATAACCAGCGGCTCTCCGAGCGGCGCGCCAACAACGTGGCGCGGGCTTTGGCGGCGCTGGGCGTGCCGAAGAACGAGATGGTCGTGTCGGGTCGCGGCGAGAACGACAACCGGGTGCCGACGGCGCCGGGTGTGCGCGAGCCGCAGAACCGCCGCGTCGAGATCGTCGCGCCGTAAGCGACGCTCTCAGGTTCAGGACTGATCGAGGGCGGCTCCGGCCGCCCTCGGCTTTTTGGGCGAGGGCTTCGGAGATGCCGCGGTTTTCCTACTCCGTCGCGCGGCGCAGCAGAAACATACGAAGCGCCCCGTAATTCTTCGCCGCCTCGGTGTTGCCGACCAGTTCGCAGTCATATTCCGCCGAGTTGTGCAGCGCCAGGACAGCGGCCATGGTCTCGGTGACATAGACGCTGCCCTCGGGGGTCACCGGCTCGATGCGAGCGGCGCGGCTGACATGCACGCCGAAGAAATTCTCCCGCCCCAGCACCGGGTCACGCGCGCTGTAGGCAGGGCCGAGATGGAGCCCGATTCGCAGCCCCATATCCGGCGGCAGACCATCGGCGACGAAGTCGAGACCGGCGACCACCTCCTGCAGCTCGAGCGCGCAACCCGCCGCCTTGCCGGCGTCGTCGAACACCAGGAAGAGGCCGTCGCCCCAGGTGTTCGCTAGCCGGACATCGGCCCGGCGCTTGTCGATGACCCCGGCAAAACAGCCGAGCACCCGCTCGATAAAAAGCGGTATCTGGTCATCACGCAGCTTGCTAAAGCCGTGCATGTCGCCGAACAGCATCGCGTGCGGTTGCCGCTTGATCACGTGTGGCGCGGCAGGCGGCGCCGGCGCCGGCTGGTAGCCATTGCCGACCGGGATCACCTTGCGCGGTAATCCGGCATGTTGCCAGATGGCCATGTCGACGGCGGTGCCGGCTGGCCCCGCCGGCGGGGCGCCGTCCCATACCATCATCTGCTCGACCGATGCCGAGAGATGCCGCGCGCGCAGCAGTGCCAGGCCCATGGCCAATTGGCTGCAATAGCCGAACAGGTAGTCGTCATCGAGATAGCGGTCCTCGGTCGCAAAATGCACCGCGCAGCCGGCTCTGATCTCGGCGGCGCGGTAACATTGCTCGAACCGCTTGACCCAGGCTTTACCCGCCGGCCGCACCGAAACCTCGACAAATTCCTCACGGTCGAACGGCATCACCAGATGCAAACTGGCGCCGCGCGCCAACAGTGCCTCGGCGAAGAGAATGTCGGCGCCGGCCGCGAGCGAGCCGTAGCCAAACCCGACATCCTCCTCGGCAAGGAGTTTTTCGATGGCCGCCTTGACCTTCGCCTCCTGCTCGGCCGGGAAGCGGCCCGGCTTGCCCGGCGCGGCGATGATGTGCCCACCGAAATGAATGACCCGCGGCGGCGCCAACGCGTCCTGCCAGGCATCCGCGAGGCCCTTCGCCTCGACAACGAGACGCAGCTGACGCACCGTCCCCGCCCAGCCGCGGTAATCGGTGTGCGCCTCGCGGCGCATCTGCGCGCGCAACCCTTGGGCCTTTTCGCGCGCCGCGGCGGCATCGCCGAGGATCAACCGCGCTTCGACCTCGGTCGCGACCTCGTAATATTCCTTGCGCTCGGGCGCATGAGTATCGAGCTCGGCGATGACGTCGCGCGCCAATTGCATCGCCGCCGCTTCTTCCCCGGCCAGCAGCCGCAAGGTCGCGCCGTTGACGCCGGGGTAGTAGGCCTCCGCGTGACTCGCTTTCTTTGCCTCATGGTAGACTGCGGCATAGGCCTCGGCGGCCGCCGCCAAGAGCGAAGAACGCTTTTCGCCCGACGCGGCAAGAGCCGCATCCTTCATCAGGCGCGGCCGCAATGTCGCGATCTGGAGGCCCATCGGTCCGCTGATCGCGGCTTCGGCGCGACGGTCGAGCCCTAGCTTGTCGAGGAGGCCGAAGGCTTGAGCGGTCGCCCCGGTCGAAGCGAGGCACAGCACCGCGCGATAGCCGAGCGGTACATCATCGGGAAACCTCCCCAGCGCCTTTTGCGCCAGGTCATAGGCGCGGAACAGCTCGCCCTGGCGCTCGTAATGCCGAACTTCGACCAGGCATTCCTGCGGGGTGCCCGGCAGCGGTGCGGTGTTGTCGGCGTCGGCCATGGCACATTGAATGCCAGAAAAACCGCGCTGGAGCCAGATCGGTTGCGGGCCATCAATCCGGTACCAGCCACGGATGATCGCAGCCCAGCCCGGGCGCTGGGATCGCCGCGGCAACACAGCCATGCCGGCCAGAACCACGGCCGGCATTGCGCGCAACAAGCCCAGTCCTTAATTTCGCGCCGCAGGGCGAATTTGTGAGCAGCATGCGGCGAGCAAAACCGACCGCCCGCGGGGTGAGGAGACAGGCGGTTTGCTCGAGAACATTCTGAATGCGGTGGCCGCCGGGCTTATCATCGGCTGCCTCTACGGGCTGATGTGCATCGGCCTCGGGCTGATCTTCGGCATCATGAAGGTGGTGAACTTCGCCCAAGGCGAACTCCTGATGCTCGGCATGTATATCAGCCTCTACGTGGTCAGCGGGTTCACCGCGATCGGCGTGCTCGGCCCCTATGTCGCGCCATTTGTCGCGGCGATCATCGCCGGCCCGGTGCTGTTCGGCGGCGGCGCACTGCTGCATCGGTTCTTGCTGCGCCATGTGTCGGGGCTGTCGACCGCCGCGCGGCTCGACCAGGGTGGGTTCGGGCAGCTGATCGTGACGCTCGGCATCTCACTGATCCTGCAGAATGGCGGACTGATCCTCTTCGGCTCGACCCCGGCGAGCGTGCGCACGCCGCTGTCGGCGAAGGCCTTCGTTATCGGCCCCTTCGCCGGCGACACGATGCTGTTTTTGAACCAGGGCCGCGTCATCGCCTGCGTCATGGCGATCGCCATCGCGGTCGCGCTGTGGCTCGTCATGGAGCGCACGCGGCTCGGCAAAGCGCTACGCGCCGCCGCCGACAACCCGGTGGCAGCAACCTATATGGGCATCGACGTCGACCGCGCGTACCGCATCGCCTTCGGCCTCGGCGCCGGGATCACCGCGATCGCCGGCGGGCTCATGGCGACCTATCTGTCGTTCACGCCGTTTGTCGGTCTCGACTACGTGATCATCATGTATTCGGGGGTCGTGCTCGGTGGGATGGGCAGCATTCTCGGCGCCTTTTGGGGCGGCTTGCTGGTGGGGTTCGTGCAGCAGGTCTCGGCGCTGGTGCTGTCGCCACAATTGCAGAACGCGGCGATCTTTGTGGTCTTTTTGCTGATCGTCGGGCTGCGGCCCGAGGGTCTCTTCGGCCGCTCGGCCGAGCGCGCGTGAGAACCGCCCGATGCGTGTAGGGGGCGCGGCCCGCCTCAAGCGGGACAGCATCGCCACGGCGGTGATCGTCGTGCTGTATCTCGCGGCCGCGTCGCTGGTGCACAACAGCTACTACCAGCTGATCCTGACCCTGGTGCCGATCTGGGCGGCGCTCGGGCTGGGCTGGAATCTGTTCTCCGGGATGAGCGGGCTGATCTCCTTCGGCCACGCGTCATTTTTCGGGATCGGCGCCTATACCGTGACCTTGGCGCTGGTCTATTGGCAGCTGACCCCGTGGCTCGGCATCCCGCTCGGGATGGTCGGCGGCGGCGGCGCGGCCTTCCTGATCGGCCTGCCGACCTTCCGCCTGCGCGGGCATTATTTCGCGCTGTCGATGCTCGCCTATCCGCTGGCGATGCTCTACGTACTGCAATATCTCGGCTTTCAGGAAATACCACTGCCGATGCATCGCGAGCACGCGGTGCTGTTCCTGCAGTTCGACAACCCATTTTTGTCGACCTTGGTCGCGGTGGGCCTGTTCGTCGTGGCGATGGCGGCGGGGATGCTGGTCGAGAACAGCCGCTTTGGCCTCGCGCTGCTGGCGATCAAGCAAAACGAGCTGGCGGCTGAAGCGGCCGGGCTCGACACGCGGCTGTGGAAGATGCGCGGCCTCGTCGCCAGCGGCGCGGTCTCGGCGGCTACCGGCGGACTCTATGCCTGCGTGCTGCTGGTGGTAACGCCGGACTCGGTGTTTGGCGTGGTGGTGTCGGCGCAAGCGCTGACGGTGACCTTGTTCGGCGGGGTCGCGACGGTGTGGGGGCCGGTGATCGGCGCGGCGATCCTGATCCCGCTCGCGGAGATCTTGAACGCGCGGCTCGGCGACATCGTCCCAGGCATCCAGGGCATCGTCTACGGCATCGCGATCATCGCCATCATGTTGGCGGCGCCGGAGGGACTGTTCTGGGAGATCCGCGACCGCTTCTTGCGCCGGCCGCCGCCGCCGCAAATCATCAAGGAGCGCGCCTCGTCGTTGGCTGTGTCCGTTCCCAGCGGCACGCTGCTTGAGGTCAAAGGCCTGTCGAAGTCCTTTGGTGGGCTGCGCGCGGTGCAGGATGTCGGGTTCTTGGTGGCGGCCGGCGAAATCCTCGGCATCATCGGCCCAAACGGCGCCGGCAAGACGACGCTGTTCAACCTGCTGAACGGGGTGCTGCCGGCCGATGCCGGCTCGGCGCAGTTCGGCAGCCATGAATTGCGCGGCCGCAAGGTGCATCAGATCGCGCGCCTTGGCATCGGCCGCACGTTCCAGGTCGTGCGCAGCTTTCCCCGGTTGTCACTGCTCGACAATGTGATCGTCGGCGGCTATGGCGCCGGGCTCGACGACCACGCCGCGGCGGCCGCAGCCGAGGCGGCGCTCGAGGAGGTTGGTCTTGCCGATCGGGCGTCACGGCCCGCCGGCGAGCTGACCAACAAGGAGCTGCGGCTAATGGAGCTGGCACGCGCCTTGGCTGGAAAGCCGCGTCTCCTGCTTCTCGACGAGACGCTGGCCGGGCTTGGCCGCGAGGAATGCGACGACCTCCTCGCCGTGTTGCGCGACCTGCGCGCCAACGGCATGACGATCGTCATCATCGAGCACACGATGCATGCGATGCTACGCCTCGCCGACCGCTTCCTGGTGCTCGATCATGGCGCGGTGTTGGCCGAGGGCTTGCCGCACGATGTCGTCGAGAACCCGGCGGTGATCGAGGCCTATCTCGGCTCGAAGTTCCTCGCGCAGCACAAGCTGGCGGCCCAGCATGCTTGAGGTGCGCGACCTGTCGGTCGCCTATGGCGGTTTGCGCGCACTGCAGGGCGTGTCGCTGAGCGTCGCGCCCGGTCAGTTCGTCACTGTCGTCGGCCCAAACGGCGCGGGCAAGACGACGCTCTTCAAGGCGATCAGCGGGGTCGTCGCGCCGGCCTCGGGCAGCGTCGGATGGGACGGCGCGCCGCTTTTGGCGCGGCCGGCGGCGGCGCGCTCGCATCTCGGCATCGCCCATGTGCCGGAAGGCCGGCAGGTCTTCCGCACCCTGACCGTGCGCGAGAACCTGGAGATGGGCGCCTATACCAGGACCGGCCGCGAGCGATGGACGCATATGCTCGACCGCATCCACACGCTGTTCCCGATCCTCGCCGAACGCGCCGACCAACTCGCCGGCACGCTGTCGGGCGGCGAGCAGCAGATGCTGGCGATCGGCCGCGGGCTTGCCGCCGCGCCGCGCCTCCTGATGCTCGACGAGCCGTCGATGGGGCTGGCGCCGGCGGTCGCCGAGACGATCTTCGAGCGCATCGCGCAAATCCACAAGGAAGACGGGTTGGCGATCCTGCTGGTAGAGCAGCGCGTCGCCGAGGCGCTCGAATTGTCGGACCACGGCTATGTACTGGAAACCGGCCGCGTCGTGCTCGACGGGCCGTATCAGACGCTGCTTGCCGACGACCGCGTCAGACGGTCCTATCTCGGCATGGGTGAGGAGTGAGTAGTAGATAGTGCAACAACATTCGGGGAACGCGAGATGACGCAGAAAATTGGTCAAAAAATCCGGCGACGCACGGTTCTGGGGCTGATGGGCGCGGCGGCGCTGGCGCGGCCGCATATCGCGCGCGCGGCGGACGATGTCGAGATCGCCATGCTGGTGCCGCTCTCGGGTCCGTGGGCCGAGCAGGGCATCCTCGAAAAAGCCGGCGCCGAAATGTCTATCGACGACATCAACCAGGCAGGCGGCATCAAGGCGCTGGGCGGGGCCAAGGTGAAGCTGCTGTCGATCGACACCGGCACGACCGCCGAGACCGCGAAAGACGCAGCGCAACGAATGATCTCGCAAAACCCGAACCTGTCGGGCGGCTTTGGCTGCTGGCTGTCGACCTTTACGCTGGCGGCGACCGAGGTGACCGAGCGGGCCGAGTTGCCCTGGCTCACCCTCTCTTATTCCGACGCGATCACCGATCGCGGCTTCAAATACGTCTTCCAGTCGTCGCCCACCGCGAATGTCCAAGCCGAGCAGATCGTGCCGTATCTGATGAAGCTCGACCAGGCTGCAACCGGCAAGACGCCGACCAAGACCGCCTTTATCGGTGACAACACCGCCGCGTCGGTGAGCTTTATGAAGCCGATCCGCGACCACGTGCTGAAGGACCAAAAACTCGATGCGGTGGTCGATCAGGTCTACACGCCACCGCTGGCCGACGCGACCGCGATGGTGCAGCCGATCCGCGGCGCAAAACCAGATTTCGTGCTGTTGCAATCGACCAATAACGGCGACGATAAGATCCTGATCGACGCCTTTACTCAATACGGCATGCCGGCGACCAAGCTGCCGTTGGTCGGCAGTGGCGGGCATTGGGTGGTGCCGGAGCTGTTGAAGACGACCGGCAAGGACGGGCTCCAGGATGTGTTGGTCGGCCTTGCCAATTGGCCGGGCAAGGCGGTCGACGACATCTCCGAGCGCTATGTCAAGCGCAGCGGCAACCCGTGGTTCGGCCACAACGAGATCTTCGCCTATGCCCATGTGCAGATATTCGCCTGGGCCGCCGACAAGGCGGCCTCGGCCGACCGCCACAAGGTCGCCGACGCGATCCGCACGATGGACATCACCGACGGCCCGGCGAAGTTCTTCCCGGGCGGTCACCTCAAATTCGACGACAAGGGCCGCCGCGTCGACGCGCAGCTGGTGATTGTCCAGTGGCAGGACGGCAAGCCGGTGACCGTGTTCCCGAGCGAGATGGCGATTACCAAGCCCGTCTGGCCAACCTAGCAGCGGGCTTGCCTCGGCCTCCAAGGCGCGCGAGCTTTGGGGTATGGCGGCAATGTCGAAAATCCCACCTCGGGTGACGCCTGAGGCGCTCGACTTTGCGGCGCTCATCCGGCCGGGTGAAACGGTCGGGTGGGCGGAGGCGACGGCCGAGCCGATTGTGCTTACCCGCATGCTCGACACGCAGGCAGCGCGCTGCCCGCCGTTCCGGGTATTCTTCCCGCTGACCTTCAGCGCCAGCCTTTCGGAGGGCCATCCGAATGTCACGATCACCGCGCTGGGCGGCGCAAGCGCCGGCCGGCGGTATTTCGCCAACGGCGCCGGTAATGTTATCCCGGCGAACATCTCCGACGTTCCCCGCCTCATCGCGGGCGGCCAACTGGTGATCGACGTTGTGCTGCTGCAAGTCAGCGGGCCGGACGAGGCTGGCCACTACAATGCGGGGCTCGGCATCGAGCATTTGCGCGGCGCGATCGGGCGCGCGCGGCTGGTGGTCGCGCAGGTAAACCCGGAACTGCCGTGGACGCACGGCGACACCGCGATCGAGCCGCGCGCGATCGATCTGTTGGTGCCGGCTGCCGAACGCCCGTTCGAATTGCCGGCGCGACCGCCGGGGCCGATCGACCGCGCGATCGCCGAGCATGTCGCGCGGTTGATCCCGGATCACGCCACGATCGAGCTCGGCCTCGGCGCGATCCCGGAGGCGGTGACCCGGACGCTCGGTGGCAAGCGCGGTCTCGGCGTGCATTCCGGCGCCGTCGGCGACGGCATCGCCGATCTGATGGAGGCGGGTGTCGTCGACAACCGGCACAAGGAAATCGATCCCGGCGTGACGGTCGCGACGATGCTGATGGGCAGCTCGCGGGTGTACCGTTTCGCGCACCGCAACCCGGCGCTGCAGATTCGCGCCACCTCGTATACCCATGACGCGCTGGTGCTTGGCAATTTCCGGCGCTTTATCGCGATCAACGGCGCGCTGGAAGTCGACCTGACCGGTCAGGTCAATGCCGAAACCGCCGGCGGCCGGCACATCGGGCTGGTTGGCGGCCAGATGGATTTTGTCCGCGCCGCTAACCGCGCGGCGGAAGGGCGCTCGGTCATCGCGCTGCAATCGACCAATCGCGACCGCTCGCGCTCTCGCATCGTGGCGAGATTGGTTGATGGGGTGGTCACGACGCCGCGTGCCGAGGCGGACGTCGTCGTTACCGAGCACGGCATCGCCGAACTGCGCGGCCGAACGCTCGCCGAGCGTACCCGCGCGCTGATCGCCATCGCCGATCCCGCCTTTCGCGGCGAACTGGAGCAGGCGAGCGAGCGCCTGGTTTAGGCTTCGAGCACGATCTTGCCGGCGTAACGGCGCGACAGCAACGCGGTCAACGCCTCTCCGGCCGCCGCCAACGGGAATGTCTTGGCGACGAGCGGTTTGAGCTTGCCGGCCTCCCACCAGCGCAGCAACTCGGCGAGGTTGCGGCTCATCCAGACCGGATCGCGCTCGGTCTGCGCCCCCCAGACGACGCCGATCACCGAGATGTTTTTGACGAGGATCAGATTGGCCGGCACCGCCTGGATGCGGCCGGCGGCAAAGCCGATGACCAGCATCCGCGCCTCCCAATTCACCGCCCGCAGCGCCTGGTCGAAGGCGCCGCCGCCAACGGGGTCGTAGACGACGTCGGCGCCCTTGCCTGCGGTCAGCTCACGGACGCGGTCGCGGATGCTCTCGGTCTTGTAATCGATTAGTTCGTCCGCGCCGTGCGCCCGGGCCGCCGCGAGCTTGTCCGCGCCGCCGGCCGCGGCGATGACCCGCGCGCCCATCGCCTTGCCGATCTCGACCGCGGTCAGCCCCACCCCACCGGCCGCGCCAAGCACCAGCAGCGTCTCTCCCGGCGCCAGATGGCCGCGATGGGTCAAGGCGAAATGTGAGGTGCCGTAGGCCACCGGAAACGCGGCGGCGCTGGCATAATCCATTGCGTCCGGGATCGGCACGACAGACGTGGCGTCCTGAACGATCTCCTCGGCATAGGTGCCGCCGTTACGCATCACGGCCAGCACGCGCTGGCCGGCCTGCAAATCCGTGACCGCGCTGCCCGTTTCGGTGATGACGCCGGCGGCTTCGAGGCCGGGGGTAAAGGGAAACGGTGGCTTGACCTGATAGGTGCCGCCGACCATCAGGCTGTCCGCGAAATTAACGCCGGCCGCGTGCACCCGGATGCGCACCTGGTTGGGCTTCAGGTCGCGCCGGCCCATCTCCTCGAAGCGAAGAACCTCGGGCGCGCCCCATTCATGGCAGACGATCGCTTTCATGCGTCTCTCGCTTCTCCGGCGTCTCGTGTACGGTACGGGCGTTGTCGATCGGGAGCCAGCATCATGGACATCCGCCTCGCGCGGGAGGGGCGACACGTCGCGATCGTCACGATCGACAACCCGCCGCGCCTCAACGCGATGACCCGGCAGATGCTCGCCGATCTTGGCCGGGTCTGGGACGAGCTGGAGCGCGACGACACCTGCCGCTGCATCATCCTGACCGGCGCCGGCGAGCGCGCGTTTACGGTCGGCGCCGATATCAGCGGCGATCTTTCCGCCGGACCGGAGATGGCGCGCATCGTCAACCACGCGCTGCTCAAGACCGACACCTACGCGAAGCCGATCATTGCTGCGGTCAATGGCGATTGCGTCGGCGGCGGTCTCGAGCTGCTGCTCGCCAGCGACATCCGCGCCGCGGTACCGGAAGCGCGCTTCGGGCTGCCGGAGGTCAAGTGGTCGATCTATCCGTTCGGCGGCTCGACCACCAAGTTGATGCAGCAGGTCGGCTACGTCCACGCCATGGATCTGATTTTGACGGGACGGCTGGTCGATGCCGAGACGGCAGCCCAGCTGAACCTGGTCAACCGCGTGGTGCCGCGCGGTGAGCTGATGGGCTGGGCGGTCGAGACCGCGACGATGATCGCGGCGAACAGCCCCTCGGCAGTGCAGGCGGTCAAGCGGCAGGTGAGCGCGACGATCGCCGATCACACACTGGCGCGCGAGGAGATGGATCAGGCCTTGGGCGATGCGGTACGCGCCAGCCCGCATTTTGCCGAGGGTGTCGCCGCGTTCCGCGAGAAGCGCAAGCCGCGCTATGAGTGAGGCGATGAGCGCCCGGCCTGCGGCACGCACGCTCGGCGATCTGCTCGACGAGATGGCGGCGGCCGCACCCCACGCCGAAGCCGTCGTGTTTCGCGACACGCGGCTCGATTACGCCGCGCTCAAGACGCGCGCTGACGAGTTCGCGCGTGCCCTGCTCGCCCTTGGCATTCGGCGCGGCGATCGGGTTGCGTTGCTGGTCACCAATCGTCCGGAGTGGCTGATCGCCGCGTTTGCCACCGCGAAGGTCGGGGCGATCCTCGCCGCGATCAGCACCTTCTCGACACCGCGAGAACTTGCCTGGGCACTCGAACATTCTGGCGCCAAGGCGCTGATAACGCTAGATGCGTTTAGGGGGCGCGACTTTATCGACGCGGTGCAAGAGTTTTGCCTTGAACTCCGCGCATCACTGCCGGGTGCGCTATGCTGCGATCGGCTGCCCGAACTGCGCGCTGTCGTCAGCACCGGCGAGGCATCGCCTGGTGTGTTTTCGTGGCCGGCGTTTTTGGCATTAGCCGGCGCGATCGATGCAAAAGAACTCGCCGCCGCGCAGCGCGAGGTCAGCGCCGATGACATCTGCTACATTCTCTACACGTCGGGCTCGACCGCGACGCCCAAGGGCGTGACGCTGGCGCACGGCAAGGTCATCGCCAACGGGTTCGATATCGGCGAGCGCATGCATCTCGGCGCCGCAGACCGGGTGTGGCTGGCGGTGCCGCTATTCTGGTCGTTCGGCTCGGCAAATGCGCTACCGGCGATCATGAGTCATGGCGGCTGTCTGGTGCTGCAGGAGACGTTCGAGGCGGGCGACGCCGTGGCGCTGATTGAGCGCGAGCAGTGCACGGTCTATTACGGCATGGCCAACATGGCGCGAGCGATGCGCGAACATCCGGCGCATCCCGGCCGCCGTCTCGGGGCGATGCGCACGGGTTTGACGATCGGTCCGCCCGAGGATATCGCGATGACGATCGCGGTGCTGGGCGCCGACGCGCTATGCAACGTCTACGGCTCGACCGAGACCTATGGAAACTGCGCCGTCACGGATGCCGACGACCCGTTACCGCTGCGCCTCGGCAGCCAAGGCCGGCCGCTCCCGGGCATGACGATCCGCGCGCTCGATCTCGAGACGCGGCGGGCGTTGCCCGCGGGCGGGATCGGCGAACTCGCGGTCAGCGGCTATATCACGCCGGGCTATTACGGCGCGCCCAAACTCAATGAAACGGCGTTTGACGCCGACGGATTTTTCCTGACCGGCGATCTCGGCTCGATGGGTCCGGACGGGCGCGTCCGGTTCCACGGGCGAATCAAGGAGATGATCAAGACCGGGGGCATCAACGTCGCGCCGCTCGAGGTCGAGGAAGTGTTGTTGCAGCACCCCGATATCGTCCAAGCGCATGTCGTGGGGCTGCCCGATGAGGCGAAGGGCGAGATCGTCGCAGCGGCCGTGGAATTGCGCGGCGGCGCGACGGTCGATGGTACGGCGCTGCTCGCTTTCTGCCGCGAACGGCTGGCGAATTACAAAGTGCCGGCGCGTCTCGTCTTCCGCACCGCGGAGGAGCTCCCGCGGACGCCGACCGGAAAAATCCACAAGCCCAGCCTTGTCCGCGAGCTGGCCGCTACCGCGGCCTAGCCGGCCCACAGGCGAAAAGTCCGCAGCGCCTATCCGGGGCGCGGCTTGCCCGCGTCGACCCCGATGAGGCGGTGAAGCCGGTCGGGGTCGTCCAGGAGCTCGCCGCTGGGCCCCGAAAACACCATCGCCCCGCGATCGAGGACGATGGCTTCCGAGGCGAAGTCCAGCGCCAGTCGTGCGTGTTGCTCGATCAGCACCATCGCCAGGGTTTGCTCGCGCTTCAGCCGGTCGAAGGCGTCGAGCAGGCCGTCGACGATGACCGGCGCAAGCCCCTCCAGCGGTTCGTCCATCAGCAGGAGCGAGGGGTTGCCCATCAGGGCGCGGCCGACCGCCAGCATCTGCTGCTCGCCGCCGGAAAGCTGGTTGCCGCGATGGGAGCGACGCGACGCAAGCGACGGGAACAGGTCGTAGATCTTGGCGAGCGACCAATCGCCGGGACGGGCTGCGACGGTCAAATTTTCGGCCACGGTCAGCGAGCGAAAAATCTCGCGCTCTTGCGGCACAAAGCCGATGCCACGACGCGCGCGGCGGTACGGCGCTAGGCTCGAGATGTCGTCGCCGGCGAAGCTGATCCGTCCGGCGCGCAAATTCGTATGGCCCATGACCGTCGCGAGCAACGTCGTCTTGCCGACGCCGTTGCGCCCGAGCACGGCGAGCGTGCCGCCCGGCGGCACGGCGAGCGAAATATCCTCGACGATGACCGTCTCGCCGTAGCCGGCCACGATTTTTTCGAGGATAAGCCCGGTCATCGCTTGCGATCGCCGAGATAGACTTCGCGGACGCGCGGATCGTTGGCGATCGCGTCGGGCGGGCCTTCGACAAGGATGCGGCCTTGCACCAGCACGGTGATGGTTTTCGCCAGGCGGAACACCAGGTCCATGTCGTGCTCGATGATCAGCACCGAGATGTCAGCGGGGAGGCGTTCGAGCATGTCGACGATGACGCCGCTCTCGCCCGAGGGGATGCCGGCGGCCGGCTCATCGAGCAACAGCACCTTGGGAGCGAGACCCAGCGCCACGGCGATCTCGACCAGGCGCTGCCGGCCATAGGCCAGGGCGTTGACCGGCTTCAGCGCCGCATCGGCGAGGCCAAGCGTCTCCAAGAGGCTGAACGCCTCCTCGATGATCGCGCGGTGGCGGCCGGCGGGGCGGAGCAACGTCCCCGCGACGCCGTCGCGTTCTGCGATCGCCAGGGTCACGTTCTCCAGCACGCAAAGCCGGCGGAACAGGGTGTTGATCTGGAACGTCCGGGCGAGGCCGCGCTTGACCCGCAGCGCCTGCGCGAGATGGGTGATGTTGGCGCCGTCGAGATGGATCGTGCCGCCAGTCGGCCGCAGGGCGCCGGTCAACAGGTTCACAAAGCTGGTCTTGCCGGCGCCGTTCGGTCCGATCAGTGCGTGGCGGGCACCTTTGCCGAGGCGGAAATCGATCTCGCTGGCGACGCTGAGCGCGCCGAAACTCTTGCAAAGACCGCTTGTCTCCAGCGCGGCGTCGCTCATCGCCGCCACAGCCGCTCGACGAGCCCAAGGACGCCGCCGCGGGCGAACAAGACGACCGCGACCATCAGCACGCCGAGCCAGAAATACCAGTAGATCGGGTCGATTGCCGAAAAGCGATCCTGCGCGATCATGAACAGCGGCACGCCGACAAAGGCGCCGTAAAGCTGCCCGACGCCGCCGATGATCAACATGATCAGCGCGTTGCCCGAGCGTTCGAGGCTCAGCGAGGTCAGGCCGACAAAACTCGTCGTCTGCGCGATCAGCGCGCCTGAGGCTCCGGCCAATGCCGCCGCCATGGTGTAGACGACCAGCAGACGGCGCCGCACCGGCGCGCCGATCGCATGCATGCGGGCGACGTTCTCGCGCGCGCCGGTCAGCGATCGGCCGAATGGCGAATGCACGATCGATCGCACCGCGAGCCAACCAAGAAACAGCACAACGAGGCAATAGACATAGGCAACATGGCCGAAGAGATCGAAACGGAAGACACCGAAAATCGGCCAGACATCCATGCCCTGCAGGCCGTCGTCACCGCCGGTCCAACGCCCCGCTTTGTTGGCGATCTCGTACAGCATCGACGCGACGATCAGAGTCTGGATCAGCAAGGCGAGACCCGTCGCGCGCAGAATGATGAGCCCGGACACAAAGCCGACGAGCGCCGCCACCGCCATCGCGGCGATAAGGCCGCTGATCGGCTCACCCCAGCCGTTTGCCGCGAGAATGCCGGCGGTATAGGCACCAACGCCGAAAAACGCCGCCTGACCGAGCGTCACGATCCCGGCGTAGCCCAGCACCAGATCGGCCGACAGCACGAAGAGGATCGTCGCGAAAATTTGCGCACCAAGCGGCAGATAGCCCGGGAGCAGGAAATAGGCGAGGACGGCGAGCACCCAGGGGGTCGCCTCGAGCGGCCGGTAACGGTGGCGGCGCGCGAACGCGTCGATGACAGCGCTGCGATCGGTCACGGAGGCCATCAGGAAGCCATCAAGCCCGGCCAAAAAGGCCCTGCGGCCGCCACAGCAGCAAGGCCATCGTCAGGGCGTAGATGAAGAAGGCGCCAAATTCCGGCACTAGGTATTTGAGTCCTGTATCCGCGACGCCGATCAGCAACGCGGCGACAAAGGGGCCGCGGATGCTACCGAGCCCGCCGACCGCAACGACGATGATGAAATAGACGAGGTTCTGCAGCGCATACGACGGCGTGATCGCCAACAGATCGGCGCCGAGCGCGCCACCGAGGCCGGCAAGACCGCTGCCGAGCGCAAAGGTCAGCATGAAGAGGCGTGACGTGTTGATTCCGACCGATTGCGCCATGCGCAGATTGTCGACGGCGGCGCGGATCTGCGCGCCGAACCGGGTGCGCTCCAGGCCCAGCCACAAGACCGTCACCAGCACCGCCCCGCACAGGATCAGGAAGGAGCGGTATGCGGGAAAATGACGAAAACCGAGATCGACCTGACCACTGAGCCAGGCCGGCGGCTGCAGCTGTTGGGTTAAAGGCCCCCAGATATAGGTCGCGCCGGCGACCGAGATGAAGATGAGGCCCATGGTCAACAGCACCTGGTCGAGCTCCTCGCCGCCATAGAAGCGGCGATAGAGCAGCCGCTCCAAGGGGATGCTGACGAGCGCGCAAGTGATCGCGGCGGCGGGCAAAGCCAGAGCAAACGGTACGCCGTAGCGGCTCATCAGCCGGGTCAGCACATAGCCGCCGAGCATCGCGAAGACACCGTGCGCCAGATTGACAAACCCCATCAGACCCATCGTCACCGACAAGCCGACGGAGATCAGATAGAGCACCATCGCAAAGGCAAGGCCGTGCAAGCCGATGCCGGTGGCGATGTCGACGATGTTGCTCACCGGAGCTTCTGGCCGCGGATCCCGGCCTTCGCCGGGATGATGACTGTCGTCCTCACTTTGCCGGGTTCAGCTCTTTCCACGGGTCCTTGACCATCGGGATCGTCGCGATCTCGACATTGGCGAGCTTGCCGTCGACCTTCTTGACCTCGCGGATGTAGATGTTCTGCACGATGTCGCGGGTGTTCGGGTCGATTTCGATCGGGCCGCGCGGGCTGTCCGGGTTCTTCCAGTGGGAGAGGAACGCCATCGCCTCGTCGGCGGTGAACTTGCCCTTGGTCTGCTTCGCTAGGTCGTAAATCGCGGCCATGCCATCCCAGCCATCGACCGAGAAAAAGTCGGGGATCGACTGGTCGCCGTATTCCTTGGCCCAGGCGGCGAGAAACGCCTTGTTCGCGGGGCGGTCAGCCGCGGTCGAGTAGTTGCCAGCGGTGATGAGGCCAAGCGGCGTGTCACCCATCTTCGGCAGCTCTTCATCGGGCAGCAGGTCCTGTGCCGAGACGATATGGATGCCGGCCTCGCGCACGCCGAGGTCGCGCACCGCGTTCATCATCGCGGTCGCCTGGGTCTGCGCCGGAACCCACAGGAAGGCGACATCGGGCTTGGCGTCCTTGACGCGCTGGACAAAGGGCACGAAGTCCGGGTT
>DATMLO010000094.1:0-7018 GCA_035570495.1 Allostellaceae bacterium | reverse complement strand
TGATGCGGACGTACGACACGATCGGCATCGACTGCATCGCGATGAACGTCAACGACCTGCTGTGCGTCGGCGCGCGGCCGGTGTCGCTGGTCGATTACATCGCGGTCGAGAAGGCGGATGCGGCGATGCTTGACGGCATCGCGATCGGCCTTGCCGAAGGCGCCCGCCAGGCGCAAATCTCGATTACCGGCGGCGAAATCTCGCAATTGCGCGATGTCGTCCGGGGCTTCGACCTGGTCGGCACCGCGATCGGCACAGTGGCGCTCGACCGGATAATCGTCGGCCGCGACGCGGGGCACATTGAGCAAGCCATCTCCCGTTATATGACTCAACGCCTTAACCGACGGTATCTCACTTAAAACATCCAAAATCTCTGGCACATAGATAATCGTCGGACGCAGCAGCTCCTCGCCAAGCGTGCAGCCCAATTCAGCAAAATGCGTATCGATCTTGGCGCTTGCCTGCTCAAAGAAGACGCGCCGGGTCAGGGTCATGCCATTCGAATGGATGCCGCTCGAAGGCAAGCCGATGACCCGGTCGCCCGGCTGCAAATCGCGGCCAACGAGGATGCGGTCGAGCGGAACCGTTCCGACTGCGGTGCCGACTAGGTCAAAGCCCCGCACGACATCGCGCAATTGCGAGATTTCGCCGCCGGTAATCGAGATGTTCGACTGCCGCGCGCCTTCCGCCAATCCGATCGCGATGCCGTCCATCATCGCCGCGTCGGCCTTCTCGACCGCGATGTAATCGACCAGCGACACCGGCCGCGCGCCGACGCACAACAGGTCGTTGACGTTCATCGCGATGCAGTCGATGCCGATCGTGTCGTATTTGCGCATCATGTCGGCGATCATCGCCTTCGAGCCGACGCCGTCTGTGGTGATCGCGAGGCCGATGCCGCCGATATCGATCACGTTGGCGAAATAGCCGATCGGCAGCTGCACCGCGCCAAAGCCGCCAGATTTCGGCCAGGTGCCGACAATGCGCGAGACGATGTTGTTGAGGCCGGCATCAGCTTCGGCGATATCGACGCCGGCCGCCTCGTGCTGATTTTCACCGTTGTTATGCGCGGCCAAGGTGGCTTTTGCCTCAGAAACAGAAAACCCGCCCGGCCCGCTTGATAGCGGGTCGGACGGGTTGGCTCAACACTCCCCTTTTAGCCGACGTGCTTCTGCATGAAGGCGTGCACCGGCGCATGCGTAACGTCGGTGTTTCGCGCGGCATTATCGAAATAGGCGATCTCGATATCGCCGCCGGCCTTGCGGTAATTAGACACGAACCGCTCTGGCTCGTTGCCCGCGAAGTCCGAATCGGGGTCGTGATAGTCGTGCGTGTTGTCAGGCCGGCCCTGGAGCCAGACGGCCGGCGGCATCACCACCTTCTCGCCGCGCTCGAGGATCAGCATCGGGTTCCCCTCCGCCATCCCGGCCTCATCGTGCCAGTAGATCTCGTGCTTGTTGTCCATGCCGACAGCCCAGCCCGGCGGGCTGCCAGCCGCGACGAGGGCCTTGGCATGCTTGTAGCGCGACAGCGGGTTGATGACCGGCCATAGCATGAAGACGCCGCGCACGCTCGCGTCGTCGCAGCCCTGGCACGGGATCGAGTTGTAGCGCGGGTCGTTGGGACGCATCGCGACGAGCATCGCGAGATGGCCGCCCGAGGACGCGCCGCCGATTGCGACCCGGTTCGGGTCGATCTTCAGTTCCTTGGCGTGCGCCTTGACCCAGCGGATGCCGTAATGGATGTCCTCCAGCGTGGTCGGGTAGCCGTCCGGGCCGTGGCGGAAATTAAGCGTCGGCATCACCACGCCACGCGAGGCGAGATACTCGCCGAGCCCGGTGCGGTCGTTAAGATCGCCGTTGTTCCACGCTCCCCCGTGCAGGTCGATGAAGCACGGGAACGGCCCCGGCCCTTCCGGCTTGAAGATGCGAGCCATGATCTTCCGCTCGCCGTGGCTCAGATAATTGACGTCCTCGCTCGTGAAGCTCGGCATGAGAAGAACCTCCCGGATTGCGCGGCGCGCTGGCCGCCACATGCTTGTTGGTGGGCGCAGCGTAGCCCTTCCGGGTAGGCGCGGCCAATGCTTTCGCGGCATGAGCCGGGGTCTCGGCACGCGATGGCCCCTGTCTTTTCGCGCCGTGCTCGGCCCGCCGCGGCCCCAGCGGCACGGCCGGTTCCGCGCTCGTGTGACGGCCGGTATCGCTCCGCAGCGCGGCGAGATCCATGACGCCGGCATCAGCCGGTTTCGCGGCGGGCGCTCGCTCGGCGGCCTCGGCGGACGCGATCGGATTCAGCGCAGCGAGCGGCGAGGCGTGAGGCGGTGGCTCGGCTGAAGCCATCTCGGCATGAGCCGGCGGCGGTGAGGCCGGTGGCGACAACGAAGGCGATGGCGATGCCGCGGCGACAACCGTCGGCGCGGGTGGAGGCGGCGGAGCGCTCGCGGCGGGATGTGGTACCACCGCATCGACCGCGCCGGTGACCAGCGTCGCGGCGGTCGCCGGCACCGCGGCCACGGCGGTCACCGCCGCGCCGGCTGGCGACTCCGGTCCGCCATACCCCGCGAGCCGGAAACCGCCGTAATCGTTTGTTGCCTCGTTGGCGTCGTGGCTGAACGACAGATTGCCGAAACGCTCGCCGGCCGGCGCCTGCCTGATGTTCCAAGCGGTATAGCCGGCCGTGCCCTCCCACGAGCTTGAGCCGGATAGCCAGGCATAGCGCGCCAGGCCCTCGCCCTTGATCTGCGCACAGACCGCGCCCGAGCCGTAGACCCCGATCGGGTAGAGCGAGCGTCCGCCGCCCGCCGCCGCGAGCCCCGCGTTGACGCCGTGGAAATACTGGTCGATCTGGTACAGCGCCGGACCGCGGGCGTTAAAGTCGACCGCAAAATAAATGGCGCTACCGGGCGGTTGGCCCACCGCCCGCGCCTGGCGGTAGGCGCTCATCGCGTCGCTATAGCCGCTGGCATAGCTGAAGTACTCGACGTTGCCGGAATGAAATTCCCAGACCGTGACGATCTTCACCCCGGCCGCCGAGAGGCGCTGCGCTTCGGCCGGCGACAGCGCCGGCCAGCGGGAGCTGGGATCGCGGTAATAGCGCGCGACGAAGTGGAGCCACGGTCGGCCCTGCAGCTCGCCGGCGACGTCACTCGAGTCAGTCGCCATGTCGATGCCGTGGATACCGGGGGGGCCGGACAGCAGCTGGGCGGTCGGTTGTGGCGTTGGTTGGGAAGCGCAGCCAGCCAGCAGCAACGCTGCAAACAGCAACGCAAAATTCGTCAGCCGCAAGAAACCCGCTCCCCTGTGCCTCGCCCCAAGGCCAGCGCAATATTTACTCGCTGTCGAAGCAAATGACTATCGCGATTTATTGCATATTACCTGATATGTCGCTCTATCAGTTCTCTATCCTGTTTGATGGTGTCGGCGGCGCTGTCTGTTAAACCTTTGCGCGATGACATCATTCGCTGGCTCCGCGCAGCACCAGCACGGCGCAACGGATTGCACTACGCATTTACCGCCGGGGCGTTTTATTCTCCCTCAGCACGCGCGCGGAGGACATGCCATGAAGCTCATGTGGTTCCACCTGATGCCCTATACCGAGCTGCCGGACGATTTCCGCGAGAAGCATCCCTCGGTCTGGGTCGACATCCACTCAACCTTGTTCGACCCGCGCCGCGCGCATCACATGTACAACGACTTCATGGACGAATTGGAGTTCGCCGCCGAATGCGGGTTTGACGCGGTCTGCGTCAACGAGCACCACTCGAACGGCTACGGGCTGATGCCGTCGCCCAATCTCATCGCCTCGTCGCTCGCTCGGCGCACCACCGACACCGCGATCTGCGTGATGGGTAATTCCTTGGCGCTCTACAACCCGCCGACGCGGGTTGCTGAGGAATTCGCGATGATCGACTGCATCTCCGGCGGGCGGCTTATCGCCGGCTTCCCCGTCGGCACGCCTATGGACACGTGTTTTGCCTACGGCCAGAACCCGTCTCAACTGCGCGATCGCTATTACGAGGCGCACGACCTCGTCATGAAGGCATGGCAAGAGAAGGACACGTTCGCCTTCAACGGCCGCTTCAACCAGCAGCGTTACGTAAACATCTGGCCGCGCCCGATCCAGCGTCCGCACCCGCCGGTGTGGATCCCCGGCGGCGGCTCGGTCGAGACCTGGCAGTGGTGCGCGAAGATGGACTACGTCTACGCGTATCTCAGCTATTTCGGCTACAAAGACGGCCAGGCGACGATGACCGGGTTCTGGGACGAGATGAAGCGTCTCGGCAAGGACCTAAACCCGTATCGCGCCGGCTTTCTGCAATTTGTCGGGGTCGCGGAATCGCGCGAGCAGGCGATGGAGATCTACGCCGAGCCGGCTGAGTATTTCTATGGCCGTTGTCTGCGGGTCGACCCGAAATGGGCGATGCCGCCCGGCTACATCACCGAGGCGACCCAGCGCGCCGGCATCACCGGCCAGATCGGCCGCGCCGCCAGCCTCAACGCCCGCCAGGCGGCGCGCTCGACAACCAGCATGGAAGACATCGTCGATCGCGGCTATGTGATCATCGGCTCGCCGGACGAGGTTGTAGAACAGCTGACCACTGTCGCGACCAGCCTCAATGTCGGCCACCTGATGATGCTCTTGCAGTTCGGCAACCTGGGCAAAGACCTTGCCAAGTACAACACGCAGCTCTTCGCCGAAAAGGTGCTGCCGCGCCTCAAGCACATCCATTCAGACTGGGAAGACCGTTGGTGGCCGCAGCCGATGGCGGCGGCGGAGCGCGCCGAACTTCCGGCGTTTCAGGCCGTGCACGCGGCGGAATAAGGACGATCGGGCACGCAGCCCGCAAAAAGAGACGGCGCAGCAACTTTGCCGAGACCAAGATTTTTTCGAGAATGGGGAGGAGCTACGTCATGAAAAACATCATCGCCGGCCTTGCTTTTACCGGCATCGCGCTGTGCACGACCGTCGGTCTGGCGCAAGCAGACGTGCTGACCTTGACCTCGTCGCAAATTCAGGATGACGGCACGCTGGCGACCAAGAACGCCTGCGCCGATAAGTCGGTCAGCCCGAATTGCGTCGGCGAGAATGTGTCGCCGCCGCTCGCATGGTCGGGCGTGCCGGACGGTACCAAGAGCTTCGCGCTGCTGCTGATCGATCCTGAAGGTCGCGCCCCCGCGGGCGTCAATCACATGGTGCTTTACGGCATCCCCGCTGACGTCAAAGGTTTCGCCGAGGGCGAGTTGAGCCAACCCTCCGACAAATTCGTCGGCGGCACGAGCACGATGAAAAAGAATACCTATTGGGGCCCCGGCACGCCGCCCGGCACCGACTGGCACCATTACACCTTCATCCTGATCGCGACCGATCTCGACCCGAAAGACCCGGCGCTGAAGCCCGACATGACCCGCGACGAGCTAGCTGGGGTGCTCGGCGCCGGCCCGGGCAGTCACGTCAAGGGTTCGGCCGGGCTGGTGACCCGGTTCAAGCACCCGTAGCCGCGGGGTTCTCTGGGCCTAACCCGGCGGCGCCGGACCGCGCGGCGCCGGCCGCGGCCGGCGTGCGTCAATCGCCGCTTTTATTGGTGCGGTCGATGACCCCGGCGCGGCGCAGGGCCGCGATTTCCGCTTCGTCGTAGCCCAAGGCCTCGCGCAGCACGGCGGCCGTGTGCTGGCCGAAGATCGGCGGCGCGGTGACTGGCGGCTGCTTGGCTCCGGGAAACTTGATCGGCCGCCCGGCGACTTTCATCGCACCGACGGTCGCGTGATCGACCTCGACCACCATCTCGCGAGCGAGCGCATGCGGGCTCGACAGCGCCGCGGTGACGCCGAGCACCGGCGAATGCGGCACGTCCGCCTCTTGCAGGCGCTTCTCCCATTCGGCGACGGTTTTCGTGCGGGTCACCTCGGCAATCATCGCGTCGAGCTCGTCGCGATGATCGCGTCGCCCGGTCGGGTTCGCGTAGCGCGGATCGGCGGCGAGATCGGGCCGCTCGAGCGCGTTGCACAGATTGCCCCAGAACCGCTCCGACAAGACCGCGATGATGATCGAGCCGTCCGACGCCGGGAAGCTGCCATAAGGCACGATATTGGGGTGGCTCGACCCCATCGGCGGCGGGTCTTGGCCGGTGATAAAGGCGAGCTGGGCGAAATAGCCGAGCATGCCGATCAGCCCGTCATAGAGGCTGATGTCAATTAGGCGCCCCTTGCCGGTGCGGTGCCGCTCGTGCAGCGCGGCGAGAATGGCCTGCGGCCCAAAGACGCCGCCCACCATGTCGCCCAGCGGAATGCCGAGCTTCACCGGCATATGGCCGCGTTCGCCATTGATGCTGAGCGCGCCCGACAGCGCCTGGGTCACGATGTCGAAGGACGGCTTGTCGCGCAGCGGCCCCGAGAGCCCAAAGCCGCTGATCGCGCAGTAGATGAGGCGCGGATTGATCTCGGCGAGCGCCTTGTAGCCAAGCCCCAGCCGGTCCATCACCCCCGGCCGGTAGTTCTCGACCAGGACATCCGATTTCGCGACCAGCCGGCGCAGGATTTCCTTCCCCGCCTCCTGCTGCAGGTCGACGACGAGGCTCTTCTTGTTGCGGTTGATGCCGAGGAAATAGTGGCTCTCGCCTCCGACAAAGGGCGGGAAATGCCGCGTCTCATCGCCGGTGCCGGGCGGCTCGATCTTGAGCACCTCGGCGCCGAGATCGCCGAGGCTCTGCGTCGCGAACGGCCCCGCCAGCACGCGGGTCAGGTCGATGACCCTGATCCCCCCGAGTGGACCGAGCCAGGTTTCCGTATTTTCAATATCGCTCACACTAACTCCGTCCGTCATTGCGAGCGAAGCGAAGCACTTCTCGCAACGACGAACCCTATTTCGCCGCGGTCACCATGATCTCGACCAGCACCTCCGGCCGCGCCATGTTCGCCTGCACGCATGCGCGCGCTGGCGGGTTCGCGGGATCGACCCAGGCATTCCAGATTTCGTTCATGGCCGAAAACATCGCCATGTCCTTGATCCACAGATTGGCGGT
>DATMLO010000093.1:0-5933 GCA_035570495.1 Allostellaceae bacterium | reverse complement strand
AGCTAGCTGCCAAACGCGGCCTGTTTGCGGCCAGCGACAGACCGGGCCGGGAGAGCCAATCTCCCGGCCCGGTTTCGTGTCAGGCGGCTTTCAGGATGCTAAGCTGGGTCAGCGCGGTGACGCCGTCGTCGAGACCGATCTCCTCGGCGATCATGCCACTCTCGACGCGCAGCACCGTCGTCCCGGTGAACCGCATCTTGCGGCCGGATCCGGCCGGCAGCGCGCCGACAAGGAAATCGTCAAATTCCGGCCCGGTATGCGTACCGCCGCCTTCCCAGCGCCCGACGACATAATCGCCCTCGGCGATGAGGTCGGCCGCGCCCCAGAAATTGAGGTCGGGGAACGCCGCGCGGAACCCCTCCATAAAGGCGCGCACATCGTCGCGCCCGCGACGCGGCGCATGCAGCGAATACTGCAGCAGCATGTCCGGCGCGGCGAGTTCGTCGATGATGCCGGGGTTCCACGGGTTGCCCCAGAACCCTTCGAACCAGCGGCCGACAGTGGCCTTGTTGTCGCTTTCACGTGACATCTTGATCCTCCTTGATCCGCGGCGCTGAAGGCGTCATCGCCTTGCGGGTCGCGTCTCTACGCCCGGCTCGTCCCGGTCGATATCCGCTTCTTGCGCTTTGATTCCGCCGCCACGGCTCGGCCGCGCCTGCGAGCCGGCTGAAATTTTCCCGCCTCGCCCTTGACGACTTGCATGAAGATAGTTACTTGCGTATTGCAAGTTACGAAGGCGACGGTCATGCAGCACAAGAGCTTTGGCGAGATGAGGTGTCCTGTGGCCCGCACGTTGGAGCGGGTCGGCGACTGGTGGACGATCCTCATCCTGCGCGATGCCTTTCACGGCCTGACTCGCTTTGACGAGTTCCAGAAAAGCCTGGATATCGCCCCCAACATCCTGTCGCGCCGGCTTGCGGCGTTGGTCGAGGACGGGCTCATGGAGCGCCGCCGCTACAGCGATCATCCGCCTCGCGAAGAATACGTGCTCACTGAAAAGGGCCGTGATTTCCGCTCGGTGGTGCTGGCGATGCTGGCCTGGGGTAATCGGCATTACGCCCCGGAAGGCAAGAGCGTCCTGCTGATCGACGGCGAGACCGGCCGCGAGGTCGATCCCGTCCTCGTCGATCCGGTCACTGGCCGCTCCGTCACTGAGTACCCCTATCGCACCGTCGCCGGTCCCGCGGCCGACGAGCGCACGCGTCGCCGCCTCGCGACGTCGGCGGCGCGCTCGTCAGTGGCGGCGCCGGCCTCGAAGGAGCCCGCAAATGTCTAGCCCGATGGCTGATATCGCCGAACCGCGCGAAGCGGTCGCCTTGCCGGGCCGCGTTCGTCTCCGGCTCAGCCGCAAGCAATTGCTGCTGGCCGCGCTGGCGCTGCTGATCGTCGTCGGCGCCGCCGGTTTCGGCCGCTATTGGTGGACAACCGGCCGCTTTGTCGAGTCGACCGACGACGCCTATGTCGGCGGCAATGTCACCGCGATGGCGCCCCATGTGCCGGGCTTCGTGTCGCAAATCCTCGTCGCCGACAACCAGTATGTCACCGCCGGCCAGCTCCTCGTCTCCCTTGACGATCGCGACTACAAGGCCGCGCTCGCCCATGCCGAGGCTACGGTCGACAAGCAGAAGGCGACGCTAGCCAATTTGCATGCGCAATACGATCTGCAGCAATCGATGATCGCCCAGGCCGACGCCAATCTGGCTTCGGTCAAAGCCAATGCGGTGTGGACCGGCCAGGAGGCGGTGCGCTACCGCACGCTGGCCGCGACCACTTACGGCTCGGAGCAGAACAGGCAGAAGGCCGAGGCGGGAGATCAGCGCGCCCAGGCCGATGTCGCGGCCGCCGCGGCGGCGCTCACGGCAGCTCAGCAAAAGCTCGCCGTCATCGACACGCAGATCGCCGAGGCGAAGGCCGATCTCGCCCAGGCCGAGGCCGACGAGAAGACCGCCCAGCTCAACCTCGGCTACACCGAGATCCGCGCACCGGTCGACGGCTATGTCGGCGACCGCGGCGCGCAGATCGGCGCCTATGTCACGACCGGCACCAACCTCCTGTCGATCGTCCCGGCGCACGGGCTGTGGGTCGACGCGAATTTCAAGGAAGACCAGCTCGCGAAGATGCGCGCCGGGCAAAAGGTGACGATCGTCGCCGACGTGCTCCCTGGACGCAGCTTCACCGGCCATGTCGTCAGCCTCGCCCCGGCGACCGGCTCGACCTTCGCGGTGATCCCGCCCGAGAACGCCACCGGCAACTTCACCAAGATCGTGCAGCGTGTGCCGGTGCGTGTCGCGGTCGAGGACGGTGCCGGCACGCTTGGCCTGCTGCGCCCCGGCCTGTCGGTAACCGCCACGGTCGACACCCGCGATGCCGGGTCGGCCGGCCAGGAAGCGGGACAGATCAAATGAGCGCCGCCACCCGATCGGTGCTGCCGTTCGCGGTGATGTGCGTCGGGATGTTCGTGGCGCTGCTCGACATTCAGATCGTCGCCTCGTCCTTACAGGATATCGGCGGCGGCCTTTCGGCGGCGCAGGACGAAATCGCCTGGGTGCAGACCGCCTATCTTATCGCCGAGATCATCGTCATTCCCCTGTCCGGCTGGCTCACCCGCGTGTTCTCGACGCGCTGGCTGTTCGCCGCCTCGGCCGCCGGCTTCACGGTCGCCAGCATGCTCTGCGGCATCGCCTGGAACATCGACAGCATGATCGTCTTCCGCGCGCTGCAAGGGATGCTCGGCGCGTCGATGATCCCGACCGTCTTCACCTCGTCCTTTCATTATTTCCAGGGTCAGAAGCGCATCTACGCCGCGGCGGTGGTTGGCACAATCGCCTCGATAGCGCCGACCTTGGGGCCCGTCGTCGGCGGCTGGATCACCGACACGCTCGACTGGCACTGGCTGTTCTACATCAACCTCGTGCCGGGGACGGCGGTGGCGATCGCGGTGCCGTTCCTCGTCAATATCGACGAGCCAGACCGGTCGCTGCTCAAGGGCGCCGACTATGCCGGCATGGTGCTGATGGCGATCTGCCTCGGCAATCTCGAATATTTCCTCGAGGAAGGCGCGCGCTGGAACTGGTTCGACGACCGCACCATCACCCAATGCGCCTGGATCGCCGGCATTTCCGGTGCGCTCTTTATCGCCCGCAGCCTCACTTATGAGAACCCGGTCGTCGATCTGCGCGCCTTCACCAACCGCAATTTCGCGGTCGGCTGTTTCCTCTCGTTCGTAACGGGCATTGGCATCTTCTCGACGATCTATCTGACGCCGCTGTTCCTTGGCTATGTGCGCGGCTTCAGCGCCTGGCAGACGGGCCTCGCGATCTTCTCGACCGGCGCGGCTTCGCTGATCGGCGTGCCGGTTTACGTGACGCTCGGCCGCAAAGGAGTCGATCTGCGCTGGCTGATGATGTTCGGCCTCGCCAGCTTTGGCATCTCGATGTGGTACTTCAGCTTCATCACCCATGATTGGGGCTCGGACCAGCTGTTTATCCCGCAGGTGCTGCGCGGCTTCCCGCAGGTCTTCGCGGTCGGGCCGTCGGTGAGCCTGGGCCTCGGCAGCCTGCCGATGGCGCGGCTCAAATACGCCAGCGGCCTCTTCAACATGATGCGCAACATGGGGGGCGCGGTCGGCATCGCGGCGTGCGGCGCGATCCTCAACATCCGCACCAACGAGCATTTCAACGACATCGCCTCGCGCCTTACCCCGTCAAACCACGCGATGACCACGTACGTCCAGGATATGTCGCAGCGCTACACCGCCTCGATCGGCGCCGCCGATCCCGGTCATCTCGCCGCGCTGAAGCAGCTTTGGGCGCTCGCCTACCGCGAGGCCTCGACGCTCGCCTACGCCGACGCCTTCCAGGCGATCATGGTCGCGTTTATCGTCGCGACCGCGTTCGTACCACTGCTTCGCAAGGTCGCGCCGCCCGCGACCCCGCCCGCCGACGCGCACTGACCTCTTCACCCCCGAAAAGGAGAACACCATGGCCGCCATTCCCTATCGCACCGCCCTCGTCGTCGGCGCTGGAGCTGGCATCAGCGCCTCAGTCGCCCGCGCCCTCGCGGCGGCGGGCCTCAAGGTGGGCCTCGCCGCGCGCAACATCGACAAGCTTGGCCCCCTCGCCGGCGAGATCGGCGCCGAGCGCTTCGCGGTCGACGCCACCGATCCGGCGGCGGTCGCGCATCTCTTCGAGACCGCCGACGCCCGTATCGGCGAGCCGGATGTCGTGCTCTACAACCCGAGCGCCCGCGCCCCCGGCTCGGTCGCCGAGATCGACCCGGAAGCGGTGCGCAAGGCAATGGAGATTTCTGCCTTCGGCGCCTTTCTCGTCGTGCAGCAGGCGGCTAAACGCATGATCCCGCGCGGCAAGGGCGCGATCCTCTTGACCGGCGCCAGCGCCAGCATCAAGGGCTACAAGCTGTCCGCCGCCTTCGCGATGGGCAAATTCGCGCTGCGCGGTCTGGCGCAGAGCACCGCGCGCGAACTGGGGCCAAAGGGCATTCACGTCGCGCATTTCATCATCGACGGCGGGGTGCGCAGCGCGGCTCGCGGGCGGCTCGACCCACCTGACCGCCCCGACAGCACGCTCAACCCCGACGACATCGCGCAGACCTATGTCGATATCCTACGCCAGCCGCGCAGCGCCTGGTCGCTCGAGGTCGAGATGCGCCCCTGGGTCGAGACGTTCTGATCGAACGAGCAGAGAGCAACAAGCCGGCTTGAGAAACCCCTCTCCCGCTTGCGGGAGAGGGAGGGGCCCAGCCCGCAGGGCTGGGAGGGTGAGGGTCGGAGCGCGCAAACCCTCACCCGTCTCGCGCCCGCGGCGCTCGCCACCCTCTCCCGCACGCGGGAGAGGGGCTTTCACTCGGTGGCCGCGGTCGCCAGCTGCTTGGTGCGCGCGTCGAGCTTCGCCATCAGCTCGTTGAGCCCGCCATTGCGCATCACCGACTGGAACGTGTCGCGCTCCATCTGCACCAGGCTCGCGCCGGCGGTGAAGATGTCGACGATGCGGTAGTGGCCGTCCTCGTTCTGCAGGTGCCACTTCACTGATTGCGACCCCCAGCCATCCTTGGTGAAGGTCGTCCACACCACCGCCGTGCCGTCATTGAGCGGCTCGGCCGCGACGGTCTCGACCTTGACCGACGGGTCGGACGCCAGCTCGAGCTGCGGGTAATAGGTCTCGACCAGATAGCTGACGAGAATGGTGCGGAACTGCTGCTGGATATCCGACGACGCGCCGTTGAGCTCGTCGGCGGTGGTGTAGACAGCGATGCGCGGCATATCCATCTTGCCGGCGAACAGATCGGCCAACTGGGCGCGGCGCTGCAGCGAGGTGCCGTTGGCTTTGGCGAGGTGGAACGCCTCGACAAGGAAATTCGAGACAAACGCCGCCGCCGCTTTCGGATCGGACGGCATGAGATGCACCGCCGGCGCCTCCAGCTTTGCCGAGGCGGGCGCCACGGCCGTCGCGGCGACCGCCGCGAAGGATGCCGGCTTGGCCGGCGCCGCTGACGCGACCTGGGTCGCGGCCGGAGCCTCCGGCTTTGCCGCCGCCACTGTTGCTGGCTTCGTTTCAATCGGTGAAACGGGTGCAGCCGGAGCCTCCGGCTTTGCCGCTGCCGCTGTTGCCGGTTTCGTCTCTACCGGTGAAACGGGTACGACCGGAGCCTGCGGCTTCGCCGCCGCCGCCGCCGGCTTCGTCTCAACCGGTGAAGCCGGCGCTGCCGGAACAGCGGCCGTCGTCATTGCCGGTGCCGATGGCACAACCCGGGTCGTCGTGGTGGTGACGCCGCCACGCGTGCTGGTGATCGTGTAGGACGCCGGCGCGGGTTTGGCCTCGGCGGTGGCGGTCTTTGTTGGCTCGCTCTTTGCGGTCTCCGGCTTTTTCGCGGCGACGATCTTCTTGGCTGGCTCCGGCGTTTTCTTGGCGTCGGCA
>DATMLO010000092.1:0-51008 GCA_035570495.1 Allostellaceae bacterium | reverse complement strand
AGCGTCAGCCGCTTGCTGGATGATCTGCTGCCCTTCCGGAGTGACCACGTCTTTGTCCCAATCGAAGAAGACGATGAACACCTTCGGCGCCGCCGGCGGCGGCGCAGGCATCGCCATCGGAGCCGGCGGCGGAGGCGGCGGCGGTGCGAAGTGATAGTTGAAGCCGATCCGAGCCATGTCGCTGGTAAAGCTCGCTTTCGCCGCATAGGCAAACCCGGCGGTGGGAGGAGCCAAGCTGCCGGCAACCGTGCTGGTCGAACCCAAATCCATATGCAGGTATTCGGCCTTCACCGACCAACCGGGCGCCAGCGCGTATTCCAGGCCTGCGCCCGCCGCCCAGCCGACCTGGGTCTTGGAGAAATTCTCGGTTTCGACAGCTCCGTTCAACAGATTCGTCGTCTGGCGGACATTTTCGCGGCCGGCAGCCAAGCCGCCAGTCCCATAAAATAGCCAGTTGTTCCACCCAAAACCGATGCGCGGGCGCGCGGTGATGAGCCAACCGTTGGAAACCGAGGTGGTGGTCGAGAAAAACTGCGCAGGCGGCCCTAAAGGCCCGCCCGGCAGTGTGCTGGGAAACTGGAATGTACCGCCACTCCCGCTGCTGCCCATGAGACCGCCGAAGTCGGTTTCGAGACCGGCGACTATGTTACCGAACTGCCAATTATAACCGCCCTGTGCACCGAGATAGCCCTGGGTCAGCGTAATCGAGGGAGAGTTAGCCGCTGAGACCGCCGCAACATCGATTGGGAAGGTCGTCGCCGTCGGCGCTGTCTGCGAGCCAGTGACCTTCGTGTTGCTCGAGCCTGCGCCCCCGGACGCACCTGCGTAAAATCCCGACCAGTCAACACCTGAGACCATCGATTGCGCCTGCGCCCCGGCAGGAACAAATGACGCCAGCAGTAAGAGGGCCGCAGCGACCCCAATGATTTTAAAGCGCATCTGAGCCCCCAAGCGCTCGCGGAAAAGCTTCGCCAGAGTTTCCCGAGTTCAACCGGGCCCGTCAACCATTAGTGCCCACAGTCCCAACCCGTCGGCCGCGTTTTGGCAACACTGTGGCAAAAAAGAAACGAAGCGGCCCGGAGGCCGCCGAGGCCCGACGAGAAGCGCATGGAGAAATCGCATCAGCGGCGCACTACATAGAAAGCGGCCGGCGTTGATCGGGGCAGGAGGCGAGTGATGGCAACGGAACGGCGCGATTCGCGGGACAACCCGATGGGCACCGACGGGTTCGAGTTTGTCGAGTACACCGCGCCCGACCCAGCGGCGCTTGGCGCGGTGTTCGAGCGCATGGGGTTCACTGCCGTGGCGCGGCACCGCTCGAAGCGCGTCACGCTCTATCGCCAGGGCGATGTCAACTTTATCGTCAATGCCGAGTCGGAAAGCTTCGCGCAAAGCTTTGCGCGGCTGCACGGGCCGAGTATCTGCGCGATCGCCTTCCGGGTCGCGGATGCGGCGGCGGCCTATCGCCGCGCGATCGACCTCGGTGCGCGGGCGGTCGAAAACCGCATCGGGCCGATGGAACTCAACATCCCGGCGATCGAGGGGATCGGCGGCAGCCTTATCTACCTCGTCGACCGTTACGGCCCGCGCGGCACGATCTACGACGTCGATTTCGTGCCGCTGCCGGGGGTCGAGCAGGCGCCGCGAGGCGTCGGCCTCACCGCGATCGACCATCTGACGCATAACGTCCATCAGGGCCGCATGGATGTGTGGGCCGGGTTTTACGAGCGCTTCTTCAACTTCCGGCAGATCCGCTATTTCGATATCGAGGGTCAGCTGACCGGTGTCAAAAGCCGGGCGATGACCAGCCCCGACGGCAAAATCCGCATCCCGATCAACGAATCGGGCGGCCATCCCGGCCGGGTCGACCAGATCGAGGAATATCTTCAGGCCTATCACGGCGAGGGCATCCAGCACATCGCGCTGGCGACAAGCGACATCTACGCGACGGTCGAAGCGCTGCGCGGGAAGGGGGTCGCGTTCCTCGACACGCCCGACACGTATTACGGCCTAGTCGACAAACGCCTGCCGGGTCACGGCGAGGATTTGGCGCGGCTCTCCCGCGACAAGATACTGGTGGACGGCGGCAAAGAGGGGCTGCTGCTGCAGATATTCACGGAAACCGTCATCGGCCCGGTGTTTTACGAGATCATCGAGCGCAAGGGCGACGAGGGCTTTGGCGAGGGCAATTTCAAGGCGCTGTTCGAATCGATCGAGCTCGACCAGATGCAGCGCGGCGTGTTGCGTGCGTGAGGCGGACGATGCCGGACGGAAACCCAACCAAACACGGGCTGCTCGCCGGCGACGCGGCGCCGCCGCACCGTGCCGATTGGACGATCGATCAAGATTGGCAGAACTACACCGCGGCCGACCATGCGGTGTGGCGCACGCTCTTCGAGCGTCAGGTGCATCTGTTGCCGGGCCGCGCCTGCCGCGACTATCTCGCCGGGATGGAGGCGCTGCCGATCGGCGCCGAGCAGATCCCCGATTTCCGGCGGCTCTCGGACGTCCTGACGCGGCGCACCGGCTGGCAGGTCGTGGCGGTGCCCGGTCTCGTGCCGCCTGAGGTGTTTTTCGACCACCTCGCCAATCGCCGTTTTCCGGTAGGGCAATTCATCCGCCGACCCGACCAGCTCGATTACATCGAGGAGCCCGACGTCTTTCACGACGTCTTCGGCCATGTGCCCATGCTGATGCACCCGGTGCTGGCCGATTACCTGCAGGCCTATGGCAAGGGCGGGCTTCGCGCGCAGCGCCTCGGCGCGCTCGAGCAGCTGTCGCGGGTCTATTGGTTCACCGTCGAGTTCGGCCTTGTCGCGGAGGATGGCGCGCCGTGCATCTACGGCGCTGGGATCGCGTCATCCTTTGCCGAAACTCGGTTTGCGCTTGAAGATAAGTCTCCTAACCGATTGAAATTCCATCTTTCCCGGGTGATGCGCACCCGCTATCGCATCGACGATTTCCAGGAGACCTATTTCGTCCTCGTCTCGCTCGATGACCTCTTGCATCTCGCCGAGATCGACTTCGCGCCGCTGTACACTGCGGCCAAAGCCGAGACCGAGATCGAGCCGGGCGACGTACTGCTGGGCGACCTGATCATTTCGCGCGGCACCGGCGAGTACCACGCGGCGAAACGCGGAGCCACGCCATGACAGAAAAGCGGCTCGCCTACCTCTCCGGCTTTGGCAATGAGAACGCGACCGAGGCAGTGCCGGGCGCGCTGCCACAGGGCTGCAACTCACCGCAGCGCCCGCCGCACGGGCTTTACGCCGAACAGCTCAGCGGCACGCCGTTTACCGCGCCGCGTCATGCGAACCGGCGCACCTGGATGTACCGCATCCTGCCTTCGGCGATGCACGCGCCGTTCCGCCGCACGGATAACGGGTTGTGGCGCAGCGCGCCGTTTACCGAAACGGAGGTGTCGCCCAACCGCCTTCGCTGGGACCCGCTGCCGTTGCCGAGCGAGCCGGTCGATTTTATCGACGGCATGGCGACGATGGGTGGCAACGGCGATGTCGCGGCGCACCACGGCGTCGCGATCCACATCTACCGCGCCACAAGATCGATGACCGACCGCGTCTTTGCCGATAATGACGGCGAATTGCTGATCGTGCCGCAGCAGGGCAGGCTGCGTCTTTGCACCGAGCTGGGGATCGTCGAGGCCGCGCCCGGCGAGATCGCGCTCATCCCGCGCGGCCTCCGCTTTCGCGCCGAGCTGCCCGACGGTTCGGCGCTCGGCTATGTCTGCGAGAATTACGGTGCGTTGTTCGCGTTGCCCGAGCTCGGGCCGATCGGCGCCGACGGGCTAGCCAATGCGCGCGATTTCCTGACCCCGGTTGCTTGGTACGAAGACCGCCGCGCGGAGACTGAAAGCGTCGTCAAATTCGCCGGCAATCTCTGGACGACGACACTCGATCATTCGCCACTCGATGTCGTCGCCTGGCACGGCAATGACGCACCCTGCAAATACGATCTCGCGCGCTTTATGACCTTGGGTACGGTGAGCTTTGACCATCCCGACCCGTCGATCTTCACCGTGCTGACCGCGCCGACCGACACGCCGGGCACCGCCAATTGCGACTTCGTGATCTTTCCGCCACGCTGGATGGTGGCCGAGGACACGTTCCGCCCGCCGTGGTTCCACCGCAATCTGATGAGCGAGTTCATGGGGCTCATCCACGGCGTCTACGACGCCAAGGCCGAGGGTTTCCTGCCGGGCGGCGCGTCGCTGCACAATTCCTTTGCGGCGCACGGGCCAGACCGCGCGACGTTCGGGCGCGCCTCGGCCGCCGAGCTCAAGCCGCAGAAGATCGCCGACACGCTCGCCTTTATGTTCGAGACGCGCCTCACGATCCGGCCGACCGAATTCGCGCTCGCGACACCGGCGCTGCAGCGCGATTACGATGCCTGCTGGTCGGGCTTCGCGAGCCAATTCCGCTAGGCGCACTACCGCTTACGCCGCGGTGTTAGCAAATCCGCGGCAGCTGGTCGGCCGCCAGCATGTCGACGATTCGCGTACTGCCGGAGAGCGTGCGCATCACGACGCGGCTCTCGAAGCGCTCGCCGACCCTGCCGATCATCCGCGCCTCGCGGCCGAGCGGGTGGGCGCGCATCGTCGCCAGCGCGCCGTCGGCATCCTCCTGCGGCACGATCGCGACGAGCTTTCCTTCGTTCGCCAGGTAAAGCGGGTCGAGGTCAAGGATATCGCACATCCCCTTCACGGCCGCGCGGATCGGCAGCGCCTCCTCGTCGACGAAAATCTCGACTGCGGCCAACTGGGCGATCTCGCTGAGCACGGTGGCCACCCCGCCACGCGTCGCGTCGCGCATGAAGCGCGTAGCCGGGCAGGCAGCGAGCAACGCCTGGGTGAGCCCGTTCAGCGGCGCGCAGTCACTCCTGATATCACCGGCCAGCGCGAGGTCGCCACGCGCCGCGAGGATCGTCGCGCCGTGATCGCCAAGCATACCGTTGACCAGCACCGCGTCGCCCGCCCGCGCCAGGGTCGGGTCGAGCTCGACGCCGCGCCGGATTGCGCCGATCCCGGATGTCGTCAGGATCAGCTTGTCGCAGGCTCCATGAGGCACGATTTTGGTATCGCCGGTGACGATCCGCACGCCGGCTTCGCGCGCGGCCTCGGCCATCGAGCGCGCCACGCGGCGCAACAGCTCGATCGGGCAGCCTTCCTCGATGATCGCCGCGCAGCTCAAATAAAGCGCGGTCGCGCCGCCGACCGCGAGGTCGTTGACCGTGCCGCATACCGCGAGCCTACCGATATCGCCGCCGGGAAAAAACAGCGGGTCGACGACAAAAGAGTCGGTCGTGAAGGCGAGCCGGTTGCCGTGCATCGCGAAGTCGCTGAGCCCGATGCGCGCTTGATCGTCGAGCGGCGCCAACAGCGGGTTGTCAAAGGCGCTGACAAAGACGTCGTCGATCAGATCCTTCATCGCTTTGCCGCCACCATGCGCCAGCGTCACGGTGTCGGCTGACACCGCGCCGAGCCGGCGCCGCGCGATGGGGAAGGGGCTCGGCGAGATGTCGTTCATGCCGTCTTTCTCACTGCGGGCGCCGGAACAGGCTGAGAGGCGCGCAGCCGGGCATGCCCGGCGCGTACCTCCATTAGACGGACGGGGTCACTTGTCTGTTGCGCGGTTTTTTAATCCGCGGCGGCCCGCCCGGCGGCGACGCTAGGGAAGCGGCTGGCCGGCAGGCGCACGGTGACGGTCGTTCCCTTGCCGAGCGCGCTGGCGATATCGAGCGAGCCGCCATGCATCTCGACCAGCTTCTTCGACAGCGGTAGCCCCAGCCCAACGCCTTCGTATTTGCGCGCGAGACTGCCGTCGACCTGGCCGAACGGTGCCAGGGCAACCGACATGTTTTCGGGGGCGATGCCGATGCCCGTATCGGCGACGCGGATCGCGACACCGCCATCCGCGGTGCGCCGCGCGGTGAGGGTGACGCTGCCGCCCTCGGGCGTGAATTTGATCGCGTTTGACACCAGGTTGATCAGCACCTGACGCAGTTTTTTGGCGTCGCCCCAAAAAGCCGGCAATCCGTTATCGACCTTGTACGAGCAGGTGACATCGTTGCCCTTTGCCATGTCGCTGACGATGGTGGCGCTGAAGCGCACTGTTTCGTCGATGTCGACCATGTCTTCGAGCAGATCGAGCGTCCGCGCCTCGGCCTTGGCGATGTCGAGGATGTCGTTGATGATCGCGAGCAGATGTCGGCCGCTGTCGGCGATGATCTTGGCGTCCTTGACATAGGGCTCGCCGATCGGGCCGCGGATCGCCTCCTCCATGATCGATGCGAAGCCGATGATGGCGTTTAGCGGCGTGCGCAGCTCATGGCTCATATTGGCGAGGAATTCCGATTTGGCCTTGTTGGCCGTCTCGGCGGCCTCCTTGGCAGCGATCAGCCGAGCCTGGTTTTCGCGCAGCTCATCGAACGCCGCGGCGGCGCGCAGCATGTAATAGATGCGTTGGGTGAGCATCAGCCAGTTGAGCGGCTTGGCGATAAAGTCGGTGGCGCCGACCTCATAGGCGCGAGCGATCGAGTCCGTGTCATCGAGCCCCGTCGCCATCAGGATCGGAACCTGCGCCGTGCGCGTCTGTCCGCGCAGCTCGCGGCAAAGCTCGAACCCGTCCATGACCGGCATCACGGCGTCAACGACTAGCAGCGCCGGCACGTTCTTGGCGCAATACTCGCGCGCCTCGACGCCGTTTTCCGCCTCGACGACCGTAAATCCCTCATCCTCCAGCGTATCGCGCATTAGCAAGCGGACCACCGGATCGTCATCGACGATCAGCAAGGTTGGCGCGTGCCGGGGGTCGCTCTCGGTATCCATTTTACGGACGGCGGTGTCAGGCAGCTTCATGGATGTCTTCCGCGGCCGCTTTGAGGCCGTTGATGGCGGCGGTGAGGTCGTCGGCGAGGAAGGCGACGAGCGGCTGCGCCGCGTTGGCGCCGCCTTCGCGGGCTCGCGTTTCTCGGCGCAGCGCTGCGCCAGCAGCTTGGCGCCGAGCGCGCCGGCGCTCGATTTCAGGCTATGCGCCGCGCGCCACAGCGCCTCGCCGTCACCCTTGTCGCAATGGTCGCGAATGCTGGTGACGATGGCCGGCGCGGTCTCGAGGAAGCGCGGCAAGGCACGCGCGAGCGGCGAGGGTCTGCCGGGGCGCGCCATCGCCCGCAACCCGTCGATCACGGTGGCGTCGATAACATCGTCCTGGGCCGGCGCCGTTGCTGTATCGGCAATCATCGCACCATCGCCGGCGGCACGGCCGTCGACGTGCGTCGGTCCTTTTTGCGGCTTCAACCAGCGCAGCAGGGTCTCGGCCATCTGCCGCTCGTCGAACGGTTTCACGAGAAAATCGTCCATCCCCACGGCCAGGCATTTTTCAAGCACTTCGCTGATCGCATGCGCGGTCGAGGCGATGATCGGGATGTGGCGGTTCGGGCGCTCGCCGGCGGGCAGGTTTTGCGCCATCGCCTCGAGCTCGCGGATGCGCTGGGTCGCCTCGATGCCGTCCATGATCGGCATCTCGCAATCCATCAGAATGAGGTCGAACGTCTCCTGCGTGAAGAGGCGGAGGGCGGCGCGCCCGTTCGGCGCGCTGACGGTCTGGCAGCCCATCAATTCGAGCACGCCGGCGGCGACTTCCTGGTTTACCGGATTGTCTTCGGCGATCAGGATGCGGGCGCCAAAATTTGGCAGGCCGGCATTCAGGACACGCCGTTTGGTGTAGCGGTCGAGCTTGGCGTCTCTGTCGCCACGCGAGATCGCGATCAAGGCCGAGAAAAGCTCCGATGGCGGCGCCGGCTTGGGCAGGATCGCCGCAGCGTCGAGCGCCTAAAAGCTGTGCTCCGATATATAGGCGTCAAGCCCGGTGAGCAGGATGACCTCGCTGCGCGGGGCCTCTCCGCGACGGATTTCGGCCGCGAAATCGAGGGCCTCCGACCCCAGCCCCTTGATGTCGAGGATCACGACGTCAAACGGCCTGCCGTCTTCCGCCGCGGTACGCCAGGCGGATTTCGCATCGGTCAAAGTCAGCACGATCTCGGCGTCGACCTGCCAGCTCGAAAGATAGAGCGACGTCACATGGGCGCTGACCCCGTTGGCGTCGACGACCAGCGTACGCAGCGGCCGCGCGAAATGCCTTGGCGCCGACTGCGCGTCGGCGGCCAGCGATGACGGCTTGAAACGCACCGTGAAGGAGAAACGCGAGCCGCGCCCGAGCGCGCTTTCGACCGAGATTTCGCCGCCCATCATCTCGACCAGCTGGCGAGTGATTGCGAGGCCCAGCCCCGAGCCGCCGCGTGCCCGGGTCAGCGAACCGTCGACCTGATGGAACGACTCGAAAATACGCGCCCGCTGCTCCGCGGGGATGCCGATGCCGGTATCCTCGACGGCGAAGTTCAGGATGACGGAGTCCGCCTCGACCCGCCCCAATGAAACTTCGACGAGGATGTCGCCATGCTCGGTGAATTTAACGGAATTGCCGACCAGGTTGACGAGGATCTGGCGCAGCCGCATCGGGTCGCCAACCAGCATCGCCGGCACGTCCTCGGCGACAAAATAGACGAATTCGAGACCCTTCTTGGCGCAGCGCTCGGTGAACAGCTCCGCCATTTCGGCGATCGTCTCGCGCGGCTCGAACGGCACCGACGAAAACTCGAACTTGCCCGACTCGATCTTTGCAAAATCGAGGATATCGTTGATCAGCCCGAGCAGCGCTTGGCCGGAACGCGAGACGTTGTCGACAAGCCGGCGCTGACGTTCGTTGAGCGTTGTCGACGAGAGCAGGCTGGCCATCCCGAGCACACCGTTCATCGGTGTGCGGATCTCGTGGCTCATCGTCGCGAGGAATTGCGACTTCGCCAGGTTGGCTGCCTCGGCCCGCTCGCGCGCATGCACCAGCTCGGTCTCGGCGCGCTTGCGTTCGGTGATGTCGCGCAGGATGCCGGTGAAGAAGACCTCGTCGCCGTTGCGCACTTCACTGACCGCCAGCTCGATCGGGAGCTCGCCGCCGTCCTTGCGCACTGCCGTCAGTTCCCGGCCGGTGCCGATGATCTTCGGGTCGCCGGTTTCGAGAAACGAGGCGACTTCACCCGATTGACGATGCGATTCCGGTATCAGCATCGTCAGCTCGCGACCGACGACCTCTTCCGGCACATAGCCAAAGATGCGCTGGGCGCTCGGGCTCCATTGCTGGATGCGGCCGTCCCGGTCGATCGTGACGATCGCGTCGGCGACCGCATCGAAGATCGCCTGGAGCCGGGCGCGGCCGCTTTCCGCGCTCTGTTCCGCGGCCTCCCGCCGGATGACCTCCTCGCGCAACCCAGCCGCAAGCTCCGACTGGCGTCCGGCGAACGAACCGGCCAGCGCGATCGCCGCGATCAGCAGCGTAATGACCGTGATCAACGACGCCATCAGCGTCGTCGGCAGCATCAGCCCGCTGGGCAGCGGTTCGGCAGTCGGCAGGAATACCGCTGCCTTCATGGCGGTGTAGTGCATGCCGGCGACCGCCAGGCCCATCACCGGCGCTGCGACCATGGTCGCGACGGTGTCCGTGACCCGGTAGTGGCGGATGTAGATGCGGATCGCCAGCGAAACGAAAGCCAGCGCCACCGCCACGACCACCGACACCACGACAAGCGCGAAATCGTAATGCAGCAGGGCCTGGGGCTGCATCGCCGCCATGCCGGAGTAGTGCATCGCGCCGATGCCGGCGCCCATCAGTACCGCGCCGCTGCTCAGGCGTAACAAGCCCGGCTGGCTGCTGCTGATCAGACGCAGCGCAACACCGCTCGCCAGGACGCCCGGGATCATCGACACCAGTGTGCCGAGCGGGTTGTAGCTTTCGCCGCAAGGCAACGAGAAGGCGAGCATCCCGATGAAATGCATCGACCAGATGCCGCCGCCCATGGCGATAGCGCCGGCGCTCGTCCATGCCCAGCGACTGCGGGTCGAGGTCGCCGCGGCGATGCGCGAGGCGAGCGATAATGCGACAAAAGCGGCCATGATCGCGATCGCGATCGACAGCAGAACTAGTCCAGGCTCGAACACGCCTTCGTAGGGCGAGCCCAATCCGGTCGTCTGGAATGCGCTCAACAAGTGCTGCGGCAAGCGTCTCGCTCCGGCTGGCCGAATGGCCCGTCATCTTTCGGAGCGCTGCGTAAAGAACTGATTAAGTATGAGGGACTTCGTAGACACTTCTTACAAACGGATGGGAGTCTCAGCCGAGCGCAAGGCGGCGCGTGACTCTGCGATTGATCAGCCAGCCGACGAGTGCGATCGTCGCGCAGATCAAAAGGCTCGTTTCCCAGCTGCCGTGAGCGATGGTCTGGCCACCGACGAGCGAACCGAGCGCGATGCCGAGGAAGAGCGAGCTGTTGTTCCACGCCAGCACCGTCGCGCGGCGCGCCGGAAAGTCGCTGACGAGGCCGGCTTGCTGAGCCGGGAAAAACACCTGGGCCACGGCTGACGCCGCGCCAAGGCCGAGGCCGAGCAAAAGCCCCGACCGAAGGGTCAGCGGCAGCAGCATAAACGCCGCGAACAGTCCGATGAGGCTAGCGCTTGTCGCGGCTCTGGCGCCGACCCGATCGGCAACGCGGCCGCCGCCTAGGGTGCCGACAATCGCGCCGATGCCATAGCAGGCGATGACCTGTGCGATCGCCTCGGTCGAAAAGCCAAGCCGGGACAACCACGCGCCGAGATAGATGTACATGCCGTAAAGCCCTGTTGCCCAGACGACCGTCGGCAGCAGACGTAGTGCCAGCGCGGCGCCGGCAGGTGGCAGTGGTGCTCCGGCGCCCATCATCGCGGTTGCCGTGTCGGTCGGCCAGATTCGGCGATTGGCGATGATCAGCAGTAGGCTCAGCCCAGCAAGCAGTTCGAACACTCTTGGCCAACCGAGCGCCGCCCCGATCAGTGCGCCAAGCGGCGCGCCGAAAGACAGCGAGCATAGCAAGCCGGAAACCGCCATCGCCATCCAGCTCGCCCGCCGTGCGGCCGGTGCGCTTTCACCCACCAGGGCGTAGATCGATGGCGACACGCCCGCTGTCATGGCGCCCGCGACGATCCGCGCCGCCAGAAGCCAGCCGAGATTGGGAGACGCCGCGGTCAGCAAATTGGCGACGGCGAACCCGCCAAGGCAGCAGCTCAGCATCAGCCGCCGGCCCAGGCGATCGGCGATATGACCGAGCAGCGGCGCGCAAATCATATACGTGACGGAGAACGCCGTGACGCTGAGCCCGACCGGCGCGGGCGGCAGGTCGTATTGCGCGGCTATCTGGGGCAGCAGCGGCGAGACGACAAACAGATCGGTGCCCACCACGAACAATGTGCACCAGGCGACCGTCAGCCTCGCGACCGAGTGGGCCATCCTCACCCTCGTTTTGCGCCGATGGAGCTCGCTCGGTGCGCGATCAGCATGTTTGGTGAGTGAAAATGAAGCGAGATAAGATCACGAATATTTGATAAAATCTTGTCGTAAAACTGAAGAGATAATTTAACTAAAGTGATACGCGGACGATATCGTCGAGTTTACCTTAACGTTATCTTACTTCGTGGCGCTCGCTTTGCCCAACCGCAGAGAAAAACGAGCGCCAGTGTCGTCCGCACATTAGGAGATCGACAGTGTCGGCCACCGACCCCGTCATTGACCCGCCCGTCATCGACCCGACAGAAAAGCCGGATGCTTCTCGCCGGATCGCCTCGTTGCAGCCTGCCAATACACCCGCGAGCTTTGCCGCCGAGATCGCCGCGATCACCGCCGAGCATCGACCGTCGCGCATGCCGTTCTTCAAGCATCTGGCGGCGTTGCCGCGGCAAGCGGCGCGCGACCCGGCGCTGCTCGGGTGGATCCACCTGGTCTATCAGGCGGCGATGCATGCAACGCGCGCCGCGGTCTATTACCTGCCGCATCTCGACAGCCCCAAGCTGCGTAAGCGCAAGCTGCGAATCTTTATCGACGATGACGGGCTGCCAGGCGGCGACACTCATCATTATCAGCTCAGCCGCGCGTTCCGGAATATTGGCGCGAACCTCGTCCTGGAAGACGAGGAATTCGGCGATCCCGAAGAGCTATGCCGGCGCCTCGACCCGCAGACGGCAAAATTCGTCCGGTTGGCGCCCGAGTTGTACGCGCGTTCGCTCGGCGCCTGGTGCGTTATTGAGGTGATGTCGGACGATTGGATGCGTGCCTTGGCCGAGGCTTTGGCCAAGCACTTCCCGAAAATCCTCGCCGAGCCGTATTTCCACGAATGTTTCGAGCACGGCGTCGAGGAACGCCATGCGGAGGAGGCGATGGCGGTGACGCAGATGGTTCTGCAAGCTCGTCCTGAGCTACTGGCCGAGACCTTACGTGACGCGCGGATCATGGCTGAGGCGCTTGACGGCGTCTGGGAGCGGCTCGACGAGATCGTCACCGCAGCACGCTGACCGCGCCGAGTTTTGTGCGGACGCCGCACCGTCGTGGGCCGGCGGCGCGCGAGCGCGGGCACGTCGCGCCGGCTGGAACGCCGTTTAGCGCTTGTTAAGCTTGATGACGCAAAGTGCCAGGCTGCGGCTGTCGATTTTTTCTAGAATCGATGCGCTGGGCGTTGTGCTCGCGTCTGATCGGCTGGCCGTCGAGGCATTGTGCCGCGCAGAACGTGAGATGCTGCATGACCGGGCCAGCAAAGAAATTCAGGGTGCGGTTCCCGATCCGCCGTTTTCGCGAGATGAGCCTGACGGCGCGAATGTGCCTGCTCGTCTTTATCGCGGTGCTCCCCGCGCTCTTTATCCAGGCCTACAACGAATACGATCTGCGCGCCTCGCGCGCCGATGACATCCGTCAGCAGGTCATTCAGATCACCAAGCAGTTCGGCGCCGAGATGGGCGAGCTGCGCGAGGGCGCGCGGCAACTGATCGTCGCGCTCGGCCAGTTGTCCGCGGTCAAAACCCATCAGGGCCAGGCCTGCGACGCGCTGTTTGCCTCGGCCAAGGCCAATTTCAAGAACTACAGCCTGCTCGGCGCGGCGGACGTCAATGGCACGATCTTCTGTTCGAGCGCGCCCTTGAACTATTCCTCGGTGACGCAGCAGGCCTTCTTCAAGCGCGCCATGGCGTCCGATGAGCTGGCCGTCGGCAATTACTGGGTCGACCCGTCGACCGGCGAGAAGATGATCGATTTCGCTCAGCGCTTCCGCGACGAAAAGGGCGAGGTCGCCGGCGTCGTCTTTGCCGGGCTCGACCTCGACTGGCTGTCGTCGCATCTCGCCGAGCGGGGATTGTCGCCTACCGCCTCGATCCTGATCGCCGATCGCGAAGGCAACATCATCGCCCGTCTGCCCCATCCGGAGCAGCTGGTCGGCAAGAACATGCGCAAGAGCCACGAAGGCATCATGGATGGCGGCAAGGCCGGCTGGGAGGAAGCAAAAGGCGTCGACGGGATCGTCCGCATCTTCGGCTACGTGCCGGCGCAGCTGCCGCCCTACGATCTGTTCCTCAGCGCCGGGCTGAGCAAGGCGGAAGCCTTTGCGTCGATCGACACGGCGACGTTTCGCGGCATCGCGCTGATCCTGGTGGGTCTGCTGCTCGCGCTTTTTGCCGCCTATCAGGGCGGCCGCATCTTCATCCGCCGCCCGATCCGCGGGCTGCTGGACGCGGCGGCCGAATGGAGCAACGGCAATTACGACGCCCGTGCGCAGTTGAAGGATACCGGCTCGGAGATCGGCCGCCTCGGCGCCGCCTTCAACGACATGGCGGCCGCGGTCTCGGCCCGCTACGCGGCGCAGAAGCGCGCCGAGGAAGAGCTGCGCGAACTCAACACGACCCTCGAAGATCGCGTAGCGCAGCGCACCAAGGAGCTCGCCGACGCAAATCGCGATCTCGCGGCGGCGCGCGACGAAGCGCAGTCCGCCAACAACGCAAAGACCGCGTTCCTTGCCGCGATGAGCCACGAGTTGCGCACGCCGCTCAATGCCATCGTCGGCTTCAGCGAGATGATGACGCAGGAAGTCTTCGGCCCCGTGCAGCCAAAGTATCTCGAATTCTCCGACAGCATTCTTTCGGCCGGCCAGCGCATGTCGAGCGTGGTCGGCGATGTCTTGACCATCGCCCAGCTCGAAGCCGGTACGTTCGAGCTCGATTGGGAGGATGTCGACCTGTGCGGTATGGCGCGGGACGCTATGAGCAATTTCGAGCAAGTGCAGCCCGAACGGCAGGCCGATCTTCAGTTCACGGCCGCGGCGGAGCACATCGCGGTGCGCGCCGACAGCCGCTCGGTCGATCAGATGATCGCGAAGCTCCTGTCGAACGCGACCAAGTTCAGCGATAGCGGGACACCTGTCATCCTTAGCGTCGGCCTGGAGGCGGACGGGATGGCGCGGATTACCGTCACGGATAAGGGCATCGGCATGACCGAGGCCGAGGCAGAGGCGGCGATCCGGCCATTCCGCCAGATCGACGAACGCATCGCCCGTAAGTATGAAGGCAGCGGGCTCGGTCTCAGCATCGTCAACAAGCTGATCGAAAGCCATTACGGCCGTCTGACAATCGTCAGCAGGCCGGGCGAGGGCACTGAGGTGTCGCTCTATTTCCCACAAGCAAGCGAGCAGCCGAGCCGCGTCGCGCGCCTCGCCGCCGCGTAGCCGGCACAACCATCTGTCGAGAAGCTCGGCGGCGCCTCATTGACGCGCCCTCGCGGCACCCCACATCTTGCGCGATGCTGCAAAGGCAGCGTCAACGGGCTTTCGCCAAAAGCCCCCTAGCCAACAGGCAGCACCTATGGAACCCCAAGAACGCGATCTGATCACGACCTTGCTCACCCGTCTGCAAAGCACGGCGGGGCAGCCCAAGGACCCCGAAGCGGACGCGATGATCCGCCAGGCGATGACCCAGATGCCGGACGCGCCCTATTACCTGGTGCAGACCGTGCTGATCCAGGATCTGTCGCTGCACAACGCGCAGAACCGCATCACCGAGCTCGAAAAGCAGGTGGCGAGCATCAATGCGCCGCAGCAGCAGCAGCCGACGAGCTTCCTCGGCGGGCTGTTCGGCCGCAGCCAGCCTGCTCCGGCGCCGAGCGTTCCGCAGAGCGGCGGGCCTTGGACCCGGGTCCAGCAGCCGGCGCCTCCGCCGCCGCAATACGCTCAGCCCGGTTACGCGCAACCCGGCTACGCGCAAGCTGCACCCGCAGCCGGCGTGTTTGGCGGCGGTGCAGCGGCCGGTGGCGGTAACAGCTTCCTGCGCTCGGCCGCGACAACCGCGGCGGGTGTCGCCGGCGGCGCCTTGCTCTTTGAGGGCATCTCCTCGCTGTTCGGGCATGGCTTCGCGGGCGGCCTCGGCGGTTATGGCGGTATGGGCGGAATGCAGGGCGGTCTCGGCGAGACCGTGATCAACAATTACTACGGCGACAACCAAGGCGGCGGCGCGCCAGGCGATTACGGCGGGGGCGGTGACAACGCTGGCGGTGGCGACTACGGCGGTGGTGGCGATACCGGTGGCGGCGACTATAGCGGTGGCGGCGATAGCGGCGGCGACTACGGCGGTGGTGGAGATTTTGGCGGAGGCGGCGATAGCGGCGATTCCGGTGGGGGCAGCGACAGCTCCTCCTGCTGACGGTTGAAGGCCTATTGCGAAAACGGGCGCCTTTTGGCGCCCGTTTCTTTTCCCGCTATGCAGCGCGCAGCGGGATTTCCTTGAGCCGCTGGTTAACGCACCGGGTCGGCGCCGTATCGGTTGGGCCCGATCGTGCCGCGCAGACAGCCGAACTCGACAAAGAACCACAAGCTGATGCCGCTTGAGATTAGCGCCAGCAGAACCACGATGATGGCCAGCGCGCCGAACTCGGGGGCATCGAAGGTGCCCGTCTCTGCCGCCTTGGCGATGGTGCCCGCCAGCCAGACAATCAGCAGTACGATGCACAGCACGATCGGGACGTAGAGCACAAGACAAAACCAGCCCGACCTGTTCCGGTCGTGCATGCGCTTCATCAGAATGGCGATGCTCGGCCATATCGCGACGATCAGGAAAAGCCCAAAAACGCCGGAGAGGACGGCGTGCGCGGTCGAATCTTCGTCGACCGCAATGTTGGCGATGTCGATCGCGAAGTAGATCACGGCGTACGGGACCATGAAGCGCAGCCAGTATTGCGCGCGCGAAATCCGCCCCGACGGCGAGAAATAGAACTGCCCGATCGTTGGCCGGACGTATTCAGGCTCGATCAGATTGATGTCGAAAGCGCGGCCGCCCTGGGCCTGGAAATCGACCACGTCGCCGTGCCGCGGCGGCATGCGTCCGCGCCACTCCTGCGTGACGAAGTCGTAGCGGTTTCCGTCGTGGCCGCTGACCGCGCCGGTATTGGTATCGGGGTCAAACCCGATGACGTTGCCTCGCATGGCGGCCTCTCGATAATCCCGCCACGAATGTACCGTTTCCCGCGCCCAAGCGGTAGTTGCTCAACGGCGCGGGTGCGACACCGCGCGGTTGACCCGCGCCTCACCACATCCAGCTTGTCGGGCGCTCGTAAGGGAGGCCTCGGGAGATCGCCGTCATTCCCTTGACGCAGCGCACGATCCACCAGACGAAGACGAAGAGGAGCCAGAAGAACCCGACGACAATGACGCAGGTGACGAGACCGATGAGGGTATAGAGCAGGCCGATCCAGAACGTGCGAATCTGAAAGCGATAGTGGGTCTGCACCCATTCCGGTGCCCCGCTCTGGTTGACATACGCCATGATGAGGCCGGCAATCGAGGTGACCCCGGCGATCAGCGCGACGAGATACAGGATATAGACGAGGTTGGCGTCCGATGCCTCGTTCGGGTCGTAGGGCGGCCCGAGCGGGTAAATCTGTGACGCGCGCCCGCTCTCGGCGACGAAATCGACCGTCGCGCCTTGCATTGGTCGCCCGCTGCCGCGCCATTCGAGCCTCACGAACTCGTAGCGCTGGCCGTCATAGCCGCTGATCGCCCCGGTATTGGTATCGGGGTCGAACCCGATGACATTGCCCTTCATCGTTCAGTCGTCACGGCGCGGGGGGCATCAGGAACAACAGGCAATCCCTCGCCGGCAGGCTACGGCCATGCAAACGGGAGATTGCTTTGTTGGCGCGCAATGACGGGCTAATCAGGCGGCTTTCTTGCGATTGGCTTCGAGCCGCGCGTCGACCTGTTTGACGGTCGCGTCGACGACCGGGTTGCTCATGCCGAGCTGTGCGCCGAGAAGCTGGACCAGCTTGTCCGTGCGCTCGATGAACTGCGCCCCGTTGTTGATCGCGCGCGCCGCGGAGGATGGCCGCACCAGCCCGTGCGCGGCGCTGGCGTATTTCTCGAACGGCACGAGGTCGGCTGGGTTGGCGCCGAGCTTAACGCATACCTCCATGACCCAGTTGTAGACCGAGCGCGACTTTTCCGGATCAGCGTGCACCGCGTCCTTGATGTCGACAGCGCCGTCGGCGGTGATGCAGCGATAATTGCCGGTCAGCAGCATGGACCATTTGGCGAGCGGCACGAAAATCGAATCGTGCACCTTCAATTTCACCGGCAGGTCGATCTTCTCGCCGTCGCCGGCGTCGTATTTGATGCCGTCGACATCGGCCTGCAGGTTCCTGAGGATCTGCGTGTCGGCGTCGCTCTCGAACCGCGCCGATTTGAAATTGGTCGGCAGCGTTACCAGCAGGAAATTGATCCTCTCGCCGGGCGGACGGATCGCCTGCGGGTCAGGACTGCACAGCGTGACCTTGCTTGGCGTGAAATTGTCCCACACCGTTGCGTCGGTAAAACAAGGTCTTAGGGCGTCGGTGTTCAGACCCTTTATCCGCGCGAGATAGGGCAGCGGCGGAAAGTTCATAATCGACATGCACGGCACCTGAGCGCGCGCCAAGCCGTCGAGCAGCTCGCGCACGCCCGGCAGGCGGTATTGCGGTTCCTGCATCGCAAGCACCGCGAGGTCGTAATCCTTTGGATTGACATCGCCGGTGCCCGCAGCGCGTAGGCTGCCCGGCAGCTTCCGCGAGTCGAGGTCGATGGGCGTGGCGCGGTTGCGGATCGGCATGCGCACATGCGCGCCGTCGGTGTTGAACGCCTCGACCTCGTTGGGCAGGCAAACCATGGTGATCTTGTGGCCGCCGAACAGCAGCTTGATCGCCAAGAGCGAGCCGTAGGAGGCCCCCATCATCAGGATGTTGTACGCCATCGGTATCCTCCCATGATCTCGCGTGACGGCGACGATGCCTCGCGCCGCCACTTTCGGCAAGTCTTAGCCGCCGTTGGCTAGGACGGCGGCGAGCCCCTCGCGATAGCTCGGATAGGCGAGGGCGATGCCGAGCTCTCGCTTCATCAACGCGTTCGAGACGCGCTTGTTGTCGGCATAGAAGCTCCGTGCCATCGGGGTGAGGTCGGCCTCGGCGAGCGGGATGAGCGGCGGGGGCGTGAGGCCGACGAGCCGCGCCGCATAGGCGATGACGGCCTCCTGCGCCGCCGGCTCATCGTCGCAGACATTGTAGATCGCGCCGGCGCGCGGCTTGGCGATCGACGCGAGCAGCACTGTGGCGATGTCGTCGACATGGATGCGCGAGAAGACCAGGCCGCCGGCGTCGACGCGCTTGGCGCCGCCGGCGCGCAGCGCGTCGAAGGCGCTGCGGCCCGGACCGTAAATTCCCGCCAGCCGGAAGACATGCGCTCCGAGCCCGAGCCAGCCTTGCTCCGCGGCAGCGCGACGCTTGGCTCGCGGGCTCGACGGGCGCAGCTCGGCGCTTTCATCGACCCAGCCGCCGTCGCGCGTGCCGTAGACCCCGGTCGTCGATAGATAGCCGAGCCATCGCAGGGATTTGAGCGCGGAGAGGCCCTCGCCGTGGCAATCGAGCGCCGGGTCGCCGGTCTCGTCGGGCGGGATCGAGACCAGAAGATGCGTGACGTCGGCAAGGCCGCCTTCGGGCAAGAGCGGCACGCGGCTATCGCCGCGCGAGGTCGCGACGACCGTCCATTCCGGCCCGAGGCGCCGCACAAAGGCGCGGGCCGTATACCCGAGACCGAAAACGAGCAGCTTCACGCGCTGCGCTCGGCGACGGCTACCGGCGCCGGCTCGGCATCTTCGAGCGAGGCGACAATCGCCTTTTTGCGGTTGAGCGTCAGCGCCCAGCAGACGCATGACACGACTGCCCCGACCGCCAGCGGCAGGCGCAGACCGAAATGCTCGCTGGCGGTGCCCATCACCACCGCGCCCAGCGCCGGGCCGGCGCGGAAGATCATGCCGTAGAGCGCCATGACCCGGCCCGCCATGGCCCGATCGGTCGAGGCCTGGATCAGCGTCTGCGCACCGATCCCGGTGATCACCATCGCGGTGCCGGCGATGAACACGCAGGGCAGTGCCATGACAAATATGTCGGTCGCGGTGAAGGCGATGATCGCCAGCGACATGATCAGCGTGTTGGCGAGCACGATGGTCGTCAGCCCGCTGATCTGCGACCGGATCAGCATCCAGGCGCCGCCAAAGATCGCGCCGAGCCCGACCGTCGAAGTCAGCATCGCCAGGCCCTGGGGCCCGCGATGGAAGACGCTGTCGGCAAAGCCGGGGAACAGCTCGATAAAGCCGCGCGTGCCGATCGTCGTCACCGCGAAGAGCAGCAGCATCGGCGCGATGCCGGGGTGCCGGCTGGCATAGGAATAGGCTTCGAGTGAGGCCCTCACCGCGTTCTGCGCCGCGCGCATCGGCAGCTTCGGGATATCGTGCAGATTGGCCAATGAGATCTGGAAGGCGATATAGGTCAAAGCGTTGGCGGCGAACGCCGCACCGATGCCGATATGCGCGATCAGCACCCCGGCGATCGCTGGGCCGATAAAGCGCGCGGCGTTGAAGACGATTGAGTTGATCGCCAGCGCCGAGGGCAATGCCTCGCGGTCAACGAGCGTCGGAATCAGGGCCAGGCGCGCTGGCTGGGCGATGCCTTGGTTGATGCCGAGCAGCATCACCAGCGCGAACAGCAGGTGGATCGTGATGAGGTTGGTGAAGACGAGGATCGCCAGCAAGATCGCCTGGCCGCAGCCGATCAGCTGGGTGATGCGGATGATCGCGACCCGGTCGCGCCGATCGGCCATCACCCCGGCAAGCGGCGCCAGGAACAGCACCGGCAGAAACTCCGCCATCGACATCATGCCGAGCCAGGCGCCGGAATGGGTCAGCGTCCAGGCGAGCCAGCCGCCCGAGACGCGCTGCATCCAGGTGCCGATCAGTTGGATCGCGTTGCCGCTGATATAGATGCGGTAATTGCGATGGGAGAGCGCGCGGGCGACATTGGTGCCGCCAGCCGCCCGGCGCAAACGCTCGAATGCCAATGGATACGCCTTCCTCCCGCTACGGCATCGTAGCGCCGCGCGGTTTGGCGCCGCAACGACGGCAGTGCGACGGGGAGGCGTTATTGCCCCGCCGATTTTGGTGTCGCCTGCGACGCCGCGTGCGAATTCGCGACCGAGCTGATCGCGAGGATCATGAAATCGCTGACGCAGGCCGGTGCCGGGGTGAAGAACTCGTGCCCGTTATAGGTTCCCAGCGAAACAAGATGCTCCGGCGCGTCCTTGACTGGCGCCCAGCTTCCATCAGGGTTTCGCCAGAACAGCCAGCGCGCGAAGAGCGCATCGTTCTGATGCGCGAGCGCCGAAATCTCGTAGTAGCGGCAATCGACGGACGTGCCGTTGCGCAGTTCGTCATGCACCATGTCGCGCGTCGGATAGGTGAGCCCGAAATAGGTATTGAGTGTCGCCGTCGTTTCGATGACGGGCTTGTTGTCGCTTGCTGTAATAACCGCCTGCGATGCTGGGATGCCGGCTACCCGGCCGGCGGGGCCGGGTATCGGCGGCGCAACAATGGTCGATGCGTGAGCGGTCGTGCCGTCCTGATCGGACGGCTTTGGGTCAAAGCAGTCATTGTGCTCGGAAGCCCACAGCTCGGCGAGATTTTGGTCTTTCGGATCAGTGTGTTTCGCGATCGCCGCCTTGATTTTCGAGTGGCGGTCGCGGGGATTGGGCACGCTTTCGGGCTGGTTCACCGGATCATTGGAATATGGAAATGCCTTCAGCGCGGCGAAATACGCCTGCATCGCCAGGCGGGAATTGATGATCCTCGGCGGCAGCCCTTGCGCCGGGACGGGTGGGGCGATGCCGCACGCTTCAGGTGTCGGGCCATACTGATCGTCCGGCGGATAGGGCGGCGGCCCTTTGTGATAGAGCTGGATCGTCGCGTAGATGAAATTCGCGATGTCGCTGTCCGGCCGATAGATGACGCCATAGAGGGCGCGCAGATTGTTGAGGTCCTGCGGGTCGGAAATCGGGTCGAGGCTCCAGCTGTCGGTCCAGGACCCGGTGACGGTAGGGGTGAGCGATCGTGTGTTCTTCGCGAGGTTCATCGACGGAAGCGTGGCGGACAGCGTACCGCCGAGCGAGGCTTCCGCCGTGCCGGTGTCGACAAACACACCCGACGGAATGACATCGTGCCGGTCGATCTGATCGGCGATGTTCGTAAGCAGCTGGGTGACCCTGATGTCTTCGATGGTCGAGGCCATCTGCGAGGTGTTCTCCTTCAGCTGGATCGCCGCGCAGGACACGAGGCTCAAGGCTGCAAGCAAGGCAAAAAACCGCGACAGGGCGGAATGGGTCTTCACAGGCACGTCCCTACCAAAAGGCGAATTTTCAGACATTTAGCGCGACGCCACGGTGAAATCGAGGGGCTGGAGCGTGGCATTTCGGCCAAATCCGGTCGTGGTTCGGCGGCGCGGCCGGATTGTGCTATTGAAAGGCCGCCGGGCAGCAAAGGTCATCGTGATGGGGCGGGCAGCGACGGTCGCGTTTGGAGCGGTCTTGAGCACATTGCTCGTTCCGTCGCTTGGCTTCGCGGCGTCGGGCCAGATGGGTCAGCCCCAAATGGGACCGCCAATCTCCGCCGCGCCACCTCCGCCGGCGCCGGTCGCGCCCTATGTCCCACCGCAGCGCGGTGCGCCCGGCGCACCGCCGCATAACGCCGCGGGCGACGAAGCGACCTATGAGCATTGCCTGAGCCTCGCCAAGACCGATCCGTCGGCGGCGCGCGATCTTGCCGAGCACTGGCAGTCGCGCGGTGGCGGACATCCGGCCGACCATTGCTACGCCGTCGCGCTGATCGGGCTGAAGCAATACAAGGAGGGCGCCACGCATCTCGAGGCGCTCGCCAAGGCGATGGATCACGCGCCCGATTCGTTGCGCGCCGATGCGCTCGACCAGGCGGCGCAGGCTTGGCTGCTGCAGGGCGATGCGGCGCGCGCCTATGCCGACGACAGCGCGGCCCTCAACCTCCTGCCCGGTGACCCCGACCTGCTCGTCGACCGCGCCGAGGCGGCGGGCAGCGAAGGCTGGTTCGACAAGGCCGCCGCCGATCTCGACCGTGTGCTGTCGAGCGACCCGAACCGGATCGACGCCCTCATCTATCGCGCTTCCGCCAATCGTGAGCTCGGCAAGCTGGACGCCGCGTTGATCGATATCGATAAGGCGGTCAGTCTCGCGCCGAACGCGGTGTCGGCGTTGCTTGAACGCGGCGACATCCTGCGCATGAAGGGCGATCTCGCCGGCGCGCGGCGCGATTGGGTGCGTGTCTCGGAGCTCGCGCCGGGCAGCTCCGACTCAGAAACCGCGAAGACCAATATCGAGCGGCTCGAGTTAAAGGAGGACGCCGCCGCCCCGGCGGGCACGAAGCAGTAGGTTGCGGCCCAATTCAGGGGGAAAGTCGATGCCGCGCATCACGTTTCCGAACCTGCCCGAAGCGCTGAGCTATTCGGTGCTCGCCGCGCTCGTCGCCGATGTGCTGCTGGCGATCTTGCTGGCGGCACGCGGCGACTGGCTCGGCATGTTGTTGGCCTTGGCGCTGTTCGCGATCCTCTATTGGTTTGTCTGTCGCCAGCTGATCGCGGTGGTGAGCGCGTGGCTCGCGGTCGCTGCCTGCGGCGTCGCGGCCTTTGTCGCGGCGTTGCTGGAGCTGACGTCCGGGCACCCGTATAGCGGCCTTCTCTTTATGCTGACCGCGATCGTGCTCGGTGTCGCGTTTGTGGCGCTACAGCAGGGCGGCATTCCTGCGGAAGTGCGCATCGGCGGGATCGCGGCTATCGGAGCGTCGGGTCGGGGGGCCTATCTGCACATGCTGGTCGAGCTGCGCGACGCCGGCCTGCTGACCGAGGACGAGTTCGCCGCCAAGCGCGCGCTGCTGGCGCTGTAGAGGCCCATCGCTCATCCACATGGCGCTTTATCTCCCGGGGCTTACGGACCTCGTCGGCGTGTTTGTCACCTGGGGGATCGCGGCGATTTTGCTGCTGATCGGGACTGTGGTGGCCGGTCGCGGCGCCGCGGCTGAATTCCGCATCGGCGCCGGCTGGGGCGCGCTTTGCGTGGTCTTGACCCTGTGGGGTGTGTTCCTGCCGCTCAGCCTGCGTATCCCCGCGATGGCAATGTTGGCCGCGGCGTTGCTGGTGCAAATTGTCGTAAGCCGACGCCTCCGGCGCGACGATTGGATCGCGCTCGGCCGGCTGCTACTGATGACCTTGCCGCTCTGGGCCATCATGGCGTCGGTGCGGCCATCGCAGGTCGACACCTTCCTCAACCTGCTGCCCAACGCCGATTACCTCGTCGATTTCGCGCGGCTGCCGACTGCGACATTGCCGCCGAGCTATTCGTTCCTCCCGGCCGCGCCCTACGACGCGCAGTTCCTCGCGTTTCTCGGGTCGCTCGTCTGGCGCGACTACCCCACCGCCGGCATGTCGCTGGTCAACGTGATGCTGCGGCTCGTTGCCGGATTGGCGATGGCGCGCATGCTGGCGCGCTCGGCGGGCGCGCCATCATGGGTCGCGCTCTCGCTCGGCATGCTGCTTGTGACATTGCTCGATCCGGGCTTTGTGCCGCGGTTTCACTTTTCGGCCTATGGCGAGACGGGGCTCGCGGTGACGGCGCTGCTCGCCGCCTGCCTTTACGTCGAGGCGCAGGAAGGGCGAGCCTACGGCCCCGAGTTGTCGTTGATCCTCGCGGCGATGATCAACACCAAGCAGTCGGGGATCGGGCTGGTGCTGGCGCTGTTTGGCGCGGCCATCGTCCTTGCCTTTGCCGAATCTGGCACGCCCCGGCGGCGGCTCGTCGTCGGCGCGGCGCTATCGCTGGCTCCGGCAGGGCTACTTTACGCGGTGTGGCGCTACTACGCCGCGCATGCTGGGGTCGCGGAACTCGAGCCGCTGCCGCTCAGCGCGTGGAACTGGGAGCTGCTCCCGCAGACTTTTCGCGGCATCGCCGGCGCGATCGCCGAGAAGCCCCTGTTCTTCGCCGCCGAGATCGTGTCATTCGGTTGCCTGGCGCTGATGCTGCGCCGCCGCGGCTGGTCCCGGGCGACCCGGTTCCTGGCGTTCAATGCCGCGGCTTTCACCCTATACAACGGCTTTCTGGTCGTCACCTATGTGGCGCATTTCTCGGCCGAGATGGCGACCGAGGCGCATTCCTACTTTCGTTACAATACGCATCTCTCGTTGATCCTGGCGCTCGCGCTGGCGCTGACGGTGTGCGAGCTGGCGATGCCGCTCTGGACGCGCCGTGGCGTGCGCGGCAGTGTCGCGGCGCTAGTTGTCGGCGTGGCGCTGCTCGCGCCTGTCGCCTTTGCCGAGCGGCTGCGTTTCGATATCGAGATGCCGCAGCCGCTGGTCTGGGATCTGGCGGCGGAGCTGAAGCCGTTCCTGCGTGACGGTGACAAGCTCGCGATGATCCTGCCCGGAGATAACGGCCAGATCGGCGACCTGCTCGAAGGGTATCTGGCGAGTGCGCCGCCGCGGCGTCGCGGTCTCGACCTGAAGCGCTACAACGCCGCCGATATGGCGGTTCTCGATCAAGCCGCGGCGGCGGGGTATGACCTCGCGGTCATTTCATGCACGCCGCAAGGGTTTTTGGATCTGCCGGCGGGCGGGGCGGCCTTGCTGCGGCACGACGCAAACGGTTGGCACAGCCTCGGCGCGTGGCCCTATTCCGCCGGCATCGCGCTCTCACGCTGGCAGCGCGAGAGGCACTGGCCAGCCCTATGCCGATGATGTGCCGGTGATCAGCAGGGACTGTCCACAATCACCTTGAACAGCTGGAAGCGCGGCGGCGACGGCAGCGGCGCGAGACAGGCGTTCGCCGGCACGGTGATCGGGTCGCGGTCGGTGAACACGACGTAATCGTAGTGCCGGAGAGCCAGCAGCGACGCCGCGCGCTCCGTCGCGTCGCCGGCGACAAACCCGTCCCAGATCCAGTTCGGCGAGGTCGTGCCGGCCAGCGCGTCATAGGGCGGCCGCAAGACCAGTGGCTGCTGCGTCGGGAAGGCGAAGAGCGTCGGCACAAAGGCCTCGCGCCGTGCCACGGCCAGCGTCGCCACATGGAGCTGCGGGATCGCGCTCGCATTGACCTCGCGATCCGGATAGGCGACCGCGAGCGTTGCGCCCACAGGCAGCTGGTCTAGGGCGGCGATATCGGTGGCGTAGAGGCGATCGGCCGCGAGCCAGACCCGTTCGATCACCGCCATGCGGGCGACAAAAATCATGGCGATGGCGAAGCCGATCATCACCGCCGCGCGCCGCGGCGGGGCTGGCGCGCTGGCGCCAACCAGCAACAGGAAGATCGCGACCGGCAGCCGGTGGTCGACCCCGGAACCGGACGCCATCTGGCTTGGCAGCACCAGATAGACAACGAGCAGGATGACGAGGGGCGCAGCGAGCCGCGACGTGACGTTGAGTGCCCGGCGCCACGCCAGCGCGGCCAACAACACCACGAACAGCGCAAAGCAGACGACGTCGAAGGGCCGGCTGTAATTGTCGAAGACGCTGAACAGCAGATCGGCCTTGCGCCAGATCGGCGTAAAGCTGGTCGATCCGTCGGCGGACACCGGCTGGCAGAACAGAAAGAGGATCGCCGGCAGTACGAAGGGCGCGCCGGCGAGGGCGATCCGCAACGCTACATCCCGATGGCGCCGGGCGCGCATCAGGTTCAGCGCCGGCGCCATCTCCATCCCGAGGATCGCCAACGCATAGATGCCGAGCGCGGCGATGTGGCTGAAGAAGCAAACCAGCGCGATCGCCGTCGCGCTGATCGTGCGCGCCGCCGGCCGGTCGTCGAGGGCGAGCCACAGCGCGATGCCGCAGATCGCCACGCCCAACCCGAATAGATAGTTGAGGAAACCCCACAGCAGGATGCGGTCGTAAAGCAGCAGAAAGCCGAGCAGCCCCCACCATCGCCAGGCTCCGCTTACGACGCGGTTGAGCCACAGCGTCCCGCCGGCGATCAGCGCGAAGGTGATGACGAGAAACAGCTTCCCGGCAATCTCCAGCGGCATCAGATGCGTCAGCGCTGGGACGATCAGGTCTTCCGCCAGATTGGGCAGCGGCGCCCAGCGCACCGCGTAGAACTCGTTGCCACCCTCGGCGATCAGATGCATCCGCGCCAGGTGGTTGGGGTAATCCACCAGCGGTGGCAGCACGGTCGAGCACACCGGCACGCTGACGATAATGAGCAGGACGACGAAGGCTGCAAAGACCACCGTGCGTCCTTCGAGACGCGTTCCGCTGGAACGCTCCTCAGGATGACGAAGGTTTGCTAATGGCATGAAGAAAGACCGTCATCCTGAGGAGCGGGCGCAGCCCGCGTCTCGAAGGACGCGATGACCTCGCACCACCGTTAAAAATCGAGATCGGCGTAGTGCTGGGGCGGCGATATGCCGGGCACGTGATCGCCAAGGATCGCGCGGAAGCTCGGGCGCGACTTGATCCGCGCGTACCACTCGCGGGCCAGTTCGTGCTGTTCCCAGGGCACGTCGCCGAGATAGTCGAGCGTCGACAGATGCGCCGCGGCGGTGATGTCGGCGACCGAAAAGAACTCGCCGGCGAGCCAGCGCCGCCGATCGACGAGATAGCCGATATAGTCGAGGTGATGCGGCAGGTTGGCGTGCCCGGCGCGGATCGCCTGCGAGTTCGGCTGCCCGCCGCGGCCGACCCGCGTCGCCATCTTTTCGCCGACTAGATTTTCGGTCACCTCGCGGTTCATCTTGATGTCGAACCAGGCGACGAGCCGGCGCACCTCGGCACGGTCGAGCGGGTTGATGCCGATCAGCATCTTCTCGCGGTACATCTCGTCGAGATATTCGACAATCGCCTCGGTGCCCGCCAACACGTCGTCATTGTCGATCAGCACCGGCACCTCGGCCGCCGGGTTGAGCGCGAGAAATTCCGGCCGCCGCTCCCACGGCTTCTCGGCCTTCATCGTGAAGTCGAGGTTCTTCTCGGCCAGCACGACGCGCACCTTGCGCGAGGCGGCCGAGAGCAGCGAATGGTAGAGGACCCGCATGAGGCGGATTTTGACTCAGCTTTTGGCGCCGGACGAGTCCGCCCGCGGCCGTGTGCGGCAATGCACTACGCCGCGTCGTCGCCGGCTCCTTTGCGTGGCCCCATGAACGAGGTCACGACTCCATGCAATGTGCGCAATTCCTGCTCTGTCGGATAGGCGCGCTGGAAGAAGTTGCGCAGGTTGCGGAAGAGGCTCGGCCGCTTGTCGGGGTGGCGGATAAACCCGCTGTCGACCAGCGCTTCCTCGAAGTGATCGAAGAATCGCACCAGCTCTTCCTTGGTCGCCGGCCGGCTGTGCCCGGTATGCAGCGTCTCGGCCGGCGGCTCCTCGCGGGCGATGAACCACTCGTAGCCGACGATCAGCACCGCCTGCGCCAGGTTCAACGATGAAAAGCCGGGGTTCATCGGCACGCTCAGCACCGTGTCGGCGAGGGTGATGTCGGCATTGACGAGCCCGGTGCGCTCGGGCCCGAAAATGACGCCGCACGGCTCGCCGACCGCGAGATGCGCGCGGATTTCCCCGGCCGCGAGGCGCGGCGTCACTGCGCGCTTCACCATGTAGCGATCGCGTGCGGTCGAGGCGTAGACATGCCGCAGATCGGCGACCGCCTCGCGCAGATCGGGGTAGAGCCGCGCGGCGTCGAGCACGGTGTCGGCGCCTGAGGCGGCAGCGACGGCCTTGGGGTTGGGCCAGCCGTCGCGCGGCTTGACGAGACGGAGATCGCCCAGCCCGCAATTGAGCATGGCCCGCGCCGCGGTGCCGATATTCTCGCCCAGCTGCGGCTCGACCAGGATGATCGCCGGCCCGCCCGACAACAGCGGCTTTTTATGATCGGTGCCAGCCATGTTGCTTGATACGCCTGTAAGCCCGTGCGGTGTCGTCAGCCATGTTCGCATTTAACAGGAGGCTTACCTCCTGTTCTCCTCCTGTTATCGACCCGAATTAACAGGAGGACGTCCTCCTGTTATCGGCCGAATTAACAGGCGGGCGAGGGGGCTCGCCAAGGGGTGAGTTGTGGCGGACATGAAGCAGACGAATGCAGTTTCGACGTGAGAACATATCATGAATAAAGGGAATGATTTCAAGGCTCCTATTTGCCATTTCGGTGGCGACGCCACACCAGCGGGAGCCCAGCTCGAGGTCACCACGCGACAACGCGTCGTCGAAGAGCCACTTATTTGCGCTCCATGTGCAACTCCGCGACCAAAATCACTGCAACTGCGCAACAAAAAGCTACACCTAAGCATGCCGTGGCTAAAATGGGATGCCGTTGCTGCGCGAAAGCAAGACCGGTGATCCCGATGCCAACTACGGGCAAAACGCCTACCAGAACCAGATAGCCTTTCCAATGAATTGGCATCGATCCCCAAAGAAAGGCTCGTCGAAACCATGCTTCTCGCGCCTTTGTTTTCATTGCACCCACGCCCGCTAACCCTCACCCGCCTCGCGCTGATGGCGCTCGGCACCCTCTCCCGCGAGCCCGCGAGCGGGAGAGGGTTTTTCCACCTGTGCCCTTAGCCCCTCTCCCGCTTGCGGGAGAGGGTGGACGCCGCGTGAGCGGCGGCCGGGTGAGGGCGTGCGTGCACCTTACGCGCGGCGCCAGGTCGTGCCGCCAGGTCCGTCTTCGAGAAGGATGCCCTCTGCGGCCAGCTCGTCGCGGATGTGGTCGGAATCGGCGAAGCGACGCTCCTTGCGAGCCAATGTCCGCGCCGCGATGCGTTCCTCGATATTGGCACCATCGCCGCCGCCGCGCAGCCACTCGGTGGGGGACTGCCGTAACAACCCCAACAGGCGACCGGCTTCTTTCAGTCCATACTGCCAGTTAGCCCGTTCCTGGTCGTCACTCGCCTGATTCAGGGTAGCCACATACTCGTGCATAAAATGAATCGCGAGCGGAGCGTTGAGATCGTCTCCGAGAGCATTAACAAAGGGATTTAAGCTCGCGTGGCCTCGTCCCTGGGACGGTAATGCTAAAGCCCGATACCACCGATCGAGCGTCTGCTTCGCTTCCCGCAGCCGCTGTTCAGTCCAATCGAGTGGGTCGCGGTAATGCGACGACAGCAGCGCGAGGCGAATCACTTCGCCGGGCCATTCCTTCAGCACCTCGTGCGCGGTGACGAAATTGCCGAGGCTCTTCGACATCTTGGTGCTGTCGACCGACAGAAAGCCGTTATGCACCCAGAAATTGACGAATTCCTCGCCGGCATGGGCGCAGACGCTTTGCGCGACCTCGTTTTCGTGGTGCGGGAAGATGAGGTCGACGCCGCCGCCATGGATGTCGAAATGGGGCCCTAGATGGGTTTCGCTCATCGCCGAGCATTCGATATGCCAGCCCGGCCGGCCGCGGCCCCACGGGCTGTCCCAGCCCGGCTGGTCGGCGGCTGAGGGCTTCCACAGCACAAAATCGCCAGGGTCTTCCTTGTAAGGCGCGATCTCGACCCGCGCGCCGGCGATCATCTCCTTGCGGCTGCGGCGCGAGAGCCGGCCGTAATCCTTGTATGAAGCGACGCGGAACAGCGCGTGCCCCTGCGCGGCGTAGGCGTGGCCGCCCGCGATGAGCTTTTCGATCATCGCGATCATCTGCGGGATGTGCTGCGTCGCGCGAGGCTGGATGTCGGGCCGCAGATTGCCCAGCGCGTCCATGTCTTCCTGGAAGATTTGCTCGGTTCGAGCGGTCAGCGCCTCGATCGGCTCGTTGTTGGCGCGCGCCGCGTCGATGATCTTGTCGTCGACATCGGTGATGTTGCGCACGTATGTGACATGGTCCGCGCCGTATTCGTGGCGCAGCACGCGGTACAGCAGGTCGAACACCACGACCGCCCGCGCGTTGCCGATATGGGCATAGTCGTAGACGGTCGGCCCGCAGACATACATTCGCACATTCTGCGAATCGATCGGCCGGAACGGCTGTTTGCTGTGAGTCAGCGAATTATAGAGTTGGAGCGGCATGACAGCGACGAGGCGTAGCAGATCAAGGTTTTCGCGTCCACGTTCACCCAGGGAAATGGTGACCCCGAACCGTCATGGAAAGCTGAAACAAGAAAGCGCCGCCCAGGAGACCATTACCGGGGGCGGTGCCGCCGGGTCTCGCCAGGGGCCGGCATATATGCGAGATAAGGGGATGCACGACGCCATGCCAAAGGGGCCGCGTCGCGGCCCGGTTGCGCTTTTGAAGACGCGCCGGTTCGGGCCGCTGTGGATGACGCAGTTTCTCTCGGCGTTCAACGACAACGCGCTGAAGAACGCGCTGGTCCTATGGTTGGCCTACAAGCCGGAGATGGCGACGGGTCTGCCGGCGGGGATGTTGATCCCGCTGGCCGGCGCGCTCTTTATCCTGCCGTTTTTTCTCGGTTCGGCGACGGCGGGCGAGCTCGCCGATTCGCATGACAAGTCAAAGCTCATCCGCATCATCAAGCTGTCCGAGGTCGCGGTGATGGCCGTGGCCGCGGCGGCGGTGCTGACCGGCAGCACCTGGGTGCTGCTCGGCCTGCTTTTTGTCATGGGGATCGAAGCGACGTTTTTTGGGCCGATCAAATACGCGATCCTCCCCAATCTGCTGACCCGGCACGAGCTGCTGCTCGGCAATGCCCTGGTCGAGGCGGGCACGTTTTTCGCGATCCTCGGTGGCACAATCGCCGGCATGCTGATCGCGACACAGCACGGCGCGGGCGCGGTTTCGGGGCTGATCATACTGGTGGCGCTCAGTGCCTACACCGCGAGCCGCTATATTCCCTCGACCGCGCCGAGTGCGCCGGACGCCCGGATCGAATGGAATTTTATCGCCGCGACCGGCCGGCTCATTGCGGCGGCGCGGCGCGAGCGGACGCGGTTCCGCTCGATCCTCGGCATTTCCTGGTTCTGGCTGGTCGGCGCGACCTATCTGTCGCAATTCCCGACTTATGTGAAAAACAATCTCGGTGCGGAAGAAGCGGTGGTGACGCTGTTTCTGACCGCGTTCTCGGTGGGCGTCGGGGTCGGTTCGCTCGGCGCCAGCCGCATCCTGAAGGGGCGGATTAGCGCCAGCATCGCGCCGTGGGGCGCGCTCGGCATCGCATTGTTCTCGATCGATTTGTGGCTGGCGAGCCCGGTGCGCGAGGCGGTCAGCGGCGATGCGTTGATCACGATCGGCGCGTTTCTGGCGCGGCCGACGCATTGGCGCATTCTTGTCGACATGTTCGCGATCGCGGCCTCGGGCGGGATTTTCGCGCTGCCGCTTTACGCGTTGTTGCAGACCGCCGGCGACGAGCGCCGCACCGCCAGGGCAATCGGCGCCAACAATGTCGTCAACGCCGCGGCGATGGTGCTGTCGGCGATCGCGGTGATCGGGCTGCTCGCGCTCGGGGTCAGCGTGCCGGGCCTGTTCCTGTTGACCGGGATCGCGACGATCGCGGTCGCCGGACTGTTCTGGCGGTTGCGCGGCGCCTTGGTGCCGAGCCCGGTGCTGGTGCCCGGCGAGGCCAATGACGACTGACGTTACCGCTCAGCGGCGAAACGTCTTGGTCTCCGACACGCTGCCGTCGCGATAAGTCAGCTCGACCGATACCATCTGCGTGGCCGGCGGCAGCTTGAGGTAGGGCTGCGCGTCTGACGGTATCTCATACGGATGCTTCGGGTCGCAGTCACCGAGCGGGATGACCTTGTTCGGCACGGTCGTATCGATGCCGATCCGCACCTCGCGGATCGCGCAGCGATAGCTCATCAGGTGCGTGTAGTAGACCAGGAGCCCGTTGAAGTCGCGAAACGACAGCCAGCTTCCCGCCGTCATCTCCAGCGTGCGGCGGTCGCCGCGCGCCAGCTCTGCGTCCGGATCGAAGGCGACCGGAAACGGCCCGGCGGTGTTGCCGTCGGCATCCACCGCGCGCACCTGGATCGTCGCTGCCGGCTGGTCGGCGTCGAGCTCGAAGGATGGGTTGGCCATGCGCCGCCGGGTGCGGGGGTCGAGCGTGTCGAGAACCCCGGTCTCCTTGAAAGCGCCGGTATCGCCGAGACGCCAGGCGATCGCGGCGACCGGCTCGACAAAGGACAACGACACCGACCAGCCGCTATTGCTGCGCATGAACGAGGCGATCGGCGCGTTGACCGGCGCTGCCGCTTGCGGCGCGGGCGCGGCGTTTGCCGCCGCGGTCGGGTTGGCAGGCTGGGCCGCCGCGCTTTGCGGCGGCGTCGGCTGGCTGCTCTGCGCCTGAGGCGCGGGAGCGCTTGGCGGCGGTGTTCTTGCCGTCCAGTACCAGGCCGCCGCTCCGGCAGCGATCAGGGCGACGGCAACAACGGCGAACGCCGCGTTGCGTGACCCCGCCCGGGGCGGTGTGGCCAGCGCGGCCGCCTGTACCTCGGGCGGTTGCTGCGCTGGCGTTTCCGCGCGCGGCCGGGGCTGGACGCTGAACGCGCGCGCTTCTTCGTCGATCGGGTCGACCAACGCGAACTGGGACAGCGGCGGCGCGCCAAAGCCGCGCCATGTCTCTTCGTAGTGCTGCAATCCGCGGAAAGCCGGCTCCGGGTCGCGGCCGACGCGGCGGCTGATCTCGTTGAGCAGGCGGTCGAGCGCCCGGCTGCGCGGGCTGCCGTCCCAATTCGCGAGATCGATCGTGTCGGCGCGGCCAAAGCCAAGCGGCAACTCCACCGGCTCGAGCCAGACCGGGGTCAGCGTGCCCAGCCGCTCGGCGAGATGCGCCTCCTCGAGCACCCAGCGGCTGTCATGCGACAGGCCGCACCACAGTACGACCACCGCTTTCGCCGCGCGCAGCTCGCGCTCGATCTGCGGCCCAAAATCGGTGCCGGACAGCAGTCCGTAATCGAACCAGACGCTGTAGCCGTTGAGCTCCAGAATGCGCGACAGATGCTGGGCGGCGTTCCGCCGCTCGGTCTTGTAGCTGATGAAGACGTCGGCCACGCATGCTCCCCCTGGTCGATACGCGCGAGTCGGCTCGCCGTCTTATAGAAATACGGCCGCCGACCCTCAACCGGTTCGCATCACTAATTCGATAAGCCGCGTGGGAGCTGTCTACTCCGCCTTGATCGCGTCGGCGCCCTGGATGCGGGCGGCGAGGGCGGCAGACAGGAAACGGTCGATGTCGCCGTCGAGCACGGCCGACGTCTGGCTGGTTTCGACGTCGGTGCGCAGGTCTTTGACCATCTGATAAGGCTGCAGCACGTAGGAGCGGATCTGGTGGCCCCAGCCGATATCGGTCTTGGTGGCGTTCATCGCGTCGGCGTGGGCTTCGCGCCTCTGCAGCTCGATCTCATAGAGCCGGGCGCGCAGCATCGACCAGGCCTGGGCCCGGTTCTGGTGCTGCGAGCGCTCGCTCTGGCAGGCGACCGCGACCGGCTCGGCGCCTGGCGGCTGATAGGTGAGCCGCACCGCGCTGTCGGTCTTGTTGACGTGCTGCCCGCCGGCGCCCGAAGAGCGATAGGTGTCGACTCGCAGGTATTTTTCCTCGATCTCGATCTCGATCTTGTCGTCGATGACCGGGAAGACCCAGGCGGAGGCGAAGCTGGTGTGACGGCGCGCCGCCGAGTCGAACGGCGAGATGCGCACCAGCCGGTGCACGCCGCTTTCGGTCTTGAGCCAGCCATAGGCGTTGGTGCCCTTGACCAGCACGGTCGCCGATTTGATGCCGGCGCCTTCGCCGGCGCTTTCCTCGACCCACTCGACCTTGTAGCCGTGCGCCTCGGCCCAGCGGGCGTACATGCGCAGCAGCATTTCGGCCCAATCCTGCGCCTCGGTGCCGCCGCTGCCGGCATGGACCTCGAGATAGCAGTCGTTGCCGTCGGCCTCGCCCGAAAGCAGGCTTTCAAGCTCGCGTTTCGCCGCCTCGGCGCGCAATTTGTCGAGTGTCGTTTCGGCTTCCTTGACGACCGCGTCGTCACCTTCCGCCTCACCGAGCTCGATGAGCTCGACCGCGTCGTTGTAGTCCTGCTCGATACGCTTGTAGCCACCGACTAGGTTGTCGAGCCGGGCGCGTTCGCGGGAGAGCTTCTGCGCTTCTTGCGCGTCGTTCCAGAAGTTCGGGTCTTCCGCCTTTTCGTTCAGCTCGGCGAGACGGCGGTTGGCGACATCCCAGTCAAAGATGCCTCCGCAGCAAGGAGAGCGACTTTTGGATGTCGTCGACGACGGCCTGGGTTTCCGCGCGCATTGTCGGTGTTTCCTTTGTCCTTAATAAAGCCCGCCGGTGCCCGACGAGGGCTGGCGTGTCGCTTCGCCGCCACTGATAAGACCAGAGGCTTCGCCCGGCACGCCTTGCAGCCCCATGTCGCGGTTGGTGTCGGGCCCGGTGCCGGGCTTGTAGGCGATCCAGATCGACGCCTCGCCGCTTTCGGCGGGTTGCATCGAATCTGGGTTGACGCGAACCATCTGCAATCCCGGCGGGATGCGGAATTCGGTGGCCGGCGCATCTTTTGTCGCGGCGATCATGAAGTTGCGGAACACCGGCGCCGAGACCACCGCGGCCTGCTCGCCGCGGCCGAGGCTGTCGTGGTTGTCAAAGCCGATATAGACGCCGGCGGCGAGGTTTGGGGTGAAGCCGACAAACCACGCGTCGCGCCAGTCGCTGGTCGTTCCGGTCTTGCCGGCGATCGGCTTGCCGACTGCCGCCACGGTCGCGCCGGTGCCGCGCGTCACGACACCTTGCAGCATCTGGATGATTTGGTAGTCAGCGACGGGATCGGCGAGTTGCTCGCGCTTGTCCGGGATGACCGGCGGCTGTTGATGGTTCCATTCGACATTGCTGCAGTCGGCGCAGGGGCGTTTGTCGGCGCGGAAGATCGTGACGCCGTTCCGGTCCTGCACGCTGTCGATGACGGTCGGGGTGAGCTTCTTGCCGCCGTCGACGAGCATCGCATAGGCGGCGGTGAGGCGCAGCGGCGTCGTTTCGCCGGCGCCCAGCGACATCGAATATTCGCGCGGCATCTGGTCCATGATGCCGAAGCTCTCGATCGTCTCGCCGATCGGCTCCATGGTCAGCATCGCGGCGATGCGCGCGGTGACGATATTGAGCGAATGCTCAAGCGCGACATAGATCGGCACCGGCCCGCTATACTCGCCCGACTCGTAATTGCCGGGCGTCCAGGGCGGCATGCCCGGCCCTTGGTCGATCGAGACCGGGTCGTCGGAGACCAGCGTCGACGGCGTGAAGTTGTGTTCGAGCGCCGTCAGATAGATAAACGGCTTGATCGACGAGCCGGGTTGCCGGTGCGCTTGCGTCGCGCGGTTGAACTGGCTGATTTCGAAGCTGAACCCGCCGCTCATCGCCAAAACCCGGCCGGTATGCGGGTCGATCGAGACCAGTGCGCCGGAAATCTGCGGAATCTGGCAGAGATTGTAGAGCGCCGCCGGCTTCTCGGGCGGCGCGGCAGCGGCGATCTTGCGGATCGGCCCCAGTTTCTTCGCCGGATCGGGTGCGTCCGGCAGCGGCTCGACCAGCACGACTTCGCCCGGCTTCAGGACATCGGCGACGTTGCGCGGCAAGGGGCCGATCGATCCGTCCTCGCGCACGCGCTGCGCCCAGCGCATCTGCGCAAAGGGGATGCGGCCGGTCGAGCCGTCCTTCAAGCCGATCTCGGCGCCGTCGCCCTCGGCCTTCACCACCACCGCGAGCTGCCAGTGCATCGCATCGGCGCCCGCCGGCAGGCCCAGCGCCGCGAGTGAGCCCGCCCAGTCAGGGTTGAGCACGATATGGTCGACCGGGCCGCGCCAGCCGCCATGCGCGCGGTCGTAGACGATGAGGCCGTCGCGCAGCGCCTTGTCGGCCTCGCTCTGCAGCTTGCCGTCGAGGCTGGTGTGCACGGTGAGCCCGCCCTCATACACCGCCTTCTCGCCAAAGCGGGCGATCAGCTCGCGCCGCACCTCTTCGGCGAAATAAGGGGCATCGACATTCTGCGCGTCCTCGCGGTGGCGCACGGCGACCGGGTCGGCCTTCGCTGCGGCGACCTCCGCCGGGGTCGCGAAGCCGGCCTCTTGCATCTGATCGAGCACTGTGTCGCGGCGGAACTTCGCGGCCTGCGGAAAGCGCACCGGGTTGTAATTGGACGGCGCCTTTGGCAGGCCGGCAAGAAACGCCGCCTCGCCGAGGGACAACTGGTCGAGCGGCTTGTCGAAATAGGTGAGGGCCGCCGAGGCGACGCCGTACGCGCCGCCGCCGAGATAGATCTCGTTGAGGTAGAGCTCGAGGATGCGGTCCTTGGGCAGCGCCTCGTCGATCCGGGTGGCGAGCAGCATCTCCTTGATCTTGCGCGAGATCGACAGCTCGTTGCTGAGCAGCATGTTCTTGGCGACCTGCTGGGTGATCGTCGAGGCGCCGATCGGACGCCTGCTCGACCGCCAGCGCCCGACATCGGTGACCGCGGCGCGCAGGATCGAAATCGGGTCGACACCGTGATGGGTGTAGAAATTCTTGTCCTCGGCGGCGAGGAAAGCGGCGATCACCCGTTTGGGGATGGCGCCGATCGGCACAAAGACGCGCCGCTCGGTGGCATATTCGGCGACGAGTCGCCCGTCGCCTGCCAGCACGCGCGTCGTGATCGGCGGCTGATAATTGGCGAGCTGCTGGTAATCCGGCAGGTCGCGGCCGAAATACCAGATCGTCAAGCCGGCGAACCCGCCGCCGAGGATCGCCAGCAGAACCGCACAGACGAAAAGGAAACGGACCAACCGGGTCAAGGCACGCAAACTGAGCGCACTCCTTGGCGCCGGCCGATCGGCGCGACCATTGTCACATCGCCCCCGCAATGCCCTGTCGGTGGCCGGCGGCTGCCCTTATGCGCCAACATCCAGGCCTTTCCAAGGCCGATTTGGTTGAGGAAACGCGCGGATCGGCAACCGGTAGCGATCAAATGGCCCATCCTTGGGCTATTGCAAGCGGCCGCGCGGACGAAAACATTGTGGAGCGCGGGGTTGCCGCGTACATTATTCCTTGCGAATTTCGCCGTTCGGGCCACGCCCGGCGGCGTTGGGACGCTCGCCCGCAATCCTCGGCACCGCGCCGCAGCACCGGGCGATGCAATTGGTTTAAACCTCGAGGCCGGGTGCGAATTTCGAACGCGACGCTGATGACAGATTTCCGCGACGCTCCGACACACGCTCAAGGGACTGGCTCCCGCGGCCTCCTTGCACAATGGACTGCGCCACCGTCCGCCTTCGCTGCGGACACAGGAACGCGTCCCGGAGTCTGCCCGAATGGCGAAAAAAATGCTCATCGACGCCGCCCATCCCGAGGAGACCCGGGTGGTGGTCCTCAGCGGCAACCGGCTTGAAGAATTCGATTTCGAGTCGTCGACCAAGAAACAGGTCAAAGGCAATATCTATCTTGCCAAGGTAACGCGGGTCGAACCGTCGCTGCAGGCGGCGTTTGTCGATTACGGCGGTAACCGCCACGGTTTTCTGGCGTTCAGCGAAATTCATCCCGATTACTACCGGATCCCGGTCAGCGACCGCGAGACTGACGAATACGAAGCGTCGCTTCCGGCCGCCGATTCGTCGCTCGAGCCGTCCGACGAGGTGCAGGCCTACGAAGAGTTGCTGGGGCCGGCCGCGGAAAGCTCCAAGGATGAGCCGGAGGAGGAGGCGCCTGTCGCGATCGCCGACGCGCTGCCCGCGGCCGTGCTGGTCGAGCCCGCAGCGGATGTCGGCCCCGAGGAGGCGGAGGAGATCGGCCCCGAAGCGGCCGAAGCGGCGCCCATCGAAACGATCGTCGAGGAAGAACTCCAACGCGACGTGCCGGCCGAGGTCCCAGAGGAGGTTTCTGGGGAGGTCCCGGGGCAGGTCAACGAGGTCGAGATGGCCGCGCCGATCGAAGCGGTGGTCTCGTCCGACCCGTTTTTCGAATCGGCGGAGCCGGCTCCGGCCGAAGAAGTCGCCACGCTCGATGACGACGAGGAAGCCGAGGAGCGCGAGACCGAGCGTCGCCGCTCCTATTCGGCGCGCCACTACAAGATTCAGGAGGTCGTCAAGCGGCGCCAGATCATGCTGGTGCAAGTCGCCAAGGAGGAGCGCGGCAACAAGGGCGCGGCGCTCACCACCTATCTGTCACTCGCCGGGCGCTATTGCGTGCTGATGCCGAACACCGCGCGCGGTGGCGGCGTCTCGCGCAAGATCACCAGCATCAGCGACCGCCGACGCCTCAAGGACATTCTCGAAGACCTCGGGATCCCGGAGGGAATGGGCGTCATCGTCCGTACCGCCGGGTCGGAGCGCTCGAGGGCCGAGATCAAGCGGGACTATGAATATCTGATGCGGCTGTGGAGCGAGATCCGCGAGCTGACCCTCAAGTCGACCGCGCCGTCGCTGATCTACGAGGAAGGCAACCTCATCAAGCGGTCGATCCGCGATCTCTATGCGCGCGATATCGACGAGGTGGTTGTCGAGGGCGACGAGGGCTACAAGACCGCCAAGGCGTTTATGCGCATGCTGACGCCGAGCCACGCCAAGCGGGTCCAGTCCTATCGCGATCCACTGGTCGGGCTGTTTCACCGCTACCAGGTCGAGAGCCAGATCGACGCGGTGCATTCGCCGATCGCGCAGCTGCGCTCCGGCGGCTACATCGTCATCAACCAGACCGAGGCGCTGGTCTCGATCGACGTCAACTCCGGCCGGGCGACCCGCGAGCGCAACATCGAAGAGACCGCGCTGCGCACCAATCTCGAAGCCTCGGACGAGATCGCGCGCCAATTGAGGTTGCGCGACCTCGCCGGGCTCATCGTCATCGACTTTATCGATATGGACGAGCATCGCCACAACGCGGCGGTGGAGCGCCGGCTCAAGGAGGCGCTGAAGAACGATCGCGCCCGCATCCAGGTCGGGCGGATCAGCGCCTTCGGCCTGATGGAGATGTCGCGTCAGCGGCTGCGGCCCTCGCTCGCCGAGGCCTCGACGCAGCCCTGCCCGCATTGCGGCGGCACCGGCTTTATCCGCTCGACCGAATCGACGGCGCTGCACGTGCTGCGCGCGATCGAGGAGGAAGGCGCGCGCGGCCGCTCGGCGGAAGTCTGCGTCTACGTTCCCACCAGCGTCGCGCTCTACATCCTCAACCAGAAGCGCGATTCGCTGGCGCAGATCGAGGCGCGCTACGGACTCAAGGTCATCGTCGGCCGTGACGATGCGCTGATCCCGCCGAATTTCCGGCTCGAGCGGCTTCGCGCCTACGCCGCGGGCGAGGCGCCGCCGCCGCGCCTCGCCGCGACGCCGCCACCCGTCGAGATCGAGGACGACGATCTGGACGAGGACGAAGAGGACATCGTTGAGACGTCATCGCAGCGCAATGGCGAGGATCGCGAGGCATCGGGCGAGAGGCGGCGTGACGACGAGCGCGGCGGTCGTCGCCGGCGTCGTCGGCGCGGGCGGCGCGGCGAGGAAGGGCGCGAGCCTCGTCATGACGAGGCTCGTGAACAGCGCCATGCCGAAGCGCCGGCCGTAGAAGCCGAAGCCGGCGATGAGACCGGCGAGCGCGAGCCGGCGGCCGCTGAAGCCGGCGGCAACGGCGACGCTGAGCGCCGTGGCAGACGGCGGCGCGGCCGGCGCGGCGGGCGTTGGCGCAACCGCGACGACGCTGCGGAGAACGGCGCCCAGATGCCGGTAGAGGCATCACTCGAAGCGTCGGGCGAGAGCGACGAGACCCAGGAAGACAGCGGCGGCGAGATGCCGTCGCCATTTATCGTGTTGGAACCGACCGGGTCGGAACCGGCCGCGCCGGAACCGGTCGAGATCGAGCCGGAGGCGGCCGAGGAACTCGTCGTCGCCGCGGTCGAGAGCGCGGAAATCCCGGCGGTCGAACCCGAACCGGTACGCGAGCTTGAGACCGTTGCCGCCGGCAATGGTGGCGCGGTCGAGGCGGAGCCCGCGCCGCGCCCGCGGCGCCCACGGGCTGCGGCGCCGACCGAAGGGGTCGACATTCATGCCGTAACCGAAAAGCCGGAATCGCCCCGGCGCGGCTGGTGGACGCGGCTGATCCAGTGAGTCTAAAGGCCGGTTGTCGAGGCCTTTTCGGTATCCGCATTCTTCGCGCCGCCGCGATCGTAATTGTCGTCGCGTCTCTGTGGCCACTCCCGGTGCGCGCCGATGTCGGCGGCAATACCGAGTCGATTCTGCGCGACACCGAGATCGAGAACGACATCCGTGTGCTGGGTACGCCGATCTGGCGGGTGGCCGGCCTCGATGCCGCCACGATGGGCATCTACCTCGTCGACGACAGCCAGCTCAATTCATTTGTCGTCGGCGGCCAGGCGATCTTTCTCAATAGCGGCCTTATCGAGCGCGCGGAAAACCCGAACATGCTGATCGGTGTCATCGCGCACGAGACCGGCCATATCGCCGGCGGCCACATCATTCGCGCGCTGGAGGCGATGAAAAACGCCAGCATCGAGACCATCATCGCCGAGGCCATCGCGATCGGCGCGTCGGTCGCGGGCGGTAGCGGCGCGCCATTGGTCGCCGCGGCGGGCGAGGGCCAGCGCGCCTTTATGAGCTTTTCGGTGGCGCAGGAGGCGACCGCCGACCACGCCGCGATGAAGTTCCTCGACCGCAGCGGCCAGTCGTCGCGCGGCCTCCTAAAATTCTTCGAGATTCTTCGAGCAGATGAGCCGCTGAGCGGCGAGCCGACCGACCCCTGGGCCCGCACGCACCCGCTGACCAGCGAGCGCATCGATTATCTGCGCCATCACGTCGATGACTCGGCTTATTCCAACGCGCAGGACCCGCCGCAATTCGTCACGCTGTTGAAGCAGGTGCAGCTTAAGCTGCATGCGTTTCTCGATGAGCCGTCGCGGACCTTGCGCGCCTACCCGGTGAGCGATCACTCGTCCGACGCGCGCTACGCGCGGGCGATCGCTTATTACCGTATCCCGCAGCTCGACAAGGCGCTGCCCGAAGTCGATGGGCTGATCCACGATTTTCCGAAAAATCCGTATTACGAAGAGCTGAAGGGCCAGATGCTGTTCGAGAATGGCCGCATCCGCGACTCGATCGCGCCGTATGAGGAAGCGGTCAAGCTGGCGCCCGACGCGGCGCTCATCCGCATGTCGCTGGCGCAGAGCTATATCGAAAGCAACGATCCCTCGCTGATCAAGCGCGCGATCGCCTATCTCGAGGATGCCTCCCGCGTCGAAGGCCGCGAGGATCTTGTCTGGCGACTGCTCGCCGTCGCCTACGGCCGCGACAACCAGTTCGGCAAGGCGGCGCTGGCGCTCGCCGAAAAAGCGCTGGTCGACGAGAAGAAAAAGGACGCTGAGCAGCAGGCGCAGCGCGCGAAGCAGCTCCTGCCGCATGGCTCGGCGGCCTATCAGCGCGCCGAGGAAATTCAGCGCGAAGCCAAGGACGAGGATTAGACTGCACTCGCCACCCCTCATCGGAAAGTGTGTGCCACATGCCCCTGCGTTTTCTGCTCGCCGTCCTGCTCGCGCTCTCGGTGCTCGGGGTTGCCCGGCAGCCGGCCACTGCCGCCTCGGACTTCACACCGGATCAGAAAAAGGAGATCGAGGCGATCGTCCGTGACTATCTGAAGAACCATCCCGATGTGCTGATCGACGCGATCCAGGCGGCCGATGACAAGCTCAAGGCTGACGCCAAGAACAAGGCCGACCAGGCGCTCGCGTCACACCGGCAGCAGGTCTTTGACGACCCACAAGCGCCGATCGCGGGCAACCCAAAGGGCGATGTGACGCTGGTCGAATTCTTCGACTATCGCTGCCCCTATTGCAAACAGGTCGAGCCCTCGCTCGAAAAGCTGCTCGGCGACGACCACCAGCTTAAATTCGTGTTTAAGGAATTCCCGGTCCTAGGGCCCGATTCCGACACGGCCGCGCGGGCGGCGCTCGCCGCCAAGAAGCAGGGCAAATACGATGCCTTCCACCGCGCGATGATGAACACCAGCGGCCATATCGATGAGACGGTGATCTATAAGGTCGCCGCTTCGGTCGGGCTCGATGTCGATCAGCTCAAGAAGGACATGAACTCGGCCGATATCGACAATGAGCTGAAGGCCAATCTCGACCTCGGCAAGGCGCTCGACCTCGACGGCACGCCGTCCTTTATCGTCGGCAACACGATCGTCCCCGGCGCGGTCAGCGCCAGCGACTTGAAGCAGCTGATCGCCGACGCGCGGAAGAAGTGAGGCTGGATCAGGCGTCGGCGATTTCTGCTAGTTCCTCGGCGGCGAATTCGTAGCGCGTGTTGCAGAACTCGCAGGTGACGGTGGTCACCTCCTCCTTCTTCATCTCGTCGATCTCATCCGATGGGAACGCCTTGAGGATGCCCGCGACGCGCTCGCGCGAGCAACGGCAGCGCGCCTCGACCGGATGCGTCTGGTAGACCCGCACGCCATCGTCATGGAACAAGCGCCATAGGAGGCGGCGCGGCGGCAGGTCGGGTGCGACGAGCTCGGCGGAGGTGGCCGAGCTCATCAGCACCATGACGCGCCGCCAGGCATCCTCGACATCGTCGGCGATGGGCGCATGGCCGCCTTCCGGCGGCACGCGCTGCAGCATCAGCCCGCCGGCGCGCCAGGTGCCTTCCTCGCCGGTCCGCCCGACCGCCAGCTTCAACCCGGCCTGGAATTGCTCCGACTGGCGGAAATAGTGCTGGGCGCATTCGGCGAGCGTCTCGCCGGTGATCGAGACGATGCCCTGGTAGCGTTCGGTGTCATCGCCCTGGTCGACGGTAAAGGCGATATAGCCGGTGCCGAGCAGCTTTGGCACTGACGGGCTTTCCTCGCCGTCCGCGGGCACGACCTCGCCCAGCCGCGTCGCATCGTATTGCGCGTAGCCGCGCACCGCGCCGTCGGTCTTCACGTCGGCGACCAGGAACCGCACCGGCCCGTCGCTCTTGGTCTGCAGGGTGAAGACGCCCTCGTATTTGAGCGCCCCGGCCAGCATCACCGCGAGGGTGATCGCCTCGCCGAGCAAGGTCGCGACCGGCGCGGGATAGTCATGCTGGTTGAGGATGCGATCGACGGTTGGGCCCAATCGCACCAGCCGGCCGCGCAGCGCGAACGGGTCGAGCTGAAACGGCTGGACAACGTCGTCGGTTCTTAGGTCGGTCTCCAAGGTCGGGAACTCCGCGTTATTTCCCTTGCCCGCAGAGCGGGCGGACCAAGCGCAACGCGCTTAGTGGGTGAGGGGGGCTGATTGCGATGATACCCTCACCCGGCGCCTCGCTCCACGAGGCGCGACCCTCTCCCGCAATGCGGGAGAGGAAAAATCTCTAGCCTAGGCACCAGGCGAGGATGCCCTTCTGCACGTGCAGCCGGTTCTCGGCCTCGTCCCACACCACCGATTGCGGCCCGTCGATGACGCCGGCGGTAACTTCCTCGCCGCGATGCACCGGCAGGCAGTGCATGAAGATCGCGTCGGGTTTCGCCTCGCGCATCAGGTGATCGTTGACCTGGTAGGGCTGCAGCAAATTATGGCGGTTGACGGTCGCCTCGGCGCCCATCGACACCCAGGTGTCGGTGACGACGCAATCGGCGCCGGCGACCGCCTGCTCGGGGCGGGTGGTGAGGGTGACGCGGCCGCCCTCGCGCCGCGCCCAGTCGATGAGACGCGGCTCGGGCGCCAGCTCTTCGGGGCAGGCGAGACGCAGCTCGAAGCCAAAGCGCACCGCGCCATGGATCCAGCTCGCGGCGACATTGTTGCCGTCGCCGCTCCACGCCACGACCGTGTTGGCGACCGGCCCTTTCTTTTCCTGCAAGGTCATGACATCGGCCATGATCTGGCAGGGATGCGACTCGTCGGTGAGGCCGTTGATCACCGGCACCGTCGCGTAATGGGCCAGTTCGTCGAGCTTCTGCTGATGGTTGGTGCGGATCATGATCGCGTCGACATAGCGCGACAGCACGCGCGCGGTGTCGGCGACCGTCTCGCCGCGGCCGAGCTGGCTGTCCTGCGTGCCGAGGATGATCGTGTCGCCGCCCAATTGGCGCATCGCCACCTCGAACGACACGCGGGTTCGGGTCGACGGCTTCTCAAAGATCATCGCCAGCGTCTTGCCGGCGAGCGGCCGGTCGCTGCGGCCGTTCTTGTAGGCAAAGCCGAGGTCGAGGATGCCTTTGAGTTCCGGCGTCTCGAACTGGTCAAGGTCGAGGAAGTGGCGCGGCGGCTGGGTTTCGTCCCGGCCGCCGACCAGTGTAGGGCCGCCGATTTTACCAGGGGCGGGGACGACGGCTCTCATGTTGCGGGCCATTCGCTCGCCACCTGCGTCAGGATGCCGACGGCCTCGTCGATCTCGGCCTTGCCCGCGACGAGCGGCGGCAGGATGCGCAGCACGTTGTCGCCCGCGGTCAGCACCAACAGGCCCTTGTCGCGCGCCTTGGCCACGACATCGCCGGCGGTGACGACGCATTTGACGCCGAGCAGCATCCCCTGGCCGCGCACGCTGTCGAACAGCTTGGGATATTGCCCGACCAACCCGTCGAGCGTGCTCCAGAGATACTTGGCGTTGTCGTTGACCTTGTCGAAGAAGCCCGGCGCCAGCATCACATCGAGCACGGCGTTACCGGCAGCGACCGACATCGGGTTGCCGCCAAAGGTCGAACCGTGCGAGCCGGCGGTCATGCCGACAGCCGCCTTCTCGGTCGCGAGGCATGCGCCGATCGGCAGGCCGTTCCCCAGCGCCTTCGCCACCGCCATGATGTCGGGCTCGACGCCCGCCCATTGATGCGCGAAGAGCTTGCCGGAGCGGCCCATGCCGCACTGCACTTCGTCGTAGATCAGCACCAGACCGAACTCGTCGCACAGCGCCCGCAGGCCCTGCAGATAGTCGGCCGACGGCGCACGCACGCCGCCCTCGCCTTGCACCGGCTCGACGATGATGCCCGCCGTCTCTGGTGTCACCGCGGCGCGTATCTCGTTGAGATTGTTGAACGCGACGTGATCGAACCCGTCCATGACCGGGCCGAATCCCTTGAGGTAAGCCTCGGCGCCCGCGGCGGCCAGCGTCGCGAAGCTGCGGCCGTGGAACGAGCCGTTGCAGCCGATGATCCGATACTTCTCGGGATGGCCGACCGTGCTCTGGTATTTGCGCGCGACCTTCAGCGACAGCTCGCAGGCTTCCGCGCCCGAATTGTTGAAGAACACGGTGTCGGCAAAGCTGTTCTCGACCAGCCGCTGTGCGAGCTTCTCCTGGCCCGGAATGCGGAACAGGTTCGACGAATGCCACAGCGCGCCGGCCTGCTTGGTGACCGCCTCGATCACATGTGGGTGGCAATGCCCGAGCGAGGTGACGGCGATACCGCTGGTGAAATCGAGAAATTTCCGACCGTCAGTGGTCGTGAGATAGCAGCCTTCGCCCTTTTCAACGGCGAGGTCCCACCGACCGTAGGTCGGCATCACGGGTGTAATCACGGAAGTTCTCCTGGGCGATGGATTGGCGGAAAGGATTGACGACGAACGTTACGGTTATCGTCGTCGTCGTGCTTCCGCGGGCGCGATCCATCGCACCGTTAGTCTCACGTCCGGATCGCGCATCATCGCCGCTCTCCCGAGCAGGAAAGCCGCGAAGTATGATGACGGTGGATAACTCTGTCAATTCGCCCGCGAAGACCCTCCATCACCCGCCGCCGATCACTCGCTCGCTGCGGGTCCGCCCTTCGCCGCGACCGAGCGTTTCATCAAAAGCACGAACAGCGCGACCACGAGGGTCAGTACCGCGACCATCCAGAAACAGTCGAAATAGGCAAGAGAGGACGCCTGCTGGTCGCGCAGCGTCCCGAGCTGTTGCCAGCCGAATTGCTGCGCCGCAGCGGAATCGGCGCTCTGCTGGAGGAAGACCCCTCGTGCCCGCCCCACGAAGGAAGTGACGGCCGTGTTGAACGGATCGAGATACTCGTTGAGGCGCAGCGTGTGGAATTGGTCGCGCCGTTCCTGAAAGGTTTGCGACAACGACACGCCGACGCTGCCGCCCTCGTTGCGCAAGAGGCTCAACAAGCCGACCGCGGCGCCGCGCAGCTCTACCGGTACGTAGAGATAGGCCGCGACATTGGCGGGAGCGAAGCAGACCGCCAAGCCGGCTACCAGGACAACGCGAGGCCAGACGGCCTGGCCGGGGCTGACGTCGAGATTGAACTGCGACATCCAGTAATTCCCAGCCGTCATCAGCAGCAATCCCGCCGCGATCAGCCAGCGAGCATCTATTTTCAGACCGATCAGGCGTCCGACAATCGGCATCGCGATGACCGCGAAGATGCCGCTCGGCGACATCACCAACCCGGTGCTCAGCGCGTCGTAGCCAAACAGAGCTTGCAACAGGCCGAGCAACGACTTGGTGGCCGCGAAGAGCGCCAGGTAGGCGCAAAAAATGATGACGCAGCAGGACGCGAAGTTGCGCTCGCGCAGCGGGCGGAAATTGATTACCGGGTTGCGGTGGCGCAGCTCCCAAATCACCAGCGCGACCAATCCCACCGCGGCCAGGATGGCGAGCGTCTGGATGCGCCAGAATGGATCGCCGAGCCAGTCCCATTCCTGGCCCTTGCTGAGCATCACTTCCCAGCAGATCGCGACGAGGGCCAAGAGCGACAAGCCGATCCCATCGAAATGGAACGGCTGTTTTCGCAACTCGGCACGCTGGGCGACGAGATGGTCAGGGTCGCGAAGCAGCAGGTAACATCCGCCGAGCGCCAGGATACCGACCGGCACGTTGATCAAAAACACCCAGCGCCACGAATACGTGTCGGTGATCCAACCGCCTAGCGTCGGGCCGACAATCGGCGCGATCAACACAGCGAAGCCAAAGAGCGTCATCGCCGTGCCCTGCTTCTCGACCGGAAAAGCGTCGAGCAAGATGCCCTGGCTGCTCGGCTGTAGCCCGCCGCCCGCCAGCCCTTGCACGACCCGGAACAGGATGAGCTGACCGAGGCTTCCGGCCAGCCCGCACAACAGCGAGCTGAGGGTGAAGACCGCGATCGACATGAGGAAATAGTTGCGCCGGCCGAGATGCGCGCTCAGCCAGCCGGTAATCGGCAGGATGAAGGCGTTAGCGGCTAGATAGCTGGTGATAACCCACTCGCCGTCATCCGACGTCGCCGACAATCCGCCCGCGATATAGCGCAGCGCGACCAGCGCGATCGTGGTGTCGAGCACCTCCATGAAGGTCGGCACCACGACCACGGCGGCGACCACCCAGGGGTTTACCGCGGCACGCGGCCTGGCCGGCGCAACCGCCGCGACCGTCATTTGCTTACGCCTGCCGGGTTTCCGGCCGAACCGCCGGTTTGCGGCTGGGCCATTTCCGTCTGCAGGAATTTTCCGGCGTCGGGCCCGGTCGGCGGCTCTTTGATGTAGACATAGGGGACAACCGACGTACCGATGAACAGCGGGTTCTTGTCCGGGTCGTAGTTTTCCAGGTCGATCCGGACCGGCAGCCGCTGCACCACCTTGATGAAATTGCCTGTCGCATTTTCCGCCGGCAGCAGGGCGAGCGTCGAACCGGTTCCCTCGGTAAAGCCGGAGATGCGGCCCTTGAAGACGCGCCGGCCGCCATACATGTCGACATAAAGATCGACCGGCAGACCGATGCGCAGATCGCCCAGCTCGGTTTCCTTGAAATTGGCATCGACCCAGATCTCGCGGAGCGAACGGACCGCCATCAGGCTTTGGCCGATTTGCACATAGTTTCCACGATTGACGTTTCGGCGCGTCACGACGCCGTCAATCTCCGAGATGATGTCGCAATAGCGCAGATTGAGCTCGGCCTCGGCGAGCTCCTGCTTGGCGACCTCGAGCTTGGCCTCGGCTTGTTTGACGGCCGGAGCGTCCTCGGCAAGCTTGGCGAAGATGCGGTCGATGTCCCCCTCTTTCTCGAACTCATCGAGCATTTGCTTGGGGCTTTGGTCGTAGGAATGCACGACGCCGAGCTGCGCCGCGCTCTCGATCAGGTCGGCCTGGGCCTGGAGTACGGAGGAAAAGGTCTGATCGAGATTGGCCGGCACCTGGCTTAGATCGCCGCCATCCGGGGGGTCTGGCGGCAATCCCAAGGAGGCACGGATTTGCCGCACCGCGGCCAGTGCCTGCGTCACTTGTGCGCTGGCGGTCGAAAACGCCTCCTGGTAGCGGTCGAATTCCTGGTTGCTCTCGGCCGGGGTTCCATGCAGCTGCTTGGCGCGACCGAAATCGGCTTGCGCCAGCGTCAACGTGGCCTTGGCCTTTTCGAGCGCGGCAACCCGATCGTGCAACAGCGCGACCTGGTTTTCGAGGTCTTCCTTCGCGCCCTGCAATTTCCAGCGCCGGCTGCGGGCTTCGGCTTCGATGCCCCGGGTGCTGGCGATGGCCGCTTGCAAATCGGTGTTCGCCGTATCGACCGCCGCCTTTTTCTGCGCGACCGCGATCTGGAAAGGCTCCTTGTCGATTTGGGCTAGAAGATCGCCCTTGCGCACACGGTAGTTGTCGTCGACCAGAATCTGCGAAATCTGCCCAGCGACCCGCGGAGCCACAAAGGTCACGTGGCCGTTGACGTAGGCGTCATCGGTCGAGGCCGTGTTGAGCGCCAGCCGAATTTGATGAAAGCCGAAGATGCCGGCCACTATCAGAACGACCACGACAATCCCGCCGATCAGCAATCGCCGTTTCCGCGCCGGCGGCGGTTGAGGCGGCGCAGATGTAGCCTCTGCGCGGTCTCCGGGCAGACGCTGTTCCGATCGACCCACCTCGTCAGGTTTTTCTGCTGTCTCGACTGGCATGGCAGACGGTCTCCGGCTGCGGGCGGCTTACAACCTACGACTTTCCGGAATCGAACAGAACACTCGCCGGCCGGCAGGCGCTCTTCCGCCTTACGAAGGTACCGCTCGGCATAAGCCTAAGCTCAAAGCGGCGACGTTGCGGTGAATGCGACGAACACCAGGCGAAAATTCCGTCCTCCCATCTACCGCACGCGCCGTCTCGAACCATCTGGTTGGTGAGGGCTTGACGCATCGGGGGTGAACCTCCTAAATTAGAATAATTCTAAATTAGGCGATCGGGAGAAAGCCATGCCAGATGAAAGCAAGTGTCCGTTTTCGGGCGGGAGCCGCGGACCCACCAACCGTGACTGGTGGCCAAATCAGCTGGACCTTCGGGCCCTCCATCAGCAGTCGGCCAAGTCCAATCCGATGGACGCGACTTTCGACTACGCCAGGGAATTCAAAAGCCTCGACCTCAATGCCGTCATCAAGGATCTGCACGCCGTGATGACCGACTCGCAGGATTGGTGGCCGGCGGATTTTGGCCATTACGGCGGCCTGTTCATCCGCATGGCGTGGCACCTCGCGGGTACCTACCGCATCGGCGACGGGCGTGGCGGCGGCGGCGCGGGGCAGCAGCGTTTCGCGCCGGTCAACAGCTGGCCCGACAACGCCAACCTCGACAAGGCGCGGCGGCTGCTGTGGCCGATCAAGCAGAAATACGGCCGGAAAATCTCCTGGGCCGATCTGATGATCCTCGCCGGCAACGTCGCCCTCGAGTCGATGGGCTTTAAGACGTTTGGCTTTGGCGGCGGGCGCGAGGAGGTCTGGGAGCCGGACGACTCGATCTACTGGGGCCCCGAAGGCAAGTGGCTCGCCGATGAGCGCTATTCCGGCGACCGCGATCTGCAGAGCCCGCTCGGCGCGGTGCAGATGGGCCTCATCTACGTCAACCCCGAAGGGCCGAACGGCAAGCCGGATCCCGTCGCCTCGGCGAGGGATATCCGCGAGACGTTCGCGCGCATGGCGATGAACGACGAAGAGACCCTGGCGCTGATCGCCGGCGGCCACAGCTTTGGCAAGACCCACGGCGCGGGCGACGCGGCGTTGGTCGGCGCCGAGCCGGAGGGTGGCAGCATCGAGCAGCAGGGGCTCGGCTGGAAGAGCAGCTATGGGACCGGCAAGGGCGCCGATGCGATCACCAGCGGGCTCGACGTCACCTGGACCAGGACGCCGACCCAATGGAGCCACGATTTCTTCGAGAACCTGTTCGGTTACGAATGGGAACTGACGAAAAGCCCGGCCGGCGCGCATCAATGGACCGCAAAGGGCGCCGACGCCACGATCCCCGACGCTTTCGACCCGTCGAAGCGTCGCGTGCCGACGATGCTGACCACCGATCTCGCGCTACGCTTCGACCCGGCGTATGAAAAGATTTCGCGGCGCTTCCTGGAGCACCCGGAGCAGTTCGCCGACGCGTTCGCGCGGGCATGGTTCAAGCTGACCCACCGCGACATGGGCCCGATCGCGCGCTATCTCGGCCCGCTCGTGCCGAAGGAAGAGCTGCCCTGGCAGGACCCGGTTCCCGCCGTCGATCACCCGCTGATCGGGGAAGCGGACATCGTCACGCTGAAGGCGAAAATCCTCGCTTCCGGCGTCAGCGTCTCAGGGCTGGTGTCCGCGGCCTGGGCATCGGCCTCGACCTTCCGCGGCTCCGACAAGCGGGGTGGCGCGAACGGCGCGCGCATTCGCCTTGCGCCGCAAAAAGACTGGGAGGTCAACCCGCCCGCCGAGCTTGCCAAGGTGCTGTCAGCGCTTGAAGCGGTCCAACGCGACTTCAACACGTCGCAGACCGGCGGGAAAAAGGTCTCGCTCGCCGATCTGATCGTTCTCGGCGGCGGCGCGGCGATCGAGAAGGCGGCAAAAGCCGCCGGTCACGATGTGACTGTGCCGTTTGCACCTGGGCGCATGGACGCGTCGCAGGAGCAGACCGATGTCGACTCGTTCGAGCCGCTCGAACCGGTCGCC
>DATMLO010000091.1:0-22355 GCA_035570495.1 Allostellaceae bacterium | reverse complement strand
ACATCATCGAGCGGCACGGCGATCTCGAAAACCTGCTCGCCATAACGCATATCGGCTGCGCGGCTGGTGCGCGCCGGTCCGGGGAACGAGGCGCGCAACCGCGCCAGCCCTTCGGCCTCCATCTCATCAAAGAGCCGCTTGACGGCGGCGCCGTCGAGCGCGCGCGTGTCGCCGATATGGCTGCGCGAGACCTCAAACCGCAGATCGGTCGCCAGCATGCCCCAGGCCGACAGCACGGCGGCGACGCGCGGCACGATCACCTTGCCCAATTGCAGCTGGCGGGCGATGTCGGTCGCGTGGAGCCCCGCCGCGCCGCCAAAGGCGAATAGTGCAAAGCGTCGCGGGTCGACGCCGCGGCGCACTGACACCAGCCGCGCGCCCTCGGCCATGTTGGTGTTGACGATGCGGTGGATGCCGTGCGCCGCCTGCAGCCGGCCGACACCGAGCGCCGCGGCGACGCGATCGACGGCGCGTTCGGCCGCCGCCTTGTCGAGCTGCCGCTCACCGCCGAGAAACCGCGCCGGGTCCAGATAGCCGAGCACGAGGTTGGCGTCGGTGACGGTGGCCGCGCTGCCGCCTTGGCCATAGCAGGCCGGGCCGGGCATCGCACCGGCGCTTTCCGGCCCGACAGGGAGGATGCCGCCAGCGTCGACCGCCGCGATCGAGCCGCCGCCGGCGCCGATACTGGCGATGTCGAGGCTGCCGAGCGCGATGCGGTGGCCGCCGATCTTGCGGTCCTGGACCAGCGTCGCCTCGCTATCGACGACAAGGCAGATATCGGTGCTGGTGCCGCCCATATCGAACGGGATCAGGTTCGGCATCCCGGCGAGCTTGGCGGCGTGGACGCTGCCGGCGACGCCGCCGGCCGGTCCGGACAGCACCGCGCCGGCGGCAAGCCGCCCGGCCTCGGCGATTGGCGCCACCCCGCCATGCGATTGGATGATCAGGGTCGGGCCGCGATAGCCGGCTTCCGTGAGCCGCGCCGCGAGCCGCGCCAGATAGCGCGCGAGCACCGGCCCAACATAGGCGTTGACGATCGTCGTCGAGATGCGCTCGAACTCCTTGATCTGCGGTAACACCGACGACGACAGCGAGACATACACATCCGGTAGCGCTTGGCTCAGGATTTCCGCCGTCCGGCGCTCGTGCGCCGGGTCGCGCCAGGCGTGGAAATAGCAGACGGCGACCGCCTCGACCCGCGCTGCGCTCAAGATATCGATAGCATTATGAAGCGTGCTCTCGTCGAGCGGCGTCTCGACCCGGCCATCTGGCCGCAACCGCTCGCGCACCCCAAGTCGCAAATGCCGCGGCACGAGCTGCTCGGGTGGCGGCAAGCGGAGGTTATAGCGGTCGTCCTTGAGCCCTTCGCGCATCTCGATCACGTCGCGGTGGCCTTCGGTGGTCAGGAGGCCGGTGCGCGCGCCTTTCAGTTCGAGGAGCGCATTGGTGGCGACCGTCGTGCCGTGGACGATGCGCTCGGTTGACGCGAGCAGGCCGGCGGTGTTGAGGCCGAGCTTCGCCGCCAGCGCGGCGATGCCCTCGATAACACCGAGCGACGGGTCTTGCGGCGTCGATGGCACTTTGGCGAGCGCCGCCTCGCCGCCCGCGTCGATCGCGACAAGGTCGGTGAAGGTGCCGCCGACATCGATGCCGATGCGGACCATCAGCCGACGAAACCTTCTTCCGCGTCTCGCGCCCGGTCCGTCGCCGACCGCTCGGCCGGCTCGCCCCAACCGCCGCCCCCACCGGATTCGAGAACCAGCCGGTCGCCCGGGCGGATCGTCAGCCCCGTCTCCTTGGTGCGGATCGCGCGCGGATCTTCGTTGCCGGAGTAGAGCGTATAGCGGTGCGGTGCGCCGTCTTTGCCGCTGAGAATGCCGCAGGCGCCGTAGACGACGCCGTCGCCCGCGGTGTTGGCTAAGGCCGGCTCGGCGGTCTCGACCACCATCTCGACAATGCCGCCCGGGCCGCCGCGATACTGCCCGTCGCCGCCGGAATCGGCGCGAAATTCATGCCGCGCAAAAAACAATGGGAAGCGCACCTCGGTGACTTCGAGGCTACCGAACTTGATCCCTCCCGCGGCCTGCCATTCGCCCGCGCCGGGCCAGCCGTCGCCGGCCGATGATGCGCCGCCGCCTGGCCGCGCCTGGAAGAAATGCCAGATGAAGGGCCTATCGGTGCGCGGGTCCTTGCCCTGGATGGCGATACGGAACCGCCGACCCCAGCCCGCCATCGCGCGCTCTGGGCAGCTCGGCGCCAGCGCCTTGATGATCGCCTCTAGGATTTCTTGCGCACAGTGATTGGTCGCGAGCGTCACCGGTGCGCCCGGTCTCGCCCATACCACCGTCCCCTCCTTGGCGATCACGGTGATAGGCCGGAAGGTGCCGTCATTCTTCGGCGTGTGCGGGTCGATCAGATAGGACAGCGCGACGACGACCGCCGAGTACATGTTCGGATAGGACGAGTTGATAAAACTCGCGACCTGCTCGTGCGAGTCGCTGAGGTCGATCGTCAGGTCGCTGCCCTGTTTGGTGACGGTCGCGCGGACATGGATATCTTTGTTGCCGCGCCCATCATCATCAAGCATCGCCTCGCCGTGATAGACGCCGTCCTGCCATTCGGCGATCACCGCGCGGGTCTGCCGCTCGGCGCCGTCGAGCACCGCCTCGATCGCGGCGTCGGTCACCGCCCAGCCGAATTCCTCGGCGAGCGCCAGCACCCGCCGTTCGCCGACATGCGCCGAGCCAATCATCGCCGCGAGGTCGCCACGAAAATCGCGCGGATGGCGCACATTCGTGGCGATCATCTCCATCACGTCGCGGCGCATCTCACCACGGTCGTAGAGTTTCAGCGGCGTGATACGGATGCCTTCCTGCCAGATATCGGTAGCGCTGGCGTTGTAGGCGCCGTGCGTCGCGCCGCCGATATCGCTTTGGTGCGCGCGGTTGATCGACCAGAAGCGCGGCCGGTCGCTGGCAAATACCGGCACAAACGCCGTCAGATCGGGCAGATGATTGCCGCCGTGATACGGGTCGTTGAGCAGGAAGACGTCGCCCGGATGGATGTCGTCGCCAAAAAATTCGGTCACGGCCCGCGCGGCGAAGGGCAGGGCGCCGACATGGATCGGCACGTGTTCGGCCTGGGCGATCAGCCTACCATTGAGATCGCAGATCGCGGTCGAAAAGTCGCGGCTCGAATTGAGGATCTGCGAATAGGCGGTGCGCAGCATCGCCTCGCCCATCTCGGCGACGATCGCCAGGAGGCGATGCTGGATGACCGAGACGACGATCGGATCGATACCGCCATTGGCGCGGGAGCTGTCGTTCATTCGCTGTGTTCCAGCGCCTCGGGGAATTTGAGGGTCAGTTCGAGCTGCACCGCATTCCCCTGATACCATTGCGGCAGCGGCGGAAACTTGCCGACCGCGCGGACCATTTCCCCGATCCGCTGGTCGATATCGGCGTAGCCCGAACTACGCACGACGCCGATCGGTCCGATACCGCCGTTATCGTAGACCGTGACCGAGATGACCGTTTCGCCGTTCCTGCCCGCGATAAACGACAGCGGCAGCAGGTTCATATGCTGCCGGGTCAGCGAGACCAGATAGGCGAGGTATTCGTCGCGCGAAGCTGCCGGCCCGGCGTAGCGCGCCGCATGCGGTACCGCGTGCGGCGTCTCTTCGTGGTGCGGCGTCTGCGCGCCCGACGGTTTCAGCTGGAATGCCGACTGATGGTCTTTCGGCGGTACCGGTTTCGGCGGTGGCATCGGCGGGCTCTGCGTCGCCGTCGCGGTTTGGGTGTCGCTTGTCGTTTGCTGTTGCGGACCGGCGGCGGGGTTTTGCACCGGGTCTGGCGTTCGGCCCAGGTCCGGCGGCTTCACGACGCCTTGATCGACCGAGGAAAGCGGCCCGTGCGGCGGCACCTCGAACTTGGGCTGCGGTTTTTGGGGCTGTTGTTGCTGCTGCGGTGGCGGCGGAGGGGGTGGCTGTTCGAAAACCAGCTGCACCGGGATCGGCGGCGGCGGCTCGACCATCAGCAGCGGAAAGATGAGAATGCCGAGCAGCGGTAGCAGGTGAACCAGTAGTGAGACCAGCGGCGAGCGCAGCTCGATCGCGCGGCTCACCATCGGCGGCAATTCCCAGATCAGCCCCGAGCGCTCGGGGTCGAGCTGCACCGGCTCGTCGAATTCGATAAAGAACGGCGTCGCGGCGAGGCGAGGCTCGGGCAGCGCATCCTCGTCGACCGGCTCGTCATCGGCGATGACGATGGCGAGCGTATCGAAACGATCTTCCTCCGTCGGCGCCGTCTCGCTGACCGCCATTTCCGGCCAGTCCAAGGTCTCGCTGAGCGTCACGCTCCTGCTGCCCCCATCCCCCGCACAGTGCCTAGTTCGCGCCCAGGGGCGCGCTACTGGCCGTACCTTCGGGCGCGTCCTCGAGCCCGGCGAGCTTCAGCCACGCGCTTTCGTCGAGCATCGTCACACCGAGCGAAGCCGCCTTGGTCGCCTTCGACCCGGCATCCGCGCCGACAACGACAAAATTGGTTTTGGCCGACACCGCGCTCGCAACATTCGCGCCGAGGGCCTCGGCGCGTGCCTTGGCCTCGGATCGGCTCATCGTTTCGAGCCCGCCGGTAAAGACGATCGTCTTGCCGGCGAGCGGCGAGGCGACCGCGCCGCCGCGGCTCGGCGCCTCATAGTCGATAACCTCGACTTCGTGCGCCAGATCGTCAAGCAGTTCGCGGTTATGCGGCTCGGCAAAGAAGCCGATGATGTCCGCGGCCATATCGCCGCCGATTCCGTGCACGTCGAGTAACCCGACGCGTGCCGGGCTGTCCTCGGCCTGCGCCGCGTCCATCTCGCGCCGCCAATTCTCCAGCGATCGATAATGCCGCGCGAGCAGCCGCGCCGTCGCCTGGCCGACTTGCGGGATGCCGAGCGCATTGATGAACCGGTCGAGCGTGATGCGCCGCCGCTCATCGATCGCCCGGATCAAATTGCCGGCGCTCAGCTCACCCCAGCCTTCGCGGCCCATCAATTGCTCCGCCTCGAGCCGGAAGATATCGCCGGGGCCGCGGATGAGGCCGTCTCCCCAGAACGCGGCGATATGCTTCGCGCCCATTCCCTCGATATCGAAACAGTCGCGCGCGACAAAATGCTTCAATCGTTCGACCGCTTGCGCGGGGCAGATCAAACCTCCAGTGCAGCGCTTCGCGACAAAGCCGGGCTCGCGAACGACGAGACTGCCGCATCGGGGACATTTGTCAGGAAACTTGTACGGCGCCGAATTGGCCGGCCGCTTATCCAAGACGACAGAGACAACCTGCGGGATCACGTCACCGGCGCGCTGGATGACGACCGTATCGCCCTCGCGGATGTCCTTACGCTCGATCTCGTCTTCGTTATGCAGCGTTGCCCGCTGCACGACGACACCGCCCACGGTGATCGGCGCGAGAAACGCCACCGGAGTCAGCGTTCCCATGCGGCCGACCTGGATGTCGATCTTTTCGATGACCGTCTGCGCCTGCTGCGCCGGGAACTTATGCGCCAGTGCCCAGCGCGGCGCGCGGCTGACAAACCCCAGCCGCTGCTGCAGGCCGAGATCGTTGACCTTGTAGACGACGCCATCGATGTCATACGCCAGCTCGGCGCGGTCCGCGCCGGTCTCGCGATAGGCCGCCAGCACCTCGTCGACTCCGCGGCACAGCCGCGAGCGTGGGTTCACCGTAAAACCCCACTCGCGGAACTTGTCGAGCGCCTCGGCATGGGTCTTGGCAAACGGTGCGCTGGTCTCGCCCCAGTGATAGGCGAAGAATTTGAGCGGGCGCCGCGCGGTGATCGCCGGGTCGAGCTGGCGCAGCGAGCCCGCCGCGACATTGCGTGGGTTGGCGAAAACCGGCTCGCCCGCGGTCTCGCGCTCGGCGTTGACCGCGAAAAACCCTTCGCGCTCCATGTAGACTTCGCCCCTGACCTCGACGACGTCCGGCCAACCCTTGCCGGTGAGCGTTTTCGGCACGTCGCGTAAGGTACGCAGGTTCTGCGTCACATCCTCCCCAGTGACGCCATCGCCGCGCGTCGCGCCGAGCACCAGCTTGCCGTGCTCATAGCGCAGCGCCGCCGAAAGCCCGTCGATCTTGGGTTCGGCCATGACCTCGATCGCGTCTTCGGCGACGCGCGCGACATCTTCCGGTCGGCGGAAGAAATTGCGGATGCCGGCAAAAAAGTCGCGCACGTCCTGCTCGTCGAACGCGTTTTCGAGCGACAACATCGGAACCGCGTGCGTGACCTTTGCGAAGCCGGCCGCTGGCGTCACACCGACCCGGCGCGACGGGCTGTCTTCCCGGATCAGCTCGGGAAACTGCGCCTCGATCGCGTTGTTGCGCTTGCGCAGCTCGTCGTATTCGGCGTCACTGACCTCGGGCGCATCCTTCGCGTAATAGAGCTGGTCGTGATGCGCGATCTCCCTGGCGAGGCGTTCGAGCTCGGCCGCGGCCTCGGTTTCGGTGAGGTTTTCGACCGTCATGCCGCTTTTGCTCCGGCGATGAGGCTCGCCGCCGCGGCACGCGCCTCGGCGGTGACAGTGCTGCCCGATAGCATCCGCGCGATTTCCTCCTGCCGCGTATCGGGGTCGAGCTCCTCGACGCGGGTGACGGCGCTCTTCTGCGCGTCGAGCTTGGCGACCCGCCAGTGATGCGCGCCGCGCGCCGCGACTTGCGGCGAATGCGTTACGACCAGCACCTGCAGGCTCGCGCCAAGGCGCTGCAGCCGCTCGCCGACCGCAGCGGCGACCGCACCGCCGATACCGCTATCGACCTCGTCGAAAATCAGTGTCGGCACCGACGAGACGCCAGCCAACACCAGCTTCAGCGCCAAGAGAAAACGTGACAACTCGCCACCCGAGGCGATGCGCGCCAGCGGCCCGAATGGCGCGCCGGGGTTGGTCGCGACCTCGAAGCTGACCCGTTCGCTACCATGCTCGCTCCATTCCGCCTCGGTGAGCGGGGTCAGCACGGTGCGGAACCGCGCCTTGTCGAGGCGCAGCGGCTTTAATTCGGCGGCGGCTGCCGCGTCGAGCCGTTTCGCCGCCTTCTCGCGCGCTTCGGATATGCGCGCCGCGGCGGCCACGTAGGTCTCGCGCAGCGCCGCGGCTTTTTTCTCCCAGACGATCGCGTTCTCTGTGCCGGCGTCGATCAGCGTGAGGCGCTCCGATATCTTCTCGCGCAGCAGCGGCAAATCGGCGACGGCGATATTGTGCTTGCGGGCGGTGGCGCGCAGCGCGAACAGCCGCTCCTCGACCTGCTCCAACGCGCGCGGGTCGAGCTCCAGCGACTGCGCCGCGGCGGTGAGCGCGGTAAGCGCTTCCTCGGTTTCGCTCGCGGCCCGCTCGGCGGCGGCAACGGCGCCGTCGAGCAGCCCTTGCGCGCGGTCGGCGGCGCGGGTCAGCCGGCGCAGCGCCCGTGCCAGCGCCGCGAGGGCGCCACCCTCGCCGTCGATCTCGTCGACCGCTTCGCGGATCGTCTCGCCGAGCCGCTCGGCGTTTTGCAGCAGCAGGCGGCGGGCCGAGAGTCGGTCTTCCTCGTCGGCCTCTGGCGCCAGCGCCTCGAGCTCGGCGTGCTCGTGGCGCAGCAAATCTTCCTCGGCGCGGTTCGCGGCGAGCGCCCGCGCCGCTTCCTCGGCTTCGCGCCGCGCGTCGCGCCAGCCGCGCCACGCGGTGGCCAGCGCCGCGACATCGCCGTTCGACAGCGCATCGAGCAGCTCGCGATGCGTCGCCGAATCGAACAGGCCGTGCTGCTCGCCCTGACCCTGGATTTCGACCAGCGTGTCGCCGAGCGCACGCAGCAGCGACACGCTGGTCGGCTCGTCATTGACAAAGGCGCGGCTGCGCCCGTCGGCGCCGAGCGTCCGGCGCACGACGATCGAGCCCGACAGATCAATCGCGATACCGGCTTCCGAAAGGATCGTCGCGGCGGGATGGCTGGCCGTCACCGCGAATTCGGCGGTGACGACGGCCTGCTCGGCGCCCGGCCGCACCAGACCGGCCTCGGCGCGCCGGCCGAGCGCCAGACCCAGCGCGTCAAGGAGGATCGACTTGCCGGCGCCGGTCTCACCGGTCAGCACGCACAGCCCCGGCCGAAAGGCGAGGCTGAGCCGGTCGATCAACACGACGTCTCTGATCGTCAGGCCGAGAAGCATCCGCGCAGTTTACCAGATATCCGGCGCGTCATTGCGAGCGTAGCGAAGCAATCTCCCGCCGGTTTAGGCCTTTTCTGCGGGAGATTGTCGCGGCGCTTTCAGCACTTCGCGATGACATCGCGTACTACGCGCGAATCTCCTGGCGCTGGAACAGCACATAGGCAATCGCGTAGATCAGGATCGTCGCCGCGATCAGCCCGGTGAGCTGTGGCCAGATCAGCACAAAGCTCTGCGTCACCGGCAGCGGCGCGCCCAGCACTAGGGCCCGCGCTTCACTCACCGTCACCAGCATCGGGCCGAGCGCGCGTGTCGTTGGGTCGAGCAGCGCCCGCGTCGCTTCGCCGTAAAGTACGTTGGGCGCGAGCCGATCGATGGCCTGTTCGACATTGATGTAGGTGAGGTTCGGGCCGAGCAGCCCTTCGGGGGGGCCGGCGATCAGCGGCGTCACGATCTGTCCGATGAACGTCCAGAACAGCGCCATGACGAGCCACGTGCCGAGCGCCGCGAGCGCCGCGGTGGCCGGTGCGCGGAACACCACCGAGAACAGCATCGCCAGCGCCAGCCAGACACCGCCATAGGCGATCGTCGCGACCAGAAAGCCAAGCATTCGTATCATTTCCTCGCTGCTCGGCGGTAGCCCGAGAAGCAACAACCCCAAGCCGATGACCAGCAGCCACAGCGTGACCAGCGCGATAGTGAGCGACAACAGCGCGCCCAAAAATTTCCCCAACAGCAGCGCGTCCCGGTAGATCGGCTGGGCAAGCACCCGGCTCAAGGTGCGGCGGTTGAACTCGCCATTGACCGCGTCGAACGCGAGCGCGATCGCCACTAGCGGAATGAGAAAGGTGAGCAGCGCGATAAACGAGAACGGCAACTGATCCGACGGTTCCATCGTGAGCAGTCGCAAGAACAGAAACGGGCTTTCGCCGATCGTTTGGCGGATTGCCTGGATCGCCGAGAACGCCGCATAGAGCGCGGTCAGAAAAACCAGCGCTTCGAGGATGCGCATCCGCGCGCTCGACAGATGATCCGCCGTCTCCTTGGCGACGACCGTGCCGAGACCGGTCCACGGCGAGCCGCGTCTACTCGACTGCATCGCGCGCCTCCTGAAAATATCGCGCATACACCTCGTTGAGGCTCGGCGTGGCGAAATAGATGCCGGTTAGCTCGACCTTGTCGGCGAGATGCCGCGCGATGGCGCTGCGCAGATCGCGCTGGCCGTCGACCCGGTAGCGATCGCCGCCCAGCGGCTGCACGCGAACCGCGCCGGGAATCTCCGCGAGCAGTTCCGGCACCCTGTCGCCCTGCGCCTCGACGTCGATCACATGGCCGCCGCCGAGCACCTGCGACGCCAGCTCCGTCACGGTGCCCGACAAAGCGAGCTTGCCGCGATTGAACAGCGCCACCCGGTCGCACACACTCTGCACCTGGTCGAGATGGTGCGACGACAGGAGCACCGCGGTTCCGTCGGCCTTCAGCCCGCGGATCATGTCGAGGAATTCCTGCGTCGAATGCGGGTCGAGCGCGGTGGTCGGCTCGTCGAGCACCGCGACGCTCGGCCGCTTCATGAGGATTTCCGCGAGGCCCAGCCGCTGCCGCATGCCTTGCGAATAGGTCGTGACCCGCGAGTGGGCAACATGCCCGAGCCCGACCCGGTCGAGCGCGGCGTCAAAGCGCTCGTCGATCTCGCGCCGTGAGAGCCCGGCGAGTCGCCCCGTATAGGCCAGGTTGTCGCGCGCCGACATGTTCTCGTAAAAGCCGATCTGATCGGGCAGATAGCCGACCCGCCGCTTGACCTCGAGCGGGTCGCGCAACGGGTCGAACCCGGCGACGAACGCCTGCCCGCTGGTCGGCTCGGTGAGGCCCAAGAGCATCAGGATCGTCGTCGTCTTGCCCGAACCGTTGGGCCCGAGGATGCCGACGATCTCGCCCGCCGCGACCTCGAAGTCGACATGATCGACCGCGAGGTTCGCGCCGTAGCGCTTGGTCAGCGCGCGCGCCTCGATAACGATATCGCCCGCCATCGCCGTGTCTCCCGCGCCGGCCGCTAGCGGCGGCCGAAGCGGGCGACGGCGAAGACGACAACCAGGAGCGCCACCGCGATGATTGCGATGCCGATTGCTCCCCACAGCGTCGAGGTCAGCACCGTGATGCGGAAGGTTGCCGACTCGGAAATCCCGCCGGTCGCCGCGGCGCGCACCGTCATCTGATAGTCGCCGGCGATCGCTCTCGCCGACGGCGTCATCGTCAGCTTGACGTCCTGCGACTTGCCGGCGTCGATCTCCTGTACGGTCTTGGGGTCGAATGTCGTCTTCCAGCCTTCGGGCGCCGACGCCGACAGATCGACATCGCGCGCCGCTTCGCTTCCGTCATTTTTCAGCACGACGGTCAGCTGACTTTCCTGCCCGGCATAGGCATCGCCCGACAGTCGGCCGCCTTCGCCCGATACCGACAGGCGCGGCTGGCCGATAATGGTCAGCGACACTGGAAGGTCGGCGCTGGCCTGTTCGGTCCTCGCGTGGATCGTCAGCTTATAGTCGCCGGCGGCGGTCTCGTGCGGCAGGCTCAGCGAGGCGTCGAGATCCTTCGACTTGCCGGCCTCGACCGGGATGCTGGTGAGCTGCTGCGAGCCAAAGGCCTCGGAAAACGTCACCTGGAAGTTTTTCGGCGCGTCGGCGGTCATGTTGATCGTCGCGTTGCGCCCGCTGTCATTGGTCACCGTCACCCGGTACTTGAAAGCGGTCGTCGCGGTGCCGCGCAAATCCGGGAAATTGGTCGTCATTTTCAGCTTGGCCGGGACCTCCTGACCGACCGTCACGGTGATCGGCAGCTTCAGATCCTGGGTGCCGCTCTTGGCCTCGACCGTAAAGTGATAGTCGCCCTGTCCGGCGCCGGATGGCGGTTCGAGGCGGAGTTGCAGGCTTTCGTCCGAGTCCGGTGCGACTTCAACCGCGGCCACGGGCTGGCCGCCGCCGAGCACGGTCGCCTTCCATCCCTGGGCGATTTCGGGAACCGACAGCACGAAATCCTGCGGCGGCAGCTTGTAGTTGTGGATCGACAGGTCGACCGTGGTCGTCTCGCCGGCCTTGACCGTCAGCGCCGGGTAGCGCGTGGTCAGGAACACGCCGCTGATGCCCTGCGTTTGGTCGGCCGCCAACGCCGTCTGGCTGGCCGGCCCCGCGCTTGTGATAAGGCCAGCGCTCGCGACAAGAACAGCGACAATGACAAGCCGCCTTAGCATCCGGGATCCTCCCCTGGTTCAAGCCTTGGTGTTACGCCCGTAAATACGCGCCGTGGTGGGTTTTACGCCGCTGACCACTCGTTCGGGAATGCGGCTTTGCGTCTCTTGCGCCCGCAGCGGAGCGCCAGCGCCGACATAGATCACCAGGCGGCAGATCAACACTTAAGTTTTTGTAATGTGGTCCGGCTTCCCTGCCCGCTTAGAACAGGCCAAACAGCCAGCTTTTATGGGGTTCGCCGGGCACGGAGCCGCCCGCGAGCAGCGCGTAGGCGTCTTCGTACCAATGGCTGCCGGGATAGTTGTAGCCCAACACCGCCGCGTTTGCCTGGGCTTCCTTGGTGAGCCCCAAAGCCAGATCGCATTCGACCAGGCGTTCCAGCGCCTCCGGCACATGCGTCGTGGTCTGGTAATTGTCGATCACCCGCTTAAAACGGTTCATCGCCGCCAGATACTCGCCCTGCTTCAAATAGTAGCGGCCGATTTCCATCTCCTTGCCGGCGAGGTGGTCGTGCGTGAAGTCGAGCTTGAGCTTGGCATCCTGCGCATATTTGCTGTCGGGGAAGCGGCGCACGACGTCTTCGAGCGCCTTGACCGCCTGCTCGGTGGTTTTCTGGTCGCGGCCGACATCGGTGATCTGGATGTAGTAGCAGATCGCCTTGACGTAATAGGCGTAGGCGATGTCCTTGTTGCCGGGGTGCAGCTGGATAAAGCGGTCGGAAGCAAGGATCGCGTCGTCGAACTTGCCATTGGCGTAGTCGGCGTAGATCGCCATCAACTGTGACTTGGTCGCCCACACCGAATAGGGGTGCTGGCTTTCGACTTGCCCAAAGGTCGTCGCGGCCTTGTCGTAATCCGAGTTGACCATCTGGTCCATCGCCGTGTTGTACAGATCGTCAACCGGCTTTTCGATATAGGCTTCGTTCTTGGGACCGCCGCCGCAAGCGGCGAGGGCAAGCACCAGCAACCCGGCGCCGAGGCGCGACGAAACGCGCGATCCTGAGGACAGCGAACGCAACAGGGGTATCATCGACCCGAGCCTACATGACGCAACGCGGCGGGCTTATAGCACGGATTGCCGCAACGCCGAGAGTTTCAGGCGCGGGCGCGCTCCCGCTCTGGCCAGGCGATCGCCGGCAGGTCGGGGGTGTCGGCAATCGTCGTCTCGCACCACGCCGCGGGATCGGCGAACAGCGCGGCGAGCAGCATTCGCGTATGGGCATGACCCGAGCGCGAGCCGCGGAAATGACCGATGATCGGCCCGCCGGCGAGATACAGATCGCCGACAGCGTCGAGCAGCTTGTGGCGGACGAATTCGTCGGCATAGCGCAGACCGCCGCGGTTCAGCACCCGGTCGCCGCTGACGACCACGGCATTTTCGAGCGATCCGCCCTGCACGAGACCGGCGGCCTTCAGCCGCTCGACATCCTCGAGCATGCCAAAGCTGCGAGCGCGGCTCAGCTCGGTGCGGAATGTATCCGCCTCGAACGAAAGCGCCATGTCCTGAAAGCGGATCAGCGGATTTTCGAACTCGATCTCAAAGCTCATCGAGAAGCCGTGATCAGGGAGCAGCGCGGCGCTCGCGCCCTGGCTGGCGATTTCCACCGGCTTCAGCACCTTGATCGCGCGCCGTGGCAGGTCCTGCCAGACGGTGCCGGCCTGGTCGATCAGCGACAGGAACGGAGCGGAGCTGCCGTCCATCGCCGGCACTTCGTTGCCGTCGAGCTCGACGATCGCGTTGTCGATGCCGCTGCCGGCCAGCGCCGCCATCAAATGCTCGACGGTCTTGATCTCGATGCCTTCGCCATTCGAAAGAACGGTGCACAGCGTGGCGTTGACGGTGTTGGTCCACAGCGCCTTGATCTCGGCGCCCGCGTCGACCCGGTGGAAGACGATGCCGGTGCCAGGCGCCGCGGGCCGCAACGTCATCGTGACGTGCGTGCCGCTATGAAGCCCGATACCGCGGCATGTCGCCGCCTTTGCTAGTGTCCGCTGCCGAACGATGCCTTTGTCCCCCACCACAGCCCCTTGCGTTTTAAAAATGCAACGACCCCGACGCGCAAGCTAGCCAATGGCCCGGGGCTGTTACAAATCACTCTTTGTTGCAGTTTGTTGCACGCAACGGGGCCAATTTTCTAAATAAAATCATGTAGTTAAAGGAGGTGCCGCACACGCGCGTGCGCGGCGCCCTAGGGGCGTCGCGGCGAGCGCGCAGGCGATTCGGCTAATTCGCTTGGCGACGCAGGAAGGCCGGGATGTCGAGGAGGTCGTCTTCCTTGCTGCCGGCGCCTCGCTCTTCGGGGTCCAGCGGCGCCAGTCGCGGCTGGTTCTGGCGCGGCTGCGCCGCCGGCGGAATGGCGGGGGGCTGGCGCGGCGCGGCAACGGGTGCGACCGGCGCAGCCTGCGGCGCTGGTGGAGCTACTGTTGGCGCGGCCACGCGGCCGCGCCCGACGCCGGTCACGCGCTCGATGAGGCTCGGCCCGCGGGCGCGCGGACGCGCGGCGGGATCGGCGGCTGGCGGGATCGCGGGATGGGCCAGCGGCACTTGCCGCGGTGTGCCAGGATCGACCGGCTTTGGCGCGATGAAGGCACCGCTGCGCACAGCGGCGCTTTCCGCGGCTTCGGCAGCGGCCGGCGGCGGTTCGGCGGCGGGCAAAGTCGGCATCGGCACTTGGGCGCGCAATTCGGCGCGCGGCGCCGGCACCGCGTTCTGCGTCAGCATCGGCTGGGTATAGCCGCCGCGCAGCGCGGCGCCGGACTCGGGCATCCGCGTCGTCAGGGTCGGCGCCCGCTCGCCTTGCGGGCCTTCGCCGTCGATGCCGGTGGCGACCACCGAGATGCGCATCTTGCCCTGCAGCTTCTCGTCAAAGGTTGAGCCAAAAATGATGTTGGCGTTGGGGTCGACTTCCTCCCGCACGCGATTGGCGGCCTCGTCGACCTCGAACAGGGTCATGTCGAGCCCGCCGGTGATGTTGATGAGCACGCCGCGCGCGCCCTTCATCGAGACGTCTTCGAGCAGCGGGTTGGAGATCGCCGCCTCGGCCGCGTCGACCGCGCGGCGTTCGCCCTCGGCCTCGCCGGTGCCCATCATCGCCTTGCCCATCTCGCTCATCACGGTGCGGATATCGGCGAAGTCGAGATTGATGAGACCGGGCATCACCATCAGATCGGTGACTCCGCGCACACCGGCATGCAGCACGTCGTCGGCCATCTTGAACGCGTCGGCGAAGGTGGTGCGCTCGTTGGCGACGCGGAACAAATTCTGGTTTGGGATGATGATCAGCGTGTCGACAAACTTCTGCAGTTCCTCGATCGCCGACTCCGCCGTGCGCATCCGGTGCACGCCCTCGAAGTGGAACGGCTTGGTGACGACTCCGACGGTCAAAATGCCGGATTCACGAGCGATGCGGGCGATAACGGGCGCCGCGCCGCTGCCGGTGCCGCCGCCCATTCCGGCGGTGATGAACACCATGTTCGAGCCTTGCAGCGACTCGAGCAGATCGTCGATCGCTTCCTCGGCGGCCGCGCGACCGACATCGGGTCGCGATCCCGCCCCCAGCCCGCGCGTCACGCCTATGCCGAGCTGGATCTTGCGCGGCGCTGCTGACAGCTGAAGCGACTGCGCGTCGGTGTTGCAGGCGATGAACTCGCAGCCGATGAGGTTGGAGCGGATCATGTTGTTGACCGCGTTGCCTCCGGCGCCGCCGACCCCGATGACGGTAATGCGGGGCTTAAGCTCCAGCTCGTCTCTCGGGATACTCAGGTTAATCATCAATCCCTCCACGCCACGCGCGGCTGCTGCCCTTGGTCCGGCCCGGTGCCGGCTCCTCTGTACTTATGCCGCGGATCGCGACCGGATCGGCCAGTCTCCGGCCGCCGATCCGCTGGCGCCAAGCCGATTCTACGCGATTTGCCCGATCTGTCGCAAACGCCATGCCCGGAGCCAGGAAAAAATCGATCCGCAGCTTAAAAATACTCCCTGATCAGATTCGATACCCGGCCGAAAATGCCGCGCGAGGCAACGCGGGCGGCGCGGGGCCGCTCGGTGCGCTCCGACATCGCGAAACGCAGCAAGCCCGCCGCTGTCGAAAAGGCCGGGCCATGCGTCGATTCGGCCAGCCCCTTGACCCTGAGCGGCCGCCCGACCCGCACCTGCTTGTCGAGGATCAGCCCGGCCAGCTCCTTCACTCCGTGCAGCTGGCAGGCGCCGCCGGTCAGCACCACGCGGCGCCCGGCGATCTTGTCGGAGCCGCCGGCCTCGAGTCGGTTGCGCACCATCTCCAAGGTTTCCTCGATGCGCGGCGCGATGACCCGCACCAGCATCGATTTAGGCACGTGGTTGACGTGACCGTCTTCCTCCTCGCCGATCTGCGGCACCGCGATCATCTCGCGCTCGTCGAGCGTCGTGGCGATGGCGCTGCCAAACAGCGCCTTCATCCGCTCGGCCTGGGCGAGCGGTGTCGACAGGCCGCGCGCGATGTCGTTGGTCACGTGGCCGCCGCCAACCGGCACCGAATCAGTGAACACCAGATTGCCGGCGACAAAGACGCCGATCGTCGTCGTTCCGCCACCCATGTCGATGACGGTGACCCCGAGGTTCATCTCGTCCTCGACCAGGCACGACAGGCCCGCCGCATAGGGGCTGACGACAAAGGCATCCGGCTCGAGCATCGAGCGGGCGATCGCCGCGCTGTGATTGCGCACCGCGCTCGCGGCGGCGGTGACGACATGCATGTTGACGCCAAGCCGCGTGCCGATCATGCCGCGCGGGTCGCGGATGCCGCGGCTGTCGTCGATCGAAAAGCCGACGGGGAAGGAATGGATCACCGCGCGGTCGCCGGAATCGCGCATCGCGTAGCCGCGTTCGAGCACGTGGCGCATATCGCTGTCGCTGATTTCGCGGCCGCCGACGCCGATCTCTGCCTTGACCATGCGCGACGGACCAAACCCGGCGGAGAGGCTCACCGCGACGCTTTCGATCGTCTCGTCCGCCATCTCCTCGGCGGCGTGCACCGCGGTGCGGATCGATTCAGCGACCTCGTCGAGATTAAGGATCGCGCCCGATTTGATGCCGCGCGCCACCTGATGGCCGATACCGAGAATGCGCGGTTCGGCGCCTTCGACCCGCGCGATAAAGCAGCAGATCTTGGTCGAGCCGATATCGACCCCCGCGATCAAGCTGCCGCGCGACTTGACCGGTGCCAGCTGGCGCGGTCGCGGCGATGCGCCGTTGCCGGATTTGCCGGGCCGTAACTTCGCTGCGATTGTCCTCGCGCTCATGTGCTCTTCCCCAGCGCATGAATTTTCTTTGGCCCCGGCGCATCCTTCGCCGTCGTATCGGTGACGCGCAGCACCAGCCGATCGGGCAGCCGCATGTCGATGATCTCGACATTGCGCTGCAGGATCTGATTCGTGCGCTCCAGCTGCGCGAGCTTTGACCAGGCGCCGGCGATGTCGTCTTCCGGCAGCATCACATCGAGCGTGTTGTCGATGCGCACATTCCAGCGCCGGTCGCCGACCAGCACCGCGGCGGTGACGCGCGAGGCGATGTCCGGTTCGTTCGCCAAAAGCCCGAGCAGCTCCGCCGCGCCGTGCCGCGCCTGGTCGTCGCCGACCACGGTCGGCAATTTGGCAAAGCGCGACAAGTCGGTGACGGGGATCACCGTCCCGTCCTGGTCGACCAGCTCCTGCTTGCCGTCATGCTGCCAGACCGCGAGCGGGCGTCGCTCGACAAGGGAGACCACGATCGTGCCAGGCAGGCGGCGCTCGATCGACGCCGAGCGCACCCAGGGCAGGGCTTCGAGCTGTTGCTTGGCGCGCGACGGGTTCACGCCAAGGATCGGCGTTCCGTAGCGCGCGTCAAGCGCGGCGAGGATTGTCGCGGTGTCCGTGGTTTCCCGGCCCTTGACCTGGATGTCGGTGACGACAAGCCCGAGCCGCCCGGTAAAATCGAACACGGCCGCGGTGGCGTCCTGCACCGAATGCGGCAGGTGAATCGCGCCGCTCGTCACCGCGCCGATGCCCAGCCCCGCGACGAGCGCCAGAGGCGCCCCCCACAGCACCGCGCGCCGCAGCGAACGCGAGGCGCGTCGCCGCCGTGGCCGTGCTGGGGCCCTGGTCGCCGATCCGGCCGCCGCTGCCCTAGCCATGCGCGGCGTCCCCGCCATGTCGGCCAACGCGGCGAATCTCCCAATCGAGCACGATGCCGAATTTCGCATGCACCCGGCGCCGCACCTCCTCGCCGAGCCCTTCGAGATCGGCGGCGGTCGCGTTGCCGGTGTTGATCAGGAAGTTCGTGTGTTTCTCGGACACCATCGCACCGCCGCGGGTGAGGCCGCGACAGCCGGCTTCGTCGATCAGCCGCCACGCGTTGTCGCCCGGCGGGTTAGCGAAGGTCGAGCCGCCCGTCCGCGCGCGAATGGGCTGGGAGGCCTCGCGCGCCGCCTTGATCTCATTCATGCGCACGGCGATCGCGGCCGGCTCGCCGCGTGTTCCGCGCAACAGCGCGCCAGTGAAAATCCAATCGTTCGGCGCATCGGAATGGCGATAGGACAGCCCCAATTCCGCGGCGGTCACGCGATGGATCACGCCGGCGCGGTCGACGGCGCTGGCTTCGATCAGCACGTCTTTGACCTCGCCGCCATAGGCGCCGGCGTTCATTCGGAGGCCGCCGCCGATCGTGCCGGGAACGCCGGACAAAAACTCGAGGCCGGCGATCCCGGCCTCGGCCGCGGTGAGCGCGACGTTGAGGTCGAGCGCGCCGGCGCCGGCATGGATTTCATCAGCCCCGGCTTCGACATCAGCAAATCCGCGCCCCAGCCGCACCGTGACGCCGGGAAGCCCCCCGTCGCGCACCAGCAGATTCGAGCCGACCCCGATGACCGTCACCGGCACATCCCCGGGCAGCGCCTTCAGGAAATCGGCAAGATCGGCTTCATCCGCCGGGCGAAACAGCACTTCCGCCGGGCCGCCGACGCGGAACCAGGTCAGCGGGCCGATCGGCGCATTGGCGGCGAGGCGACCGCGCACCGGCGGCAGCCGGTCGATCAGCGTCACGGGCATGTCAGCAGCCGGCGCCATCATGCGACCCGGCTCCCCACGGTCCGCTGGAGGTCCAGTGCCGCCAGCTCGGCGGGCAGCGCGTTGGCCCAGTTGGTGATCGAACCGGCCCCGAGGCACACGACGATATCGCCCGGAGCTGCCAGCTCGCGCACCAGCGCCGCCAACTCGTCCGGCCCGCCCAGCGCCAGCGGGTTGCGATGACCGTGCGCCGCCAGCCCCGCTACCAGCGCGCCGCGGTCGACGCCGTCGATCGGCGTCTCGCCGGCGGCGTAGACATCGGCGACCAGCACGATGTCGGCGTCGTTAAAGCAGGTGCAGAACCCCTCGAACAGATCGTTGAGCCGCGTGTAGCGATGCGGCTGGACGACAGCGATGACCCGGCCGGGGGTGATCGACCGCGCGGCCTTGAGCGTCACCGCGATCTCGACCGGGTGATGGCCGTAATCGTCGATGATCGGCACGCCGTTCCACTCGCCGGTCTTGGTGAAACGCCGCCGCACGCCTTTGAAGGTGCGCAGGCACGTCCGCACCACCGCGTCGCCGAGCTTCAGCTCGGCGGCGACGGCGATCACCGTCAGCGAGTTCTGCACGTTGTGCTCGCCATACATTGCGAGGAACAGGTTGCGGATCGTGCGGGTCTTGCCGGTCGTGCGATCGGTGATGACCGCGTCGTATTCGGTGCCGCCGTCGGCGAGCCGCATATTCGTCGCGCGGATATCGGCCTGCGGGCTGAACCCGTAAGTCAGGATGCGCCGCTCGGTGGTGCGCGCCACCAGCCCCTGGACGACCGGATGGTCGATGCACAGCACCGCGAAACCGTAGAACGGGATGTTCGCGACAAAACTGTCGAAGGCCTGCTGCAGCGCGGCGACATCGCCATAATGGTCGAGATGCTCGGGGTCGATATTGGTGACGACAGCGACCGCCGCCGGCAGCCGGATAAAGGTGCCGTCGCTCTCGTCGGCCTCGACCACCATCCAGTCGCTGTCGCCGAGCCTTGTATTGGTGCCGTAGGCATTGATGATGCCGCCATTGATCACGGTCGGGTCGAGCTGCGCTGTCTCGAGCAGCGCGCCGATCAGCGATGTCGTCGTGGTCTTGCCGTGCGTCCCGGCGACCGCGATCGCCCATTTCAGCCGCATCAGTTCGCCGAGCATCTCGGCGCGCCTGACGACCGGCACGCGCCGGGCGCGCGCGGCGACCAGCTCGGCATTGTCGGGCTTGATCGCCGACGACACGACGACGACCGCGGCGGCGCCGAGATTTTCCGCTTTGTGGCCGATCATCACCGGGATGCCCAGCTCGACGAGCCGCCGCGTATTGCTACCGTCGGCGACATCGCTGCCCTGCACCTGGTAGCCGAGATTATGCAGCACCTCGGCGATGCCGCTCATGCCAATGCCGCCGATGCCGACAAAATGGATGAGGCCAAGCCCCTGCGGCAGCGATCTCATGCGGCGCGCTCCATCGGGCTGCCATTTGCCGGGGCGAGGCCGTGCACCAACTGGGCCAGATGCTCGGCCGCGGCATCGCGCGCGGAGTGCCGCGCCGCGCCGGCGGCGGTGGCGAGCGCAGCGGGATCGACGAAGAGATCGGCAAGCCGCTCGGCCAGCGTGTCGGGCGTGAACCCCGGTTGCGCGATGACCCAGCCGCCGCCCGATGCGGCGAACGCGCTGGCATTGGCGGTCTGGTGATCGTCCATCGCGTGCGGGTAGGGGACGAGAATCGCCGGCCGCCCGGCGACAGCAAGCTCGGCGATCGTCGACGCGCCGGCGCGGCAGACCACCAGATGCGCGCGCTGCAGCCGCGCCGACATGTCGTCAAAGAAAGTCGCGATCTCGGCTGCGATGCCCCGCGCCGTGTATTGCGCGACCACCGCATCCTTGTCTTCGGGCCGCGCCTGCTGAGCCACACGCAGCCGCGCCCGCAATCCCGCCGGCAGCAGCGCCAACGCCGGCGGCACGATCTCGCCGAAAATCCGCGCACCTTGGCTGCCGCCGACGACCAGCAGCTCGATCGGTGCGTCGCGCTCAGGCGCGGCGTAGGGTACGGCGCCGACGGCGTGGATCGCCGGCCGCACCGGGTTACCGGTGTGAATCGCGCGCCCACGATCGGTATCGCGCAGCCCTTGAGTCGCGGCAAAGCCGGTGGCGATGCGCCGGGCGCGCGGCGCCAGCAATCGGTTGGCGCGGCCGAGCACGACATTCTGCTCGTGGATCAAGGTCGGCAGGCCGAGCTGGGTCGCGGCGAGCATCGTCGGCACCGACGGATAGCCGCCAAACCCGACCACCGCCGCCGGCGCCAGCCGGCGCAACAACCGCCGCGCCTGGACCACGCCCACCGCCAGCTCGGCGAGCCCATACGCCGCGTGCAGCGGCCCGCCGCCGAACCTTCCGGCGCGCACCAGGTCGATCGTCACGCCCGGCACGGCCGCGGCGAACGCGTCGGCGCGCCGGTCGGTCAACAGATGCACCGCGCCGCCGTTCGCGACCAAAAGACGCCCGACCGCCTCGGCCGGGAACAGATGGCCGCCGGTGCCGCCGGCCGCGAGGACATAAGTATTGTTCTCTTGGGGACTCACAGCTCGTCCCCGCCCAATCGTCGCCGCGTCAACGCGAGCAGCATCCCCATCCCGAGTGACAGCGCCAGCATCGATGATATGCCATAACTGAGGAAGGGCAGGGTCATGCCCTTGGTCGGGATCAGCCGCAGCTCCGACGCCAGGTTGATGATCGCCTGCAGGCCGAATTGCAGCAGGAGCCCGGTAGCCGCGAGCAGGATGAACTGATCCTGCTCCTGCAGCAGCCGCGACAGGCCGCGCAACACGATGAAGGCAAAAATCCCCACGATGAACACGCAAGCGAGGAGGCCGAATTCCTCGCCCGCCACCGCGAAAACAAAATCGGCATGCGCGTCGGGCAGGTAGTCCTTGACCGTACCCTCGCCGGGCCCCTTGCCCCACATCCCGCCGCTGGAAAACGCCTCGATCGAGCGCCGCACCTGGTAGGAATCGCCGGCGCTCGGGTCGAGGAAGCGATTGATCCGGTCGGTAACATGCGGCAGCCACTCATACGCGGCGAGCATCATCGAGGCGCCGCTGACCAGGCCAATGCCCAGCCAATAGAAGCGCAGGCCCGCCATAAAGAATTGCGCGAACCACACGGTCGCGACGACCACCGCCATGCCGATATCGGGCTGCTTGATGAGAATGCCGATGATCACGACAAACAGCGCGCACGAGATCCAGTTGCCCGGCACGCGCGGATTGCGCCGGTGCTCGGCAAACAGCCAGGCGGCGACGATCGCGAAGGTCGGCTTGACCAGCTCCGACGGCTGGATGCCGAGCCCCGCGACATCGATCCAGCGCCGCGCGCCCTTGATCTCGGTGCCGATGACCAGCGTCGCCATCAGCATTAAGAGCGATACGCCGAACAGCGCGAACGCCGCATGGCGAACCTTGCGCGGCGGCAGCAGCGACACGGCGAACATGATCCCGATCGAGATCGGCACCGCGAGCAGATGACGCTTCACGAAATGCATCGGGTCGTAGCCGATGCGCACCGCGACCGCCGGGCTCGCGGTCATGCTCAGCATCGCACCGATCGCCATCAGCGCAAGCAGCGCGCCGAGGCTCCAGCGGTCGACCGTCCACCACCAGCGCGCCACCGGGCTTTGATCGAGGCGGTTGAACCTCATGCCGACACCACTCGAGACGGATGCGCGCCGGGCAGCTCACCCACCAACCGGCAGAAGGTGTCGCCGCGCACCTCGAAATTGGGAAACTGGTCGTAGGAGGCGCAGGCCGGCGACAACAGCACCACAGCGTCGGGCACGTGCTCACCGCGCGCCCGGTCGGAAGCCGCCG